>JBELJW010000225.1:0-2656 GCA_042089975.1 Flavobacteriales bacterium | reverse complement strand
CAAAGGCCAGCCTCCCTGCCGGGTCATTTGTTGCACTGCTTCCATGTACACCTGGTCGACATCGGGACGCTCCTCCCGGTCGACCTTGAGGCAAATGAAATGGGCGTTCATGAAGGTGGCCGCTTCCTCGTCTTCGAAGGTCTCACGTTCCATCACGTGGCACCAATGGCATGCGCTGTAACCCACACTGATGAGCACGAGTTTTCCAGTGTCTTGTGCTTCCCGCCAAGCATCAGGGCTCCAGGGCCGCCAATGGACAGGATTGTGTTGGTGTTGTAGGAGGTAGGGAGACGTGGAGCCGCCCAGCGCATTGGTGCGCTTCGCCATGGGACAGTTAGAACTTCGCCCGGCCACGGCCCATGCGGCTGCTGCCTTTCCTTGTGCGACTGCGCTTGGAAGGCTTCCTGGCAGAACGGTAGTTGTTGCGGCGGAAGTTGCTCGAGCTCATGACCACCTTGCTCACGGACACTTGTAGGGTGCCGTAGGTGTCGTTTTTGTCTGGGTTGCCACGGGGGCTTTCATAGGCTTCGTCCCAGCGAAAGCTGTTGAGGAAGGCTTCAGGATTGTCCACCCCAGCAGCCTCCGCCACTGCTGCTGAAGAAGGATTGCTCAACAAGAATTGGATGTCACTGAGACCAGAGGGGTCAGCCCAGGTGAAGCTGACATCGTCCAAGTAGTCCGTGAAGGTGAGGTTCCAAACGAACTCCATGCCCACTCGGATTTGATGGTTCACTTCAAAGGAAACACCAAGCCCCAGCGGCACCCCCATCGAGAGCTGGCCATAAGTCAAGGTTTCGGTACCGGCGTCCCTCAAGTCGTACCACTCGTCGTAGTTCAATTGGGTCGGGTTGGTGGCGATGTTGCCTTGTGCAAAGTGGTATTCCGCTGCGTCGCGGTTGAGCTGCGCTTGGGGGTTGTGAGAGAACCCGGTGATGCCAAGGGTGGCGTATGCGTTCATTCCCACCCGTAGTTTGCTGGTGTAGCGGGTGATCATGGGGCTTGAGAAGAAAGAGACTTCAGCCCGTGCACTCAATTCGTTGACAAAATTCCGAAAGTGGGCGTTCCTCGTCACGCGGGCCGCGTTGGTGGAGAGGTTGTCGTAATCCTCCAAGTACACCGTGCCGACTTGGCCCCTTACAGCCAGCACCGAATTCAGACGGTAGCGCACGAAAACGTGGCTTGACAACTTGGTTTGGCCCAAGTGCAAATCGGCCGAAAAATCTCGGCGCGTCAAATCGTCGCCACCGATGTCGCCCAAATAATTGGCCGTCCCAATGGCAAAGCCATAGTCCAAGCCATATTGAGCGTCGGAACCCGTTGCAAAACCAGCCCAAAGAAGGGCGGTGCACAACATCCAACGGAGAGGCGCATTGATGAGCATGGGGGCAAGGTACAAATTGTCTTTCAATCCCAAAGGCATTTCCTTTAGGTACGAAGATGTGCGCGTTTTGTTCACAATGCGGGATTGGGTTGGCGGGCAAGGTTAGATTTGGCATCAACATGGACATGACCACATCCACCCCAGCTCCAACCGCTTCCTTGGCATCGCTGCAACGCGATCCCGAGGTGGCCGCCATTGTGGAGCGCGAGCGCGTTCGCCAGGTCGAAGGCGCCGAATTGATCGCTTCTGAGAACTACACCAGCGATGCCGTGATGGCGGCGCAAGGAAGCATCCTTACGAACAAGTATGCAGAGGGCTTGCCTGGCAAGCGCTACTACGGGGGCTGTGAATTTGTGGACCAAGCCGAGCGCTTGGCCATCGATCGGTTGTGCCAGTTGTTTGGAGCCACTTGGGCAAATGTGCAGCCGCATTCTGGTGCGTCCGCCAATGCCGCAGTGATGCTGGCTTGCCTGAAGCCGGGGGACACGATTTTGGGCTTTGACCTGGCACACGGAGGTCACTTGACCCATGGATCTCCTGTCAATTACAGCGGCAAGCTGTACCGGCCCACTTTTTACGGAGTGGAGAAAGAGACGGGGCGGATCGACATGGACAAGGTGGCAGAGACGGCCCGCCGGGAAAAGCCCCAAATGTTGATTTGTGGCGCCTCGGCGTACGCCCGAGAATGGGACTACGCTCGATTCCGCGCCATTGCCGATGATGTGGGGGCCATCCTCTTGGCCGACATTTCACATCCGTCAGGGCTTATTGCCGCAGGCCTGCTCGACAATCCGCTTCCCCATTGCCATGTGGTGACGTCCACCACCCACAAGACCCTGCGTGGTCCAAGGGGTGGGGTCATCATGGCAGGGAAAGATTTCCCCAACCCATGGGGCTTGACCACCATGAAGGGTGCCGTCAGGAGTTTCACATCGATGCTCGACAGCGGGGTCTTCCCAGGCATGCAGGGCGGTCCGCTTGAGCACGTCATCGCCGCCAAGGCTGTGGCGTTTGGCGAAGCCCTTCAGCCCGAATACAAAGCCTACTGCCAACAGGTCATCATGAATGCCCAGGCCATGGCCCACGCCTTTGTGGAACGCGGCTACGATCTGATCAGCGGAGGAACCGACAACCACCTCATGCTCATTGACCTGACCAACAAGGGTGTGACTGGCAAGATGGCGGAACAGTCCCTGGGCCGCGCACACATCACGGTGAACAAGAACATGGTTCCATTTGACACACGGTCGCCGTTTGTCACGTCTGGCATGCGTG
>JBELJW010000028.1:0-8610 GCA_042089975.1 Flavobacteriales bacterium | reverse complement strand
CCAGGGCTCCGCATCGATGGGGTGTTGGCGGACACGGTTTGGCAATCAAGAAGCCATCAAACACACGATGTCGAATTGAGCGATCACCGTCCAGTCACGGTGTTGCTCGAGCGCAAATGACCCTGAATGGGGCTTAGGTTTGGGTAGAAACAGCCCTGTTGCCTCGGGCAGAAAAGGCCTCGAACAAGCTCACGTTGACCCCGATCAGCAGCAGGCCATAGAGCAAATCGTCCGCGGGCATCGAGAACACGCGCCACCCTGAGTTGTGGTCGTTGTTGTACCACACAATGTGGTCGACGATAATGGACGGGTCGTTGTGAAGGAATGGGTAAGACCAAAAATCCAACCCCGTCAGCACTCCGTTGCTGATGACAAAAGGCACGAGCAAGACCGCATAGGAAAACCAAAAATGGCCCATCCACGGCCTCCAGCGGACCAGGGTGCCCACTAACCAAATGGCACAAAGCCCGCTGGTCAGCCCGAGGTAGGCCCGGTCTGAAAACCCCAATGCCAAGGCCATGCACAATCCGGCCATGGCCGTGGTCAAACTCCGATGGCCAAGGCCCAGTGGAGATTGTGGGATGTACTTTTTGAAGCAGGTGTACGTGAAGACACAGGCGTAGGGGACAGTGATGAAAAAGAGCCACTCCTCCAGGGGGAGACCCAACAAACGCCACCCCATCAAATGGGCCTCATTGAAGCCCCAAATGCCTTGCGAAGTGAACCAGACGTCCCACGCAATGAACCCTGCCATGGTCAAGAGACAGGCGGGCCAAAAAGCCTTCCAATCCTTCACAAATGCCACACGGCGGTCGAAGCTGGCCACAAAAGGCACAGAAAGGACGAGAAGATTGACCCACAAATACGTCCAGTCGCTCATGTGCGTTGCTGTTGGCTGCGCAGTGCCTTCCGCGCCTCACGAAGGTAACGCGGCGGGACAAACAGCATCCCAAAGCATTCGCCATCCTCTTTGGTGAGGTGTTTGTGGTGGACTTTGTGGGCCTTTCGGATGGCCATCAGGTACGCATTTTGGGTGCGCTTGAACCACGGGAAGCGGCGATGGATGAAGACATCGTGGACCAAAAAGTAGGCCACGCCGTAAAGGGCGATTCCTGTGCCAATCCAAAACCTGAAATCGGCGTACAAACTGCCAGTGACAAAGCAATACGCACTGGGGATGGCGAAAATCAAAAAGAAGGCGTCGTTCTTCTCGAAGAATCCAGGGCCATTGCTGTGGTGGTCTTCATGGAAGAACCACATGGATCCGTGCATCAAGTATTTGTGGGCCAACCAAGCCACGCCTTCCATGGCGAAGAAGGTGACCAATGCAATCGAGGTGGGAAAG
Source organism: Flavobacteriales bacterium (assembly GCA_042089975.1). Lineage (GTDB taxonomy): Bacteria > Bacteroidota > Bacteroidia > Flavobacteriales_D > Sanyastnellaceae > UBA11663. The sequence goes on along the minus strand of JBELJW010000028.1, from coordinate 7,265 downwards.
AGAAAGCTCATGACAAGGTCCAAGGAAGAAGATTGAGGGTGGCAAAAAAGCCAGCGAACACCAACAACAACAGGCCTGAGAGTCGGTTTGTTTTCAAATCGTCCACGTCGCGCCAAAGCATGCCCAGCCCAAAGGCGGCGACCCACCAAGTGAGGTAGTTGGTCCACGGGATGAATCCTGCATGCCAAGTCCACCATCCTGCGCGGATGGCCACCGGTTCAATCATGCCGTCCAGGGCAGTCATCAAAGTGGCCGCAGCGGCAGCGCGCAACCAAGGAGACACCGTTTTCCCGCCCCTGGAAAGGACGAGTTCGGACAGGTGATGGCTGCCCAGGAGCAAAAGCCACCACAGCACCCCCATCAGCAAGGGAACATCCAATACCAGTGGGCCGAGGCCCCTCCCATAGCTGTAGTCGCCAAAGAGGAGTCCGGTGGCGACCCCGAGGACTTCCACACCAAATCCCAAAAACATGGTCAAGGACCATCGCCAGGGACTTTCATCGCCGGTGAACGACATCACAATTGCAGCGCAAATCAACAAGTTCAGTGGAGTGAAGGGCAAGAGCAGGTCCGCGTGGCCCATGGCCACACCTACAGCACCGACCGCATGCAACACCACGAGGACGATCCCCCAAGTCAGTGGGGCACGGTACCAAGGTGGCGCGGGTGGATGGTTGGAAGAAGGGGTCATCGGTCTTGGTGTGCAAGTTCGTCCACGATGCGTGCTCCAAGCAAACACAGCGGGATGCCTCCTCCCGGATGGACGCTGCCGCCACAAAAGTAAAGGCCACGGAGGTCGGTGGACCGGTTCCTGTGCCGTAGAAAAGCTGCCGCCGTGGAGTTGCTCGAAGCCCCATAGAGGGCCCCGCGCCACGATCCAGTCGTCGATTCAATGGTTCCTGGGGTCAACACCTGTTCGCACACAATGTCAGGCCGGACGCCTAAGGTGCGTTGGATTTTCTCCAACACCTGGCCTCGAAGGGTGGCCACAGCTTCCTCTCCCCATTGCTCGGGGTCAGCGGAGACGTTCATCAGCACAAACCAGTTTTCATGTCCGTCCGGCGCATCCTTGGGAAGCTCTTTGCTCGTGATGTTGATGTACACGGTGGGGTCCTCCCCGGGGCTTCCCGTTTGGGCGATGGACGCAAACTCTGCTTGGTAGTCTTTGCTGAACAAAATGTTGTGCAGGCCCAAGTCCTCGTGCGTGCCGCGCACCCCCCAATAGAAGATGACGCCTGATGTGGAACGCTCCTGCTTGAGGATCCGTTCAGGGGACTTTCTGTCGGGGAGAAGGTGACGGTAGGTCGGGTGCAAATCGGCGTTGCTGACCACGAGGTCAGCGGGATGCTCCACGCCGTGTTTGTCCAGGACCCCGGTGACTTGGGTGCCATCGTGAAGGATGCGGTCGGCTGGGGTTTGGGTCAAGATCTGCACCCCAAGACTTTGGGCAAGACCCGCCAAATGAAGGGGGATGGAGCGCATGCCCTCCTCAGGCAAAAAGGTGCCGATGCCATGCTCCAAATGCGGGATGACGTGGAGCATCGCTGGCGCACGATGGGGATCGCTTCCATTGTAGGTGGCATACCGGTTGAAGAACTGTGCAAGCTTGGGATGCCTCAGTTTTCTTCGGTTGAGTTGGGCCATGGTCCCCAGAAGGGGCAGCTGCCAAATTCTGGAGAGCAGCCTCCATGCGGCACCCGTGCGGTAGGTGGAACGCTCGTGCAGGCTGCGTTCCAAAAACACCCCGCGCGTCAATTCAAAGGCGTCCTTGCTTCCCTTGAGGTGGTCCATCACCGCTTGGGCCTTCACGCCCCAACGCTGCTCCATGTCGGTCGCCATCCTTTGGGTGTCCGTCCAAGCGATGAGCGGTTCCTCTTCGTCTTCCCAAAAATAATGGGTGCTTCGGTCCAGGGTTTTGTACCGAAAAGGAGCTGGTCGTCCGGGAAGGTCCTTGGGCACCAGCGCATCCAGTTCTTCCATCAATTCAGGCATGGTGAAAAGGGAGGGCCCCCGGTCGAAGCGGTGGCCTGCCTCCACATGCTCGGCGAGCTTTCCACCCACTTCGTCTGAAGCTTCCAAAACGGTGACGGCTCTGCCGCGTGCGGCAAGGCGCACCGCCGTGGCGAGTCCCCCGACCCCTGCGCCAATGACCACAACTTGAGAATGGCTCATGCGTGCAAAAGGGTGGTCAACACTTCGGGGAAGCAAATTTTGAACCAAGCGGTGTACTTCTCTGGATGGGCTTCGAGGTCAACCTCCAAATCTGGAATGGGGATGTAGAGCGTCTCGCAGACCTCCTCCGGATTGGGCACCGGTGGCACGTCGCTGTAGCCAATCAAAACATGGTCCAGTTCGTGCTCAATCATCCCGTGGTCCAAATCGGCACGGTAGACAAATGAGAATTTGGGCTCCAGTTGGCAACGCATGCCCATCTCCTCCATCAACCTTCTTTGGGCCGCATCGACGACACCCTCCTCAGGCCTGGGGTGGCTGCAACATGTGTTGGTCCAGAGACCTCCGCTGTGGTACTTGTCATGTGCCCGTCGGTGGATCAACAGGTGGCCTTTGCTGTTGAAGACAAACACGCTGAAGGCACGGTGCAACACCCCAATCGATGGGCTTCCATCTTCTCCATGGTGCCTAAAGGGCGGTCTTCCGGATCGACAAGGACGACCCATTCCGTCTTGGGATTCATCGCTTGGGATTGGTGTGGTTGTGAGCGGCCCTGAGGGACAAGAGAAATTCCTGCACGAAGAGCTGGTGATCGGGGTCCTCGGCCCAATGCTTTGAGTCGAGTCCCTGCTGAACAATGGCTTGGTCCCTGGTCATGTCGTCGTGGTAGTCCAAAAAAAGCGGCACATGCTCTTGCACCCCCAAGCGCAACAGGGCCATGTCGGGGTCGTGGGGCAACTCCGACAGCACCCCTTCAAGCACGGGCTTCCATTCGTTGAAGCGCTGCAGTTTGTCCATAGGGTTCCAAGTTTCTTCTGCAAGCATCAATTCAGCCACAGCTTGGAAGCCACAGGCTTGTGCATTGGAAGGGTTCTGTTCACAAAGCGTCGCCATGGACTTTGCCATGGGGCCTGCGCTTTGGCTTAGTGCCGCCTGACGGTACAATGCACGCCATTCATCAAGCACGGAAGGGGAGGATTGCGAGCAGGCGAGGGACCACGATATGATGCCCAACACAGTGCAGGCCCAGCGCAACGTGCCTCCCATCTCGAATCAGAGAAGGTTGAAGCTGTGGCGTAGGTAAGAGCCTACAAACAAGGTGGCTTTTCTGCGGTTGGGGATCCGCACACGTTCTTCCATGATGCGGTTGGAGGGCAAGGCCGCGATTTTTTGGAACAAACGCTGGTAGTAGACATACGCAACATACACGCCGAGTCGGCTTTCTTTGGGCAGCTTCACAATGCCTTGGTAGGCATGACGGAAGTCAGCGGCAATTTCTGCTTCAATCTGCGTTTTGGCCCCGGCATTGAAGGCAGACATGTCGACCCCTGGGAAGTAAATCCTTCCCTTGTCCTCAAAGTCGTCCTTCAAGTCCCTCAAAAAATTCACTTTTTGGAAGGCAGCGCCCAAGCTTCTGGCATTGGGCAACAAACGCTCATAGGTCGCACGGTCGCCAAAGACGAAGACGTGCAAGCACATCAAGCCCACCACCTCTGCAGAGCCCACGATGTAGTCGTCATAGCTCTCGCGGTCGTACGCGGTTTTGTCCAAGTCCCACTCCATGGAACGCAAGAACAAATCGACGTGCTCCTGCTCGATGTTGTAGGTCTGGTAGGTCTTGGCAAAAGCATGCAAAATGGGGTTGCTGCTCATGCCGTGTTCAAGTGCCCAGTAAGTGTCCTCCTTGAACCGGGCAAACATGGCCGATTGCTGCGGCCCGTGCAACGTGTCCACAATCTCGTCTGCGTAGCGAACGAATCCGTAGATGTTGTAGATGGCTTCGCGAAGGGATGGCGCCAAAAAGCGGATCCCCAGGGAGAAACTGGTGCTGTAGGCCTTGGTCGTGCGTTTGGCACATTCCGCGGCCACGTTGTCGTAAAGTTTCAGAGCGTCCATGACGGGGAATTAACCGCGCGAGGCGTGTTCATGTTCAACGGCCAAATCGACTTGCGATGCAGCCTCAGGAAGGATGCCTTGGCGATGGAGGTACTTGGAAGTCTCTCTGGAAGCGACTTCCCCTGAAATCAAGCTGGGGGGCACTCCCGGTCCGGGTGTGGTGAGTTGACCTGCGAAGTGCAATCCGGGAAGCTTGCTCCGCATTTTTGGTTTCCAAAACGCGGTTTGGCGCAAGGTGTTGGCCAAGCCATAGGCATTGCCTTTGTAGCTCGAATACTCTTTCTCAAATTCACGATGGGCGAAGCTCCTCGAGTACACCACATGGGGACGCAAGTCTCGGCCCAGATGGGCTTCCAGACGCGTCATGATCTCCTCAAAGTACCGGTCTCGCTCATTCCCTTGCTCTTCCAAGCCTGGGGCGAGAGGAATCAGAAAGAAGAGGTTCTCGCAACCTTCAGGCGCCACCGACAGGTCGGTGCGCGAGGGGGCACTGACGTAAAACAAGGGGTCGACGGGCCAAGAAAGGCTGTCATAGATGGTGGTGGCGTGGGGGCCAAATGGGGTGTCGAAAAACAGATTGTGGTGCTGGAATTCGGGCACCTTCGTGTCCAGCCCGACATAGTAAAGCAGGGAGCTGGGTGACATGGTGCGCTTGTCCCAATAGGCCTCGTCGTAGCGTCTCCATTTGGCGGGCAGCAGAGTCTGCTCCACATGGTGGTAGTCGCCGGTGGCCACCACGGCCGCCGCCTCCATGGTCGTGCCGTCTGCCAACCTCACCCCCGAAGCCCTTGAGCCCTCGTCCAAGATGGCCGTCACTTCCGCATTGCACTGGAATTCAACGCCTTGTCGTTCTGCCACGCGCACCATGGCCTGCACAATTTCATTCATGCCGCCCATGGGGTACCACGTCCCCAAGCAGGTGTCGGCGTAGTTCATCAAGCTGTAAAGCGCGGGCGTGTCTTCAGGTTTGGCCCCCAAGAAAAGCACCGGGAACTCCATGATCTGGAGCAGTTTGGGATGGGAGAAATGCTTCCGGGCGAAGGTGCTGAATGACGTGAACAAGGAGAGGCGTGTGGCGTCCACCACGGTTTGCCATTCCGCAAACTCGAGGGCGTTGTGGGCAGGCTTGGTGACAAACTTGCTCATGCCAATGTTGTACTTGACTTCCGCTTCCGCCATGAAGTCGCGGAGCTTCTTGCCTGCGCCTGTTTCAATGGCCTCGAATACGGTGGCCAATGCGTTCAAACCGGCTGGGATTTGCAGCGGCCCGTCGTCAAACCAAACCGTGTAGGAGGGGTCCAAACGCACCAAATTCATTTCCTCATTCACATCGGCACCAAAGTCGGCGAAGTACCTCTCGAACACATCGGGCATCCAGTACCAACTGGGCCCCATGTCAAAGGTGAATCCTTCCGCTTGAAACTTCCGTGCGCGGCCTCCAAGGGTATCGTGGCGCTCCAGCACTCGGACGCGGTGGCCCGCTTTGGCCAAATAGGTGGCGGTGGCGAGTCCTGCAAAGCCAGCGCCCAGCACCAGAACGTCGCGGTTTGGAGAGGAAGATTGGTCCATGGAAATGCTTTTGGATGCCTTGTACAACCACCTGCGTCGGTACGATGTTCATTGATCGCATTCACAAGGTAGTGGGAACAGGACGCCCCAATATTGGGATGAGTGAAATAAATTCGAGAACAAGAGGCTTTCGTGTGGCCTTGGGGAGGGCGGAGTACCTTTGCACAATGAGCCATTCAACTGTACAAGTGGACGTTCTGGCGTTTGGAGCCCACCCCGACGATGTGGAATTGTCCGCGGGGGGAACCTTGGCCAAACTTGCGGCGGAAGGCAAGTCCTGTGCCATTGTGGATTTGACCAGGGGGGAGCTTGGGACCAGGGGTTCGGCGGAAATTCGTGCAGCAGAAGCGACGGCGGCTGCAGGCATCCTTGGGGTGTCGCACCGCGAAAATTTGGGGCTTGCGGATGGTTTCTTTGAAATCAACGACGACAGTTTGCGGAAGGTCATTTCTGCAATCCGTCGGTTTCGGCCCTCGGTGGTCATCGCCAACGCCTTGAACGACCGACATCCCGACCACGGGAGGGCCGCGGCCCTTGTGGCCCGTGCGGCATTTCTGTCTGGGCTTGTGAAAATTGAGACAGGCACGGAGGCTGCACCTGAGATGCCTTGGCGTCCCCGTGCGGTGTACCATTTCATTCAGGACCAGGACCGTGTCCCGGACGTGGTGGTCAACATTGAAGGACATTTTGAGACCAAGTTCAAGGCGGTGATGGCCTACGCCTCCCAATTCCACGACCCGCAATCCACCGAACCCGAGACCCCCATCAGTTCCCCTGAATTCATGGACCATCTGCGGGGACGTGCCACGTCCACGGGGCGTCCGGCTGGATTCAAGCACGGAGAAGGATTTGAAGTGCGCCGGCCCGTTGGCACCGAATCGCTTCTGGACTTCATCTGACGCCCTTTAAAAGCGGCCTTCAGGCCTTGAGCACGTGGCGGTACACCTGGTCATAGGCTCGGGCGACGGCGTCCACACTGAAATGCTCCGTGGCATAGTCGCGTATGGCTTTGGCGTCCCATTCCGCGTCCGCGACTTGGGTCCAAGCTGCATCCCATTCTTCAGCATTGGCCTGCGTCCCCAACAGAAAGCCACGTGACCCAAGGCCTTTGGGCAAATGCTCTGAGATGCCGCCGACATCGGTGCTTATCACCGGAAGACCCGTGGCCCACGCCTCGGGAAGGACGCACGGAAAATTTTCGATGCGGCTGTTGAGCATCAAGACATCGTGCTGCTGCATTTGGCCAGCAACTTCCTCAGAGGAAAGAGGGCCTGTGAAGGTGATGCGTTCGCCCATGCCCTTGGCCTTCACCCATGCTTGGACTGTCCCGAGATTGGCGGTTTCTCCTCCCACGAAGGTGGCCGTCCAGCGCGGCCGCTTTTCCAAGGTGGGGACCAAGGCTTCGAGAAGTCCTGAAATGTTCTTTTGGCCGTCATCCATGGAACTCACATGGAGCAATTTCTCCGGCCCGCGTCCTTCCATTTTTCGTCGGGCTGACCCCACAGGTACTCCTGAGAGTGTTTTCATGGGCGCAGGTTGAAAGCGTTGGGTGTCGACCACGTTGGGCACGACGTGGATCGCCTCTTGAGGCACCCCCCACTGGGTCATGGCGCGCCCCAAGTCCGATG
>JBELJW010000224.1:0-2670 GCA_042089975.1 Flavobacteriales bacterium | reverse complement strand
GCTGTACCCTCTCGGATTCGCGTAATTCTGCATCCACTGAACAGCAGCTTCCGTGCTCAACGCGATGCAGGTATAGTCGTAAGGGAATCCCGCACCTGGTCGTGGGCTGTGTCCCCCAAAATAAATGTTGTCTTCTTGGCCAATGGCAAGGTCGTACGGGATGACATCCTGGGTCAATGGAAGAACCTCCGTCCAAACAATGGCTCCGTCGGCATTTCGCTTGGTGATGGACAGACCCTCCTCGTACATCACACCACCTGAGTACCAAGTTCCGTCGGAGGCTTGCACCGAAGCGATGCAATATTCTGACGCGTTGTTCACGGAGCTCCATATGACTTCGCCTGAAGAAGGGTCCACCTTCATCATGACCGCGCTTCCAGCATACACGACAAAAATGGTGTCCGACTCATCCGCCTGCACAAACCCAGAGGCATAGACAAATCCATCTGCACCGACCGTCACGTTGCGCAGGCCATCGTATTGGCCACCGCCTCCAGCATAGTTGTAAACCTGGTCCCACATGATGCTGCCATCGCTGCCATCCAGTCTCGTCAACCACCTTTCTTGACTGTTTCCGGCACCACCAGAGATGATGTAGTCCGGATGGCCATCTCCCTCCACTTCACATAGTCCAAAAGCCACCCTGTTGTTGATCACAGTGGACCACATCAACGCACCGGTCTCTCCATTGGCTTTCACCACACGAGCGGTGTTGAGTGGCATCGCCGCTGCCACACAATGGCCATCACTGTCAACGATGCCACGGTTCACTTTTCCCGATGGACCATCGGTGAACACCGCCTCCCAAACCACACTGTCGTTGTAGGTGGAGGACTCCGGCAACAGCTGCCCTTGCGCCGCCATGCATGCCCCAATCAAAAGACATGTCCAACACCATTTCAATCGATTCATTTCCATCTGTTTGACTTGAAAGATAGTCATTGTCAAGGGCTTTCCCATGTTGGAACTGTGGTGCATCTTTGTGCTATGAACGCGAAAATTCACACCGACCAAGGCTCCATGACCGTGGAGTTTTTCGAGAAAGACGCCCCCAAGACGGTGGCCAACTTTGTCAAACTGGCTCAAGAGGGCTTCTACGAAGGCTTGAAATTCCACCGGGTCATCCCCGGGTTTGTCGCCCAAGGAGGTTGTCCGCAGGGCATCGGAAGCGGCGGACCTGGCTACACCATCGACTGTGAGTTGGATGGAGAGAACCAGTACCACGACAAGGGGGTCCTCAGCATGGCACATGCCGGACGCAACACGGGAGGGTCACAGTTCTTCATTGTGCATGGCCGCGAAAACACCGCCCACCTCGACCGCAACCACACGTGTTTTGGCAAGGTCACAGAAGGGCTTGACATCGTGGATCAAATCAAGCAAGGAGATACCTTTCGCGTCGAGATCAACGAGGGCTAAAGCAAAGATTGTGCATGAAAAAGGGCTGCCCAGTTGGCAGCCCTTTTTCATGTCCTCACATCGGGAACATCACTGGTCTTTTTTCTCCCGGAGCCCGTCGTTGTAGCGGTTTTCACTGATCACAATGTCGTACACCTGCGTCCGCAAGGTGTCGCCCTTGGCATCGACCGTCTCGTCTTGGTAGCTCTTTACCACAAAGTCCTGAGGCAATGCTGGAGGGGTTCCCGTGAGCTTCTTCATCGAAGCATTGGTCAAATTGCTTGTGCTCAAATCCGTGCCGGTGAAATCGACCCCATCCACCATCGCTCCTACAAAGGAAACCCCGCGCATGTTGGCCCCTTTGAAGGAGGTCTTGCGGATCATCGCATCGTTGAAATCTGCCCCTGTCATGTTGCATGACTCGAAGGAAGCTTGGTCGATCCTTGACCTGCGCAAATTCGTGCCACTGAGGTTCGCCTCGAGGAAGTCGGACTGGTCCAACATCGCATTGGTGAAGTCCGCCCCGTTGAAGATGCAATCGTCGGTGGCCTTGGTCAGCAAAAAGGTGGCGTCTTCGAAGTTGCCCCCTGAAAGGTTGCACTCTTCGAGCAGGCAATTCTCAAACCGTACACCTTCCGCGGAAATGGCGCGCATGCTCTCGGGCGCCGGCTCAAACAAACCTTCGTACGACAAGGCATCGGTGGTCCATTCGGTCAGCACCGCGGAACTGAACGAGGCCTCGTCAAAGGAAGCGCCTTGCACGTACCAGGACGCCATTTGCGCCCCATGGAACTTCGCCTTTGTCGCGATGAATCCAGTGGCATCCACCATCTCCACCGGTTCTCCGTCCATGTGAATGGCTGAAAAGTTGGCTTGGGCAGCATTGGTGTAACGCAACAGAGGCGGGGTCAAAAAGTCGACCGCCACCCAAGAGGAAGACCGCAAATCAAGACCCTCCAAAGGAACGTAAGGCCCCATGGGACCCGATGGCTCGCTCAACTCAAACCGAGAACCATTGAGCACGCAGCGTCCACCATTGACCTCGCCAAAGGAACGGTTGACTTCCATGAAAACGGTTCCGGCCATGTTGCAGTCTCGCACAAATCCAGAGGCATTGGCGCGCCCTGCGCGTTTGCCTCGGTAGGACTGGGCCATCAAACTGCTGCCGGCAAGCATCAAGCCGACCAACAGCAACACGTAAGGGCAAAGGGTTCTTTGGAACATCATGGTGAGGTGTATTCGTGGCGAAGGTAAGTAGCGACGGAACAAGAT
>JBELJW010000223.1:0-2652 GCA_042089975.1 Flavobacteriales bacterium | reverse complement strand
GTGCTTTTGAATACCTGTGGGTGGTCAATGGCGGTGTTGAAAACATCATCGGTCAGGGCTGTGCTCCGATCACGGATGGTGTGAATTACGCCAACCGTCAGTGGAACATTGGTGATGCCGATCCAGTGGACATTTACAACTACTGCGGCGATTGCCCAGAGATTGTAGAGGGTTGCACAGATGAAGCTGCGAACAACTACAATGCTGACGCAGAAGTGGACAACGGTGGATGTGCCTACGACGTAACCCTCAATGTTGAGGTCTGCGGAGGAGGTGCCACTGAAGTACGCATGACAGGTCCTTGGTGGGGATGGGATCCAAATGGAGGTCCTGTTGCTGCGGACAATGGTGATGGCACCTACTCTGTGTTCTTGCCAGGTGTTTCTTCCAGCTTCGAGTACCTGTGGGTGGTCGACGGTGTCCAAGAGAACATCATCGGTTTGGGTTGCGCTCCGATCACGGATGGGGTCAACTACGCCAACCGCCAGTGGAACCAGGGAGACGGCGACGCGTCTGATGTTTACAACTCATGCGAGCCTTGTCCTGTGGACGTCCTTGGTTGCATCGACGAGACTGCTTGCAACTACGACTCAGACGCCACGGTTCAAGCCTTTGGTGATGGACAGTTGATCTTCACTTGGACTGCATTCGGCTCTTACGCCAGCGAAATCAGCTGGGAAATTGCCGATGCTTCTGGCGCCGTTGTTGCGGCAGGTGATGCCAATGCTGCTGTAGGCGGACAAGCAAGCTTGCCTGCTGGAGACTACACCTTCACTGGATATGATTCTTATGGTGACGGCTGGAATGGCTTTGTGATGGGCATCACGGACTCTGGTTCAGGTGCTGAATACACCTTGGGCCTTGACGACGGTTCTTTGAACAGCGTGTCTGTCTCTGTCTCAGGAGCTTCTACGTGCACTTACCCTGCCAGCGATCAAGTTGATTGCGACGGCAACTGCCTTGGTGGAGGAACCCTCTACCAATTTGACATCGCTGACCAATATGCCGATGGCATGTGCTGCACTTATGGCGAAGGCTCTTACAGCATCACCGCTGACGGAGTGGAGGTTGCTTCTGGCTCTGACTTTGGAGCGAGCGCTTCACACACTTTCTGTGCAGATGCATCAGCTTGTGTTCAGTTGACGTTCGTTGCAGACAACTACCCTGGGGAGCAAACTTGGAGCTTCAGCGCCGACGGTGTTGAGCTTGCAGGAGCTGGCCTTGATGGTTCTTCAGCGACATACAACTTCGGTGGATGTGTCGAAGGTTGCACGGATGCTTCTGCTTGCAACTACGATGCAGCGGCCAACGTGGACGATGCAAGTTGTTTCTTCGCTCCTGAATACTACGAGTGCGACGGTGAAACATGCGTGAATGACGCAGACGGCGACGGTGTATGCGACGAGTTGGAAATCGATGGTTGTGTGGTATCTACCGCTTGCAACTACAACTTGGCAGCGACCAACCTCGTGCCTTGCGTGTACCCTGAGCCAGGTTACCTGTGTGACGGCACTTGCGACGGTGATGCCGACGGCGACGCAATTTGCGACGCCAACGAAATCGTGGGTTGTCAGGATGCCTCTGCTTGCAACTACGACGCGACTGCAACCGATGCCGGCGACTGCGACTTCAGCAGCTGCCTTGGATGCACCGATGAGTTGGCTTGCAACTACGATGAAGCAGCCACCCAAGAAGATGGATCATGCGACTTCTGTTCTTGCGCCAATGAGGCGGCCGGAGGTCAAAACGGGTTCAACTTGTCCGTGGAGACTGTGGCAGTGGATGGTGTGGCAGGCTTGACAACGTACCGTGTGTATGTGACCACGCCCAATGCCTCTGACTTTGTTTCTGCCATTGCAGGTGACGAAGCCAACCCATCTTACTTGCGCACAAGCACAAGCTTCTTCCAAAGCGCTGTGGGCGGTTTGACGGCTGGAACAGTGAACCCATTGTTCTACGCTGCATTCCCAGGCTTGCAGTACGACAGTTGGTTGACCATTGGCATTGATGAGGCGCCTGTTTCAGGCGACGGCACAGCTGATGTGACCTTGGCTCAGGCTGCAGGTGACACTTGGGCTACGGACTTCGAAGCAGGTCAAAACTTGGAGATCAACAGCTTCTTCGGAGGCAGCTGGTTCACCACCAACTTGGTGTCCAATGGTCTTGCGGGAGACGATCAGAAAGTGCTCGTGGCTCAGCTGACAACGGACGGAACGTTGACAGGTCAATTGTACGTGCAGGTATTCCCACTCGGTGTGGGTGACGATGCGGAGTACCTGACCCTGAGCTTCGGCAGTTCCTCTTGCGGTTGCATCGACGATTCGGCCTGCAACTACAACGATGGTGCCCAGTACGATGATGGTTCTTGCTACTACCCTGAACAGTTCTACGGTTGCGATGGCGCTTGCTTGAGCGACTTGGACGGAGATGGAATTTGTGACGAACTCGAAATTGCAGGTTGTCAAGATGCAGAGGCCTGCAACTATGATTCAGAAGCCACTGACGACGATGGCAACTGTGAGTATGTTGAGCCTACGCTCTTGCCAGGTGACGCGCCCGCTTGTGGTTTGTTCTTCAGCGGCTACGCCGAGGGAAGCAGCAACAACAAGTTCCTTGAGATCTACAACCCAACCGGTTCGGACATCAGCTTGG
>JBELJW010000027.1:0-15771 GCA_042089975.1 Flavobacteriales bacterium | reverse complement strand
GGGGAAGATGGTTTTGGCTTCAAATTCGCCATGAAAACCCTGAGTGGCGGACGCATTGGGATCGCAGCACAAGCCTTGGGCATTGCCTCTGGAGCACTGGAACTTTCGCTCGCCTATTCGAAGGAGCGAAAGGCGTTTGGCAAGGAAATCCACAAGCACCAGGCCATTTCCTTCAAACTCGCCGACATGGCCACACAGGTGGAAGCGGCGCGCTTGCTTTGCCTGAAGGCTGCCGCGCTGAAGGATGCTGGAGAGAACTACGACTTGGCGTCTTCGATGGCCAAACTGTACGCTTCAGAGGTCGCCATGACCCAAACCGTCGAAGCGGTTCAAATCCATGGCGGTTACGGCTTTGTCAAGGAATACCATGTGGAACGACTGATGCGTGATGCCAAAATCACCCAGATCTACGAGGGGACTTCTGAAGTCCAAAAGATTGTGATCAGTCGCGCCGTGCTGGCCGATTGATGGGCTCGTTGCGGGCATCCCAAGCTGTCGATTTCCCTCGCCACCACGTGACCAACTCCAAGATGCCGTCGCCGTCGACATCCTCCTGAGACATCCGATCGGCCCGTGCCTGTCCGGAGATGCCCACCGCTTCTCCGGTGCCAAGCACAAACTCCCTCACGAAGCCCGTCCCGTCCAAGAACAAAACAGATGTGCGGTCCAAGTCCGCACCTGTCCTGAACAAAGGAGGATGGGTGGGGTCCACCTGAACGGGTGTCTGGGCGCGTGTGGTCCCATTGCGCTTGAGAAGCTCGACCTGGCCATTCTCCCTGCCCACATAAACATAGTCTCTTGACCCCAACCGCAAATGGGCCAGATGCCGGACCGGAGAGTCCTTGTCCACACCTTCCGCCGGGCGATGGGACCAACCCGGAGTGGTTTGTCCTTCCTTCCTGAAGTTGCGCACCAATCCACTGGCATCGTCGGCCACCAAGTAGCGGTACGATCGGTTTCTGTCGTAGTCCACCAATGCCCAGGCTGTCCACTCCCCTTCGTCGGGACGAAGGGGGAAGCCCACCACTTCCCGGCCTTTGACATCCACGAGGTGGAGCCCATCGGCCTCTGCAAACATGGCTTGGAACTTGCCATTGGCGTACACGTCCACTTCTCGCGCCCCTCCAGAAAGAAGCCCTTCAACAGGGAAGCTCCAGGTCAAAGCGTCCGACCCGGCCTCCCTCGCCACAACGCGACTTTCCTCCAAGAACAATTTCATGCGGGCGCCAGACCTGTGGTTCCGGACCTCCCCAAGAAGACCTTCCTCTGGGCCTTCCGTGGTTTCGGAAGATGCCAAGCTCAACGGCCCATCTTCAGGTCCATCCTCCTCAAGTCTCGCCCACACCACAGCACCTTGGGCGGTCATGGTGCCTGACCAATCCGTGTTTTGTTGCCTTCCTGCCAAGCGCTGTCCGCCCGTGTTGGACCACTCCCATCGCGCATCACCTTCGATGACCACCTCTTCGTCGGTCCAGGCAAGATCCCAACCGTTTTGCAATGCCAGCTTCTCGACTTCCCCTTCCCAGGTGTCCATGTCCCGAAGGCGAAACCTGCCTCCATCACGCCACCTCGTGGCATGTGAATGCAATGGAATGCCTGCGTCAAGCAGCAGGCGTTCGGGATGGTCCGACGGCCAATCTATGGGAGATTCCCCGCGACGAGAACTCCACCATTCCTCCGGAGCGTTCCTGCCTTGCACTTGCCATGACAGTGCACTGGGAGCCTCCTCAACAGTTGAAAGCACATTGGTGTCGGGCCAAATCACCCAACCCTCACTTTGCCATGCCCAGCCAAGCTCCAAACGCTTCAATTCTGCCGAGGTTCGTCCGTCCCTCCAGTGCCCAGCCATGGTTGCCGGGTCCTCTGCCCAGACCGCCAACGCCTCCGGTGGTCCACTGATCCATCCACCACGCCACGCTTTCTGAAGGCTGCCTTGAGGAACTTGCTTCCAAGGTCGTTCGTGGTGTTGAAGCATCCAGCCCTCTGCATGGCGGAACACCCGAACCCATTCTCCATCCAGAACTTCTTGGGCTCCGAGAAAGGAGGCAAACGCCTCAGGGGCCATCTGGGTCCACTGGACCCAGTCGTCAGAAGCCCAGTGCATGGGATTGGCAGGTGGACCTGAGTCAACAGGTGCCGAGACGAACATCGTCCCCGAGACCAGGGCGACCAACGTCGACAATGCAAGCATCCACCACAACTTCATGCGACGAATTTCGGGACTCTTCTCAAGAGATTCGAACCCAATTGCTGCGGGCTTTCAACGCAGTTTCCAACGCTTCTCGCAGCGGAAGATGGTCGGGTCGGCCCAAATCCGGGTCCTCGTCCAAGACCGTTTGCGCGAGGTACCTCGCACTTGTCAGAAGAGGCCTGTCCCTGACCAAGTCGGCCACCTTCAAATCTGGCACCCCACTTTGCTGGGTGCCCATGACATCTCCTGGGCCGCGCAACTCCATGTCGACCTCTGCAATTTCGAAACCGTCGTTGGTGCGGCACATGGTCTCCAGCCGACGACGTGCGTCCTGACCAAGTTCCGTGGCCGACATCAAAATGCAATAGCTCTGGTTGGCCCCTCTGCCCACACGTCCGCGAAGCTGATGCAACTGAGAAAGACCAAAGCGCTCGGCGCTTTCGATCACCATGACACTGGCGTTGGGAACATTCACCCCGACCTCAATCACCGTGGTGGCCACGAGAATTTGGGCTTGCCCCTTGGCGAAGCGCTCCATCTCCCAGGCCTTGTCGTCGGCCTTCATTCGCCCATGGACAATGGCCACTTGGTAGTTGGGGACGGGGAAGCGGCGAACAATGCTCTCGTAACCATCCATCAGGTCCTTGTGGTCGAGTGTGGCGCTTTCCTCGATGAGGGGATAGACCAAATAAATTTGGCGGCCTTCGGCGATTTGGTCCTCCAAAAATTGAAAAACTTTGAGCCGTGAGGCATCGGTGCGGTGGACCGTTTGAATCGGTTTTCTCCCCGGAGGCAACTCGTCCAACACGCTCGTATCCAAATCGCCGTACGCCGTCATGGCCAAGGTTCGAGGGATGGGGGTCGCGGTCATGACCAAGATGTGCGGGGCGACTTTGGCCTTTTTCCAAAGTTTCGCCCGTTGCGCCACACCAAAGCGATGCTGCTCGTCAATGACGGCAAGACCCAAACGTGCAAAGATCACCTTGGGCTCAATCAACGCATGGGTCCCCACCAAAATGTCAATGGCGCCCGATTCGAGGTCTTCCAGCAAGGTGGCGCGCGCGGACCCTTTGACAGAACCGGTCAGCAACTCCACCCTCACCGGCATGTCCCCCAACAATTCCCGAAGGCCCTCCAAATGCTGCTGTGCCAAAATTTCAGTCGGCGCCATGATGGCCGCTTGGTACCCATTGTCCTTCGCCAGCAATGCCGTGAGAAGGGCCACCACGGTTTTGCCACTGCCCACATCGCCTTGCAGAAGGCGATTCATGTGCCAACCTGTGTTCAAATCAGCTCGGATCTCGCGCAGCACCCGCTTTTGGGCTTCCGTCAATTCAAAAGGAAGTTGGGTGTCGTAAAACGTATGGAAGGCCTCCCCAACTTCTGAAAAGCGGACGCCAGGAAGATCCTGTGTCACCTTCTTCTTGTGCTGGAGCAAGGTCATTTGTAGGAGAAACAACTCTTCAAAACGGAGCCGGGTCATGGCCGCATCCGCTTCTTGCGCGGTGGCTGGCTGATGCACCTGTTGGAAAGCAGCCGCCCTGTCGACTAGATGCATCTCCTTAAGCACGCGTGAGGGCAGCGTTTCTGTCAAGACTCCTGACACTTCGGAAGCAACATTTCGGATGAGCTTGGCCAACCCTTGGCTGTTCAATCCCTGCCTCGACAATTTCTCAGTGCTGGGGTAGACGGGCCGCAGCCCCCCCCCCTTGGCGCGTTTCAAACTGTGACAACAGCTCCACCTCTGGATGGGCCAAGCTCCATTTCCCTTTGTACAACTTGGGCTTGCCATAGATGACCACTTGTTTTTGGACTGGCAAGTTGCGCAGGATCCATTGGGCTCCCCGAAACCACTGCAACTCCATGGTTGCCTCACCGTCGTCAAACACGGCCACCAACCTGGAGCCTTTGCCCCCGCGAAATTCATTCGCCTGGGTGATCACCCCTTGAATCTGGACGGCCACGTGCTCGCTTTCAATGTCCACGATGCGGTGAAATTGACTTCGGTCTTCGTACCGAAAGGGCAAGTGCAGGAGCAAGTCCATGCAAGTGTGCAAACCAAGCTCAGAAACAAGCGCGTCGGACCGTTTGGGTCCGACGCCTTTCAAAAATTCTATGGGAGTCGAAGGGCGAACGTCAGCCATGGTTGTGGCAAGCTACACCCGAGGCGTTTCTCAGGCCAACATCAACACTGGATTCTCCAAGTTCTGTTTGACCTCATTCAAAAAGGCCGCTCCAGTCGCGCCGTCCACGACCCGATGGTCGCAGCTCAGGGTGACTTTCATGGTGTGTCCTGGCACCACGGCGCCGTCACGGACGACGGGCACACTCTGGATACCTCCAATGGCCAAAATGCATGCGTCTGGCGGATTGATGATTGCGGTGAAGTCTTCGATGCCAAACATCCCCAAATTGGAAATGGTGAAGGTGTTCCCCTCCCAGTCGCTGGGTTGGAGCTTCTTGTCTTTGGCTTTTTGGGCAAATTCGCGCACCTCCACACCAATTTCGGCAAAGGATTTTGCATTGGCATGACGGACAACGGGCACGAGCAGGCCGTCCTCGACCGCCACAGCCACACCAATGTGAACGTGTTCGTTGTACCGAATGCGGTCTTCAAGCCAGCTGCTGTTCACTGCTGGATGGTTCTTCAAGGCCATGGCCACAGCCTTCACGACCATGTCGTTGAAGCTCACGCGGTGAGGGCCGCGGTCGTTCAATGCCTTGCGGGCCGTCATCGCGGCGTCCATGTCCATGGTCAGGCTGAGGTAAAAGTGGGGAGCGGTGAATTTGCTCTCTGCCAAACGACGTGCAATGGTCTTGCGCATTTGGCTTACCCCAACCTCCGTAAAGCGTTCCACGGCATTGGCGGCAGAAGATCCTCCCCCCACGAATGCCTCGACGTCTCGCTTCACAATGCGCCCTCCCTCCCCTGAACCAGGGATGAGGCCCAGGCTCAATCCGCGGTCCTCTGCAAGCTTTTTGGCAAGCGGAGAGGCCTTGACCCTTCCATTGGATGACACAGGGGCAGGCGCGGGGGCAGCCGGTGCAGGGCTCGGTGCGGAAGCCGCCACGGGGGCAGGCGCTGGAGCCGGAGCAGGGGCCGGAGCAGGGGCCGGAGCAGGGGCCGGAGTAGGGGTGGCAGCAGGGGCAAGGGAGGGTTCAGGCGATGCCTCTGGCTCTGGCGACGAAGAGGCCGCCAACAATTCTGCAAAGTCCTCTCCTTTTTCCCCAACAATGCAAAGCACACTGTCCACAGGTGCGGTTCCACCTTTGTCCACCCCAATGTGGAGCAAAACACCGTCTTGAAACGACTCAAATTCCATGGTCGCTTTGTCCGTCTCGATCTCGGCGAGCAATTCACCGTTTTCGACCACGTCCCCGACTTTTTTGTGCCACTCAGCCACGACTCCTTCGGTCATGGTGTCGCTGAGTTTGGGCATGCGGATGATTTCAGCCATGAGGTCAGTCTTTCACAAATGGATAGTCAGATTGAACGTAGACATCCTCGTACAATTCCGAGGGGTCTGGAAGCGGACTCTCTTCCGCAAACTTGATGGCCTCTTCGACCTGTGCCTTGATGCCTTTCTCCGCCTCTTTCAACTCTTCTTCCGTCGCCCACTTGTTGTCCAAAAGGATGGTGCGCACGTGGGTGATGGGGTCGCGCTCCACGTACGTCGCCAATTCATCCTTGGTGCGGTATTTCTGCGGATCGCTCATGCTGTGGCCCTTGTAGCGGTAGGTCTGAATGTCCAACAACGTAGGACCTTCTCCCTTTCGGCCGCGTTTGGCAGCTTCTGCGATCGCCGCACAAACCGCTTCGGGGCTCATGCCGTCCACCGTGGCGGATGGCATCTTGTAGCTCGCGCCCAAGGTCTCGAGGTCGGTCACATTGGAGGTTCGCTCCACGGAGGTTCCCATGGCATACTTGTTGTTTTCAATGATGAAAATGACTGGGAGTTTCCACGTCATCGCCATGTTGAAGGTCTCGTGAAGCATGCCTTGACGCGCCGCGCCGTCTCCCATGAAGCAGACGGTGACGTGGTCTTCCTTGCGGTATTTGTCCGCAAAGGCGATGCCCGCCCCCAATCCGATTTGGCCGCCAACGATGCCATGCCCACCAAAGAGGTTGCGCTCCTTGTCAAACATGTGCATGGAGCCTCCTTTGCCCTTGGACGTTCCCGTCTTTTTTCCGTACAACTCGGCCATGACAAACTTGGGGTCAGTGCCCAACACGAGCGGGTGGGCGTGGTCGCGGTAAGCTGTGATGACATTGTCCGTGGGACGAATGGCCTCCTTCATGCCAGAAAGCAGGGCTTCTTGTCCAATGTACAAGTGACAAAACCCGCCAAACTTTTGCTGGATGTAGAGCTGGCCGCAGCGTTCCTCGAACTTTCGCATGAGGTACATTTCGCGGAACCAGCGGTTGTAGGTTTCGGAAGAATGTGGCAAACCGGTCTTCTTGACGGTTCGCTTTTGGCTCGCTTTTGCAGGCTTTTTAGGCGCTGTCGCGGCAGTAGGTTGAGAAGTGGCCATCGAAATGGGATTAACGCTCAAATATAGCGTTCCGACCCAACTCGAAGATGCCCCATTGGAACAACACACAGTTTGTTGGCCAAAGCGGCCAATTCGTGTCTTTTGGACACGATGTATGTGGTGTGCCAACCACCCACTCCATCCAATCGTCCTTATCTTGCACCACCTGATCTATGTCGATTTCCTCTATGCTCTCCAAACGTCCCTTCGTGGGACTTCAAGCCATCGAATCCGTGGCCTTGATGGACCGCTACGACTCGAAGTTCCTCGCCCCGACGGATTGGCTGCCCGAAGTCATTTCTGATTTGGCGAAGCATCATGTCCTCCAAATTGAAGGCCAACATTTGATCCGCTACAACAACTTGTATTTCGACACCACAAGCAACGACTGTTTGGTCGAACACACCAGGGGCAGAACCAAGCGGTTCAAGATCCGCATCCGACAGTACGAAAACACAAAGGTGGCTTTTCTTGAAGTCAAGCTTCGAGATGTCTACGGGAAAACGGCCAAAAAAAGACTTGTCCGCAACTCGGACCTGGCATGGAATGCCGCCCTCACAGAACGTGAGGAGCTGTTTCTGCGGGAGCACCTTGGCGACTTCACGGATGAACTGACCCCTTCCTTGCAAAGTCGGTTTGACCGGTTCACCCTGGTCAACCTGGACTGTGGTGACAGGATCACCTTCGACCAGAATCTTCAATTTTCAGATCCGCGCAAACACTTGACTACCCCCTTGTGGACTGCCCCCACCCCGCACTTGGCCGTGGTGGAATGGAAGCAGCGAAAGTTGAACCATCAAGGTGACTTGATCCAGTCGTTCCGGGCCAAAACTGGTCGACGCGGGCCGCTTGGAAGGGCCTTGAGGGTGTCGAAATACATCTTGGGCAGGACGTCCGTTTGCGACGACCTCGCGCCAGGCGCGTACCGCAAGACTTTGCGTGACATCCAACGCGCTGAACTTGCGGCCAGCGACCCACATTCAGAACACGAATCCATCCTTCAATGACTTCCCTTGAACTTTCACTTTCTGACTCCGGTTGGATGGGACTCTTGCTCCTGTTTGGGTTGAACCTTTTGTCCGCCGTGGTGGTGGTGCGGTTGATCTACCATATGGCCGCCAAGAGACGCGACTTCGTCTTCACCTTCATGCTGGTTTCCACCGCAGTATTTTTGCTGTGTCGCCTGTTGGCTGGAGTGGAAATTGACCTCGCCTTCGCCTTGGGGCTCTTCGCCATCTTCGGCATCATCAGGTACCGCACCAATGCCATCCCGATCCGGGAAATGACCTATTTGTTCATTGTCATTGCCCTAGCGGTCATCAATGCCCTTGCACCCGTGGCAGCATCTTGGGTGGAGATTGTGCTGGCCAATGTCCTGATTTGGGTCTTGAGTTTTGTGCTGGAACGTCTATGGTTTGTGGAACATCTCGCCACCAAAATGGTCGTGTACGACCGCATTGACCTTTTGCATGAAGGCAAGAGGAAAGACCTCATCGCAGATCTCGAGCGGCGCACTGGCGTCAGCATTGTGCACTTGGAAATCGGAAAGGTGGACCTGCTCAGAGACACCGCCAATTTGAAAATTCACTTCTCGGGGGACAAAGAGCCCGACCACTTCGAAGAGCCCTTAGGCTGAAGTCGACGCTAGTGGCTCCAGAAGCACGACGGCGTGGGCTGAAATGCCTTCTTCCGTTCCCACAAACCCCAATTTTTCTGTTGTGGTCGCCTTGATCCCAATGCGCCCCATTTCCACCCCCAGCACCTCGGCAATGCACTTGCGCATCTGCGGAATGTGTGGCTTCAACTTGGGCCTCTGCAAGCAAACGGTTGTGTCCATGTTGGAGAGGGTCCACCCATGGCTTTGTACCAGATGCCAAGTGCGCTTGAGCAGCACCTTGCTGTCAATGCCTTTGAAGGCCATGTCGGTGTCGGGAAAGTGGGTGCCAATGTCTCCGAGGGCCAAAGCACCCAGCAGCGCGTCGCAAATGACATGCAAGAGGACGTCTGCATCGCTGTGACCCACAGATCCCTTTTCATGGGGGATCGTGAGGCCCCCAATCACCAAATCCTCGCCTTCCGCAAGCTGATGCACATCGTAGCCGTATCCAATGCGGAGGCTCATTCCTTGTCTTGGGCAAACTCGGCCAAATCCGAAAACTGCAAACGCAACGAGAAGCGGAGCGTATTGGCCAATGGATTTTGCTGTGTGGTGCTGATCAAGTAGCTCAAATCCACAGTGAAAACTGTGTATTTGACACCTGCACCCAATGTGATGAATTGGCGGTTGCCCTTGCTGAAGTGCTCGTAGAAATATCCAGACCTGAAGGCAAACACATCGGCAAAGTTGTATTCCATGCCCACGCCAAGGTTGACTTCTCGCAACTCTTCTTTCCAGCGGCTTCCCTCCAAGATGTAAGGGTCGTCTCCATTGGTGGGTTCCACCACGATGCCCGGTGCATCGTAAAAACTCTGGACAATGCCTGTGGCCACTCCCACGTTTGGGTCTCTTCCGCTGAAAATGTACTGGGCCCCATTCTCGTCAAAGTCGTACACAGGTTGTGTGGGGACCAAAAGCTTGTTCGCGTCCAAGGCGAAGGTCAGGCTGTTGTAATCGTCCAGGATGGTTTCATACGCAGCACCCAACCTCAAATTGCTCGGGATGAAGTCCCGGGCAGTCGTCTCCGTGTACGACATCTTTGCCCCGAGGTTGCTCATGTTCATCCCCCAGCTGAAGATGCCGTCCTTGCTTCCCCAATCGGCCTCGTCGTTCACGTAGTACATGCTCAAGTCGGCTGCCACTGAGATGCCTGGACGGCTGTCCGCACCTTGCACCGATGTGCCGCCTGTCAAGTTGCTGTGGATGAAACGCGCGGAAAACCCTCCGCTGAATTTGTCGGAAAACTTTTGAGAGAAACCTCCGTCCAAGCTCAGCTCAGCAGGCTGGAAATCTCGAATGGTGGTCCCCACTTCATCTGTGAATGTGATGTTGCCCAGGCTGAAGTAGCGCAATGCAACGCCGTACGCCTGCCTTTTGTTGAGCCTGCGAACAGAACTGACGTAGGCAAGGTTCATGTCGTCCACCAAGGCCCTCAGCCAAGGGGCATAACTCATGCTCATTTCCACCTCGTTCTCGGAAAAGGCCATTTTGGCCGGATTCCAATGCATGCTGTTCGCATCGGGGGACAAAGCCACACCGACGTCTCCCATGGCCCCAGAACGCGAGTCGGGGGCAATCATCAAGAAAGGCACCGCTGTGGTGATCGTGTTCAGCTGCAACAACTGTGTGGGGTCTTCTTCGATTTGGCCCCAAACAGGTGTGGCAGAGGTCAACATCGCCGCAACCGTAAGGCCAAGGAAAGAAATGTGGAAGATTTGCTTCATCGTAGAATTGCCAAAGTTAATCAAGTGAAAGGCGCATCATTGGGGTCGAAGAACGACCAATTTGTCTGCGTATTGTGCAGATTGGCCAATTTCATTCTCCCATGTCACACGGAACACATACACACCCGGGGGTACGCTTTGTCCAGAAGAAGGTTTCAAGTCCCAAGTCATGACGTCGTCTCGAAAGCCCAGCACCTCTCCTTCAAACGTCTCAGTGTGCACCCTGCCGCCACGAATGTCAAAGATGTCAAGTCGCACGTTGGCTGGCCGACACGCTTGGTTGCCCGCCATGCGGAACGTCACTTGCTCCAGCGCAGGGTTGGGATACGCCAGCACTTCGAGCAAAGCCACCTCAAGGGAAGAAGCCACCACGAAATGCGTTTCGGCACTTGAACTGTTGTTGGCCACATCCCAAACCTTGAAGGACAACTGGTGGGTCCCTTCTTCCAGGTTTTGAAAAGGGAAGCGGATGGAGCCACGCTGGTAGGTGTCCAAATCCGACACGAAATACTCATTGAGGACATAGGGCGACCCTGCATTCCCATCCAAAATCGCCTTGGCATCATGCCCGATGCCCACACCTGACGTATTGATGCCGCTTTCGTCAAAAATTCGGGCAAACAACCATGGATCTTCATGGACGAGGTCTCCATCCTCGAAGAGCGTGTCATTGATGAACAGCTCCACCACAGGACCGTCGTCGTCCATCAACGGGTTTTCAGAGGTCCCACCAATGACGAAATCCTCAGAACGCCCATGCGCATCGGTGCCTACTCCGAGGGCGTAACAACTGATGCGGCCCGTTCCAAAGGTGTAATCGATGTCCCTTGGCACAATGAAGTTGAATTCAAACACCCCCGCTTCCACGGAGGCAAGCCCCTTGTGCAGGATGTTTTGGAACACCTCGTAGACAAAAGGTCCTTCAGAAGCGTCGTTGTCCAACGTGGTGACCGTCGCTCGTTTGTCGAACACCGTCGGCACCACAGCTCCATTGAACCCCGTCAAGGTGTCCCCTGACTCGGTCCCTACATATCCACGGATCGTGACCAAATCCAATGACTTCAGGGTGTCTGGGATGTCGGTGAGAAACACCCGATGTTTGGGATAAGCAACCTCCAACCCTGGATCCCCCATCAAGCTGAAATTTCGGCTGTTCGTGTGGGCAAGGATGGCCTCTGAATTTTTCGTGTCGCGGTAAATGTCGCCAAGGCATCGCTGCCCTTGGTCACTGTCCAGTGCCGTCTCAAAAAAGGCGCGGTTGACTTGTTGGTTGCCCGCACTGTAGACCGTTCGCGTGGTGGTCAGAAGGGCGGCAGCCCCGCCCTTGGGGTTGAACAAAATGGCCTCACCTGCCGAGTAGATTTCTGGGTCGTCGTAGCGAAACAACTCGCATGTCGCCGTCATGAAGATGGGCAAGCGACGCAGGTTGGTCCATGATTGAATGGTCTCCATGTTCAAGATGCGCTCGTGCGCCCAGCCACGCTCTCCACCGTGCCCGATGTAGTTCACAATCAACGCCCCTTCATCCACGCGGCGGCCAATTTCCTCCGTGGCATCGGCATAGCGCTCGCCTCCTGGGGTGTTCGTTTGCTCGTAAGCGTCCGGGTAGACCTTCAAGATGTCGTATTCCGGATGTTGTTCTTGGATGGCTTTGCTGTGTTCCTCGCTGTTGTCCATGTAGCGATGCCCGTCTTGGTTGTTGCCGTCTTGGTCGTCTGAGACAAACAGAATCCTGTTGCGCCAAGGCCCAAAGCTGCTCGTCCCGTTGGGGTCCAAGCAAGAGGCTGCATCGGCATTGGTTTCATCGAACCCGAGGTAAGTGGCCACCTTCTCCACCACCGCCCACGCCGCATCTTCGTCTTGCGCAGGAATCCTGCCCACGCCGAGTTGAAGGAGGTCCTCGGGCCGCTCGCCTTGGCCCTCTGCCGTCAATGCGAAGTAATCGTCAGAGATGTAACTCGTGGTCGTCAAAAGAGACTCTTGGGAATAGTGGCCCACCACGAGATCCCCATTGCCTTGAAGGTTCCTGTTGTCATAAGAGGCATCGCCCATGAGCAGGAGGTAGTTGGGGGCATCCAATGCTCCATCACTGGCCAAGGCACGGTCCCGCAACATCATCATCAGCATTTTGATGGCTGTGGGGTCGGCGACCCCCGAACTGAAGGCATCAAAAACGGCCTGTTGCTGGACCACGGCGACACGGCGGCCGAGCGCCGCATGAAGGGAGGCCAAAGAGTCGGCAGGCGCCGCCAAGGAGGGAACGGTCACCACCACGTAGTCCACTTCACCCAAGGCATGCAAATTGACATTGGGAACGGGGCCAAGAGGCATCGGACGCTTGGCAGCACTCCATCGAAAGGCCCAAAAACGGCGAACCTCCGATGCGGAAGATGACCACGACAAGGCGCCATCCAGGTCCTCCAAGGGCAACTCATGAACATCGAGGGGGTCGGTCACGTCCCAAACCGCGTCTGGCGTCGGGCTGCCGCCAAGCAAGTATTGGGCGCCTTCCACATTGTTGCCCTCACCATCCACAGGCAGGCCATTGATGGCCATTTGGCCTCCCGCAAAGACCAGCGATTGAGGGACCTGGTAGGCCAAATAATCCATCCATGCATTGCTGTCGTCACTGCCCGGGTTGAGGGTGGCCAAGACTTGCAATCCAGGTTGCGTCAATGCTGCAGTCATGGCCCCACTTCGGTATCCCGCAAACGCGAGAGAGGAGGGCGACAGCAAGTTGTCCGTCAGGGACAGGGTTTCACCTTCCCAAGCGTACACCAACTCCGATCCAGTTCCAGACCCCGTGGTGCGCATTGCGGCCGCAAACTCGATGGTGGCCTCTTCGCCAGCAATGGCGCCCGGGATGCTGATGTTCCAGGACTTGGTGTTGGCCCCCAAAGAGGAGAGCCTTGTGCCAAACCAATTGCGGCCTGATCGGATCAAGTTCACGTCGTGCCGTTCCTCGACCCCGTAGGCCAAATGGGCAATGCGCGTGTCGTCAATCGCCCCGTTGTAAGGATCCACCGTCGTGATGGAAGCCAGTGGAATGGTGGCATCGGCATCGATGCGGAGGTACCACTTGGCGGTGTCTCCCCAAAAAGGGGCCTGGTGGGACCACCCATCGGATGCATCCCACTCCCACCGCTCGTGGGCGCGAGCGTACCAGCACACTTCGTCTCCTGGATCAAAGCTGCCGTCGTCCAAGCCACGGAAAACCACCCGCTGTTGCGGCATGTCCAATGGCCGGTCTGCATCGTTTTCAAAGGGCAACACCCCCCCACCCTGTCCAAACAAACGAAGCGAGCTTGGGGTCAAATCCTCAGGCTGCAATCCGACTTCCAAAAGCTGATCGTACCCCATGCAGTGCACCCCCTCTTCTGTGGTCGCAAACGCGACCCAAGTTCCTGATGATCTTGCACTTGAAGTGGGCCACTCCCTTAACACCCGTGACGATTGTGCCGGGGAAGCCCCCAATGTGGCATCCACAGCGACCAAACGTTCCCATCCCGCAACGGACTTCCTCAACGCCCCCCCTTCACCCACCAGGCGGACGTGGCCATTTGCCTGTTGAACGCTCCAAACCCAAGGGGCCGCCATCTCCGTTCGGACTTGGGAGTTCAAACGTTCAAGGCATTCGCCCGCGCACGGCTCCCATGTCAACCTTTCGTCGAGGACCTCCACCCCGTTCCAAAGGGAATCAAGCGGAAAAACCGAACGCCACAATAGGGTTTTGGACGGTTGGTCGAGCAAGGATGTCCACTCTGAATCCCCCCAATTCACATGCAGTTCCAAGACATCTTCCTGGCCCCAACAGTTGACGGTGCTCCAACCCAAACCCAGCACAAAGCACAAGAAAAAAAGAGCCCTGCCATACCATGACTGGCGCCGCACACGTTGTGATGTGAACAACCTTCCGGAGGGCGCGTCAGAGACTGAGCACATCACGCGCATTTTCGTGGAAGCATTCCAAGGGAAATTGAAGACAGCCATTGACATACCTACGCACAAAGGTGGGGCATATTGCCCAGTCCCCGTGAGGCCTCAGAATGGCCTCCCTTTTTGGGAGTCTGGGCGGGTTCTTTTGGCCCAATGCTCGGTATTTTTTCGTATTCTTGTGGGTTCAACAGCGACTCCGATCATGACGAAATTCATCCCCTGCCTTGCCCTTGCGGCCTTGACATCTGTTCTTTTTGTGGGGATTTCCCCTCAGGAGGCCCATGCCCAGGACCCTGAATTCTCGCAATTCTACTCCAACCCCATGTTGTTGAATCCCGCTTTTGCTGGAACTGCACGGGGGCCGCGCGTCGTCATGTCGCATCGGAACCAATGGCCTTCGATGAGTGGTGCGTTTGTGACCCAGGCGGTCAGCTATGACCAACAGTTCAATTCCATTCAAGGAGGTTTGGGGTTGAGCGTCATGCACGACCAAGCCGGTCAAAGCACCCTCAACACCACGCGAATCACAGGTGCATACTCCTACCAACAAGCCATCACACGCAAGCTTTCTTTGCGGGCTGCTCTTGAGGCGAGCTACTTCCAAAAGGCTCTGGACTGGAGCAACTTGACCTTTGGGGACATGATCGACCCACGCCGGGGATTCATCTACGAAACGGCTGACACCCCTCGCGGAGAGACCGTCAAAAAAGTTGATTTTGGCGCAGGTCTCCTGGCCTTCACCGAGAAATTTTACGTCGGTGCTGCGGCATCTCATCTGAACGAGCCCAACGAAAGCTTGGTCGTGGGGGTGAGTCGATTGCCCATGAAAATCACTGCCCATGGAGGCGCGAAGCTCCCACTTCAACGCTCTGTGAAAGGTGTTGAAGCCTGGATCTCTCCCAACGTGCTCTACCGGGTTCAGGGAGAATTTCAACAGTTGAACCTTGGCGTCTATGTGAGCAAGGGTCCTCTGGTAGGGGGCATCTGGCACCGCGGTTTCTTCTCGGAAGACACCCGCGACGCGTTGATTGTGTTGCTGGGTGTGGAGACGGGCCTCATGCGCTTTGGCTACAGCTACGACATCACGATTTCAGATCTCACCCCTGCAACAGGTGGTGCCCACGAGCTCAGCTTGAGCATGAAGTTTGCTTCGCCACAGCGATCCAAATTCCGCACCGTGGCTTGCCCCACCTTCTGAGTCTGACATCACATCCTGCACTACGAAACCTGAAAATTGAAACTGCACCTCTCATGACGCAAAAGCACATTCTGGGCTTGCTCAGTGTCGCCATTGGCTTGATGACGCTGAACGGCTGCTACTACGAGCGCTCTGGCGCAACAGGTTGGGCATACAACTTCGAATCCAACGGTGGGTTTGAGCGCACAGCCTACTTTGAACAAGAAACGGGACCGGGACTCATCTTCGTGGAGGGCGGCACCTTCACCATGGGACAAGTGGACGACGACTTGACGTACGCATGGGACAACATCCCAAGGCGCACGACCGTTTCATCTTTCTACATGGATGAGACGGAAGTGACCAACCACTTCTACCTCGAATACGTCAATTGGCTGCAACGCATTTACGGATCGTCGTACCCGGAAATCGTGGAACGTGCGCTGCCAGACACCGCCGCTTGGAGAAACAAGCTGGCCTACAACGAACCCATTGTCAATTACTACTTGCGCCACCCTTCCTACCGGGACTATCCCGTCGTAGGAGTGAGCTG
>JBELJW010000026.1:0-15815 GCA_042089975.1 Flavobacteriales bacterium | reverse complement strand
TGGAACATGGATGCGGAATGGGTGATGGATGATGCCGGGAATCCAGACGCGGCGTCGCCTATGCCTGCGGGGACTTACCTTCCTTGCGGAGACTTGTGCGACTTTGAGGGTTGTCCTTTGAATGGGATTTGGACGTTCAACGTGATCGATCAATGGGCAGCGGACAATGGTACTCTTTTTGAGTGGGGAATCGATTTCAATCCTGAAATCGTTCCAGGAATTACAACTTTTACGCCAGAAATTGGTTTGGGTGCTGACTCATCCTTTTGGCACCCTGTAGGGGATCTGGCAAATGTATTGAACACTTCAGATTTGGGGGTGGAAGGTGTTTCAGATGACGCCAACTATGTGGACTTGATGTTCCCTGATCCCGGAGTCTTCGAATTTGGGTACGTAGTGACCAACAACTTCGGCTGCACATGGGACACGACACTGACTGTGCAGGTGATTGACAATCCTGGAACGTTCATCAGCGCAGGCCCAGACCAAATTTTCTGTGGTGATCCAGTGACTCTGCAGGGCAGCTTGGATGGTGGAGGTGGTTCGGCATGTGGTGGAGATGCGGGGTCTTTTGAGCTTTGCTTGGGGAATGGAGTTTTTGAAACCTATACGTACTGCCCCGACGTACCCGGAGATGGGACAGTCATGAGTTTGAACTTTTCTGGTGGATTCCTCGAGACTTGTTGTGATTTCATGACGATCTATGATGGTGCCGACAACACCGCACCGGTTCTGACGACCACAAATGGTGATTTTACCGGTCAAACATTTACTGCAACGAATCCTGATGGATGCCTGACCATTGAGATCACCTCGGACGGTTCTGTATCATGTGAAAGTGGCAATTTTGATCCACTTTCTTTTTGTGTGACATGTACGGGAGGGACGGATGTTTGCTCTTACGACTGGTCCTGGTCACCAGATGAGTTTTTGGCAGATCCTACGTCTCCAACGCCAACGGTGTTGGACTTTGATGGTACACCCACTGAATACACCATGACAGTGGAGCCAGTAGGTTTTGACAATTGTGCAGCAGAGGCCACAGTGATGGTGGTGCCGGGCTTCAATTACGAGGTGGAACAACAGCAGCCCTCTTGTTTTGCAAACGACGGTGTCATAGGTGTGGAGATCTTTGAGGACGCCCTTGCGCCAGAAGGCCCCTTCACCATCGAGCTCTACACGAATGAACCGGCGGGTCCCGTGTTGATGGATGAATTGGTGTGGGACAACATCACAGACTTCTACTACGACGATTTGGTGCCAGGGGACTACACCGTGGTGGTGTACGACGATGTCGGCTGCATCTACAACCAAGAAATTGTTCTGGCTGATCCATTGCCTTTGTCGTTGAATGTGCCTTCCAATCAGACCATTTGTTTGGGAGGGGTCGCCACTTTGGAAGTCGACTCTGACGACGATCCCTTGAACGTATGGACCTACGAATGGGACAATGGCCTGCCAAATGGGAATGCACAACAGGTGTCGCCCAACACGTCGACGGTGTACACCGTCCAGGCGTTTGACGTCAACGGCTGCCCAACACCATCGTATTCGGTGGGCGTGAACGTGCTCGACGCGATCAATGCCGACCTCGTGGCGGACGACTTTTTGTGCAGTGGAGAGGAGGCGTTCCTCGATGCAGGCGCTTCCAACGGCGGCTCAGGGTCCGGGTACACCTACACTTGGACCTTCGAGGGCGGCCTATTGAACGAGGACGACCCCAACATCTTCACGTTCCCACCTTCGAGTGGCACGTACTGTGTGACTGTGGGAGACGACTGCGAAACCCCGCCTGGCACAACATGTACGGAGGTGGTGTTGGAAAGTCCTGTGCCCATCTCCTTCTCTGCAGACACGACGGAGGCTTGCGGAACGGGCACCTTCTTGTTCACGAATGAAACGAACCCGGCATCCATTTCAGGAACCCTTTGGGCCTTTGGAGATGGAACGTACGCTGGCGAGAGCAATACCGTAAAAACCTTTGAGAATCCAGGGTTCTATGATGTGGGTGTGACGGTGACATCCCAAGCAGGTGGATGTGAATACACGCTGGTGCAAGAGGCTTACATCAATGTCTACCCCATTCCAGACGTCGGGTACTTTGCTGGCCCACAACCCACAAGGGCCCCTGATACGGAAATCACCTTCGACGGATACTCCAATGCGAATGTGGTCGAATGGCTTTGGACGTTCAATGTGTTTGACCCACTCGGAACGAGCACAGAGCAAGACCCCGTCTTTCAGTTTCCCAATGGCAGCGGTGGAACGTACCCTGTGCAACTTCAAATCACCGATGCACAAGGGTGTGTCAATGTGGTGACGCGTGATGTGGTCATCCAGGATTTCTTCAACCTGTACGTCCCCAACACCTTTACACCCAACAACGACGGCACCAACGACGCCTTCTTTGTGGAGGGCTCAGACATCGACCCAGACCGTTTTGAGTTTGAGGTTTGGAACCGCTGGGGCGAGCTTGTTTGGCGCACCACCGACCCGGAAGATGCGTGGTACGGCCAAGTTGGGGAGGAGGGGCAGCACTTTGTGCCCAATGGTCCCTACTCGTACCGTGTGGAGGTGCACAGCATTGCCGTCGAAAGCTTCCGCAAAGAAGTCTTTGGGGTGGTGACCATCATCCGCTGATCGCCACGCACAATGCATGAAAAAGGCACCCTCATCGGGGTGCCTTTTTCATGTGATCTCTTTCACATCACTTCATGTTTGGAATGAACGGTCATTCCGTCCACCCCAAGAGCTCATCCATGGTGCCCGTGGACACGCTGTGGTAGTGGCCTCGTGCCAGGCCGTAGATGCGCAGGGCCATGTCTTTTTGGTCCGTCTCCACCATGGCCAAATACAGCGGCGTCAAGAATTTTCTTCGCCCCACCTCCACGAGGAAACGCTCCAAGCGGGGATAGGCAGCAGCGTGGCCACTCCGGATGCACTGCTCCAGCCATGCAAAGAGCACTTCATTGTTGCCGGTGCTGTTGATGTCCCAAGTGGCATCGAGCTCGGCCATCCTTGCGGCTTCTGTGCCGTCTGGGAGGTTGGAGAGGAAGCGGTACCGCTCTTGGTACAACCAGTCGTTCCATGGCAAGGCCGAGGTGGCAACGGATCCGTTGATCCAGCCCTGAAGGGTTTGGTCCACCTTGTCGATCCGGGGGCTGGAAACTTCCGGACAATTGTCTGGCAAGCCGGCACCATCCACCCAATCCTTCACCCGCACGGTTTCTTGTAGCTTTTCGGTCGTCAACAGGTTGTCATCGAGGTAGGCCAAGAAACTGTCAGTGTCCATGACTTGGAAGGCATGGCCCGTGAAGTAGGCTTTCAAAAAGGCATCAAATGCGCTTCGCCCGACGGTCTCTTCAAGGAGTCTGAGAAAGAAATAGCCTTTGTCATAGGCAATGGCGGTCATGCCATCGTCGGGATCTCTGTCCTTGAGGTGCAAGCGCAGGTGGGTGTCATTGGGGTTGACCTCCATCATGCCATCCACCTCGTCCACAAGACCCTGGTAGCTCAAGGTGGTCAGCATTTCGCTGATGTCACGCCCATAGACCTCCTCCATGATGCGTTGCTCGAAATACACCGTGAAGCCTTCGTTGAGCCAAAAGTCATCCCAGGTTGCGTTCGTGACCAAGTTGCCGCTCCAGCTGTGGGCCAATTCATGGGCCACCAAAGCGACCAAGCTGCGGTCGCCCGCAATGATGGTGGGGGTGGCGAAGGTGAGTCGAGGATTCTCCATGCCGCCAAAGGGAAAGGCCGCAGGCAGCACGAGCAAGTCGTAGCGTTCCCACGCGTATTTCCCATAGAGGCCTTCAGCGGCCACCAACATGTCCTCCATCTCAGCGAACTCATAGGCCGCAGCATCGATGAGGTCAGGAGTGGCGTAGACGCCCGTATGGTCTCCCACGCTCCGGAAAGCCACATCGCCGACGGCAAGGGCCAGCAAATACGCTGGGATGGGCTGGTCCATCACAAAGCTGTAGTGTCCGTCGCTGGATTTCTCTGTTGGGTTGACGGCACTCATCAGGGCCATCAAATTGGCCGGCACTTGCACGTCCGCATCGTAGGTGAAACGGATGCCAGGACTGTCTTGACATGGCACCCATGTTCGGGCCAAGATGGCCTGGCTTTGCGTGAACAAGAAGGGAGCTTCTCCTTCGACCCAAAGAAAGGCCGCCGCGTCAGGCGCAGTGGTGTACGTCACGCTGACGGTTTGGCTTTGGCCATTGACAGGGATGCTCAAGGGCTGCCCCAAAAAGGGTTGCTCCGGACCGAGTTCAAAGCTGGACTCCACGCCGTCCACCATCACGGAGGCGATCTCCAATCCCCGACAATCGAGCAAAATGCGTTGGGCGTCGTCGGCCGTGGCGATCTGGTATTGGGCGGTTGCAGAGATCTGACGCGTGTCGAAATCGACCTTAGCCGTCCAACTAAGGTGCGTGGTAACGGCCTCCTGGGGCCGGCTGAAGCTGTGGTTGTCCGTGGCTCGTTTCATGTCAGCGATGGTTTGGGCTTTGGCAGAAGGGGCAGAGGCGGCTTCGTCTGACTGACAGCCGATGCACAGTGCCCAAGCTGCCAACAAGGCCCAGAAATGGTTGGTTTTCATGAGGGGGAATTGAGCCCCCAAGGTAGCGACTCAACTTTCGACCTCGTGCTTGGTCAAAAGCCGACCGATGAACACCACCACAATCGCGCCCAAAGCCGTCTTCACCAAGATGGCCGGCATCAATCTGGCAAGGGTGTCCAACCAAGATGTTTCCACGGGCACAATGCCCCTTTGCCACAGCAGGCCGAGCCCGACAATGAGTCCTTGTCCCCCAAGCAACAACAGGGTGGCTGTGCCGTATTTCCATCGTGTGAGCGACGAGGCCAGGGTGCCCACGACCCAGGATGCGATGGGAAAGGCGAGCAAAAAGCCCCCGGTGGTTCCCATGAAGTGTTCCCAGCCATGTGCGCCGTCCGCAAAAACAGGGAGGCCCAATCCTCCTGCAATGAGGTAAAGGGCTGAGGCCAGCAGTCCAATGGGACCGCCCCACAGAACACCCCAAAGGACCATGAGAAGGCTTTGAGGGGTGATGGGAAGGTTGCCTTGGAACATCCACACCTGGGGTCCCATCCAACACATGAGCCCCGCGCCCAGCAAGCCCATTCCAGCCCATTCGAGCCAAGCAGGAGAGAGGTTCAAGTGTTTTTGGAACATGGGGTCAGTTGGATTGCCCCGCTTCTTGCACGCGGCTCAAGTCAAAAGTCAACGCATTGTTGTCACGGTGGATGTCTGCCTGCAATCCTGCGGCATCGAGCGTCACAGATGTCAGCTTTCGACCTTCCGAAGGACAGGTGTACGTGTACTTGGGGTCCACCCATGGCCAATCTGTGCCCAGGATTTCACCTTCGTTCAAGGGCCTGTGGCCACGCATCATCACCAAGGGGATGTGCACCAAGGTCACGGTGCCGTCGTCCCAAGCCAAGGACAAATCCTGTGGCATGGGCATGTCAGCCCGGCGCGACAGTTCTACCGTCACCGATTCCCCATCGTTCACCACGGACTCGACGGCATAGTCGATGGCATTGGTGGTGTGCATCATTTCTTGGAAATACCAATCGAGTTCCAGTCCAGACTCGCTTTCCATGACCCGTTTGAAGTCGTGGGGCCCAGGATGCTTGAAGGACCATTCCTTGAAGTAACGACGCATGCCCGCATCTCTGGTGGCGGTTCCCACCACGGCGCCCAACTG
The DNA here is from genome assembly GCA_042089975.1 of Flavobacteriales bacterium. Lineage (GTDB taxonomy): Bacteria > Bacteroidota > Bacteroidia > Flavobacteriales_D > Sanyastnellaceae > UBA11663. The sequence goes on along the minus strand of JBELJW010000026.1, from coordinate 10,080 downwards.
CTCCACAAACACCTCGCCCTTGGCATAGGCACCTATGCCGTAGGCACGGTTGGTTTTGTAGTGATCGGCATGGGTGATCAAAGGCTCTTCATTGCCTGACAAGTGCTGGTTGATGTAGCCACTGTAGGACCACTTGTGTGGGTTTTCTGAAGGCTTCATGGGGTCGGCAAACAATTCTGCCATGCAACGCGATTCCGCCCATGATGTGAATCCCTCGTCCATCCATTCGTGCAGGCTCTCGTTGGTGGCCACCATGGCTTGAAACCAACTGTGGGCCATTTCATGAACGGTGACGCCCACCAGGCTTCGCAGCGAACGCTCGCCAGTCACCAAGGTCAGCATCGGGTATTCCATGCCGCCATCGCCTCCTTGGACCACGTTGTATTCCGGGTACATGTAGGGCCCAATGTCGTCGTTGATGAAGGCCATGGCCCTTGCTGCGTAGTCCCCTAGGGCGGTCCAATTGCTGTCCAACTCTGGGTTTGCTTGGTGGACCAAACGAAGGGTGACACCGTCCACATCGAAGGTCTCCTCCACAAAATCAGGGTCGGCCGCCCAAGCAAAGTCAATGACATTGTCGGCTTTGAACCGCACGACGGTCCCAGGTGTGCCGTTGGGCAGGGCCTTTTTCATGGCCGACTCTTGGACCCCTGTGGCGGCAACCACATAGCCTTGGGGCACGTGAAGCCGTACATCGTAGTGGCTCCAGATGCCGTGGAATTCGCGGCCGATGTAGGGGTTGCTGTGCCAACCGTGGTGGTCGAATTCGCAAAGCTTGGGGTACCACTGGGTCATGCTGTACTCCACGCCCTCTGCATTCATCCAACCGGATCGGCGAATTTGACGCGGCACTTGGGCCTTCCAAGTCAAGTCAAAAGTCATGGACTTTCCAGGGCGGAGCTTTTTGGGCAGGTCCACCACGAGGATGGTCCCGTCTTCTTCAAAGGCCACATTTTTTCCTTGGACCTTGACCGACTCCACCCGTTGCCATCCCCACTCGTCTTCGGGAAGCTCCGCGATGCGGCTGCCCACCCGACGGTCAGGATCTGAAATGTTCCTCGAACGCACATCCATCATGGACCCTGGTTGGAAGGCATTGAAAAACAAGTGCCAAAATACCCGGTCCAACACTTCCGGACTTTGGTTGGTGTACGTCACACGCATGGTGCCGTCGTACTGATGAAGGGCGGTGTCCAGGACAATGTCCATGGAGTAGTCCGCCTTTTGCTGGTAGCCAGGGTATTGCCCAAGTGCAGGGGAGGAGGCCACCCAAAAGAGGGCGGCGGTGGTCCATAGGACCCGTCGTTGCATGTTGTTCATGGTCGTCGTTCTAAATCAATTCAAGGGGAGCAAAAAGTCAAAGCTGGGCACGCAAAGCAAGCATCTTGAGCAAGCCGACGGCTGCTTCCACTCCTTTGTTGCCGTGCTCCCCACCTGAACGGGCAGCGGATTGCGCTTCGTTGTCATCGGTCAGCACACAAAACATCACAGGCTTTCCTGTCTTGAGGTTCACCTCGGCGATGCCTTGTGCTGTTGCACTACATACATGGTCAAAATGGGCGGTCTCTCCACGGATGATACATCCAATGGCCACGACGCCATCGATGCGGTCTCGCTCGACGAGCCACTGGGAGGCCAAGGCCAGCTCAAAACTTCCAGGGACCCAATGCACTTGAATGGCTTCTGCAGGGACTCCGGCCTTATGGAGGACTTCGAGGGCACCGTCGAGCATGCCCTTGGTGAACGTTTGGTTCCATTCAGACACAACGATGCCCACCTTGAAGTGGGCACCGTTGGGCAAGTCAGACGACTTGTATGCGCTCAGGTTGTTGCCTGCTGTCGCCATTTACTTCGCAAGCGATGTGGCCAAGCCAGTCGCGTTGGCAGCGTAGGTCGAATTGGGGAAATCGTTGGAAAGCTTTTCCAAGACTTTGATCGCCTTGGCTTCGTTGCCAAGTTCAATCAACACCAGTGCCTGCTTGTAGGAGCACATGGGCGCCAGCGCCTTTGCCGCAAGGCCAGAGGCCGCGGCAGAAGCTGCGCTTGCGAAGTGGCCCTCGGCCTCTTGCAAGTTGCCCAGTTCAACATGGCAGTCTCCAAGGTTGGCGTCCACAAGGGGGCCAAACACGTCGTCTCCAAAGTCGGCATCGGAGAAGGCCGCAATGGCGTCTTCGAATTGCGCAGCGTCCCTGTGGAGCATGCCCAATTCAAAAGCAGCACGTGCGGCAGCAGGGGTGCCGCTGTGGTCGCTGAGGATTTCTTCGAGGCCAGCGTTCAATCCGTCGCCGAGCATTGCCAGGTCGGCGCTGTCTTTGGCGAAGTAGTGTTCTGCCATGAATGCGGCTTCTTCTGCGGCTTCATTCTTGGGTGCGACCACCAAACTGGTGTATCCAATGACCACTAGAATGAGGGCTGCAGCACCGCCAAGGCCCAATGTGAGCTGCTTGCGGTTGTCGTCGACGAATTTTTCGGATTTGCTGTAAAGCTCTTCCACGTCGACGATTGTTTCTTCTTTGTTTGTTTTCTTCGCCATAAGGAGGGGGTAACGGAGCACAAAAATAGAGAAATTCGCGGCATGCTGCTCAAACATCTTCATTTGGTTCACTTTAAAAACCACTCCGGGGCCGACGTGTCCCTCGGTCCGCAAGTGAATTGTTTCCTCGGGGACAACGGCAGCGGCAAGACGAATGTGCTCGATGCGGTCCACTATCTCTGCTTTTGCAAGAGTTATTTCAACCCCATCGACGGCCAAAACATCGCCCACGGCGAGCCTTTCATGCTGGTCCAAGGAGATTTCGAGCGTTTGGAGGTGGAGGAGAGGGTGAGCTGTGGGGTGAAGCGCGGGGCCAAAAAGCAGTTCAAACGCAACGACAAGCCGTACACAAGGTTGGCCGACCACATCGGCCGTTTCCCTGCGGTGATGATTGCGCCCGACGATGCCGCATTGATTCAGGAGGGTAGCGAAATGCGCAGGAAGTGGATGGACGCCGTGATCAGCCAGTACGACCGTGCCTATTTGGACGCCTTGATCGACGTGAACAAATCCCTGGTACAGCGCAACGCCCTGCTGCGCTACTTCGCGGAGAACCGGACCTTTGACGCCTCTCTTTTGGCGCCATGGGATGCGCGGATTGCGCCCAAAGCTGCTGTGATCGCGAAGGCCCGAAAGGCCTTTGTGGACGATTTTTTGCCGGGATTCTTGTCGACTTATGCAGAGATCTCGGGAGGTGCAGAGGAAGTGGGGCTTCGCCTGACCACCCATGTGAACGACGACCCCGAAGCCATTGCGGCCAAGATGCATCAGGCCCAAGACGAGGACCGCCGGTTGCGCCGCACCACTGTGGGCATCCACAAGGACGATGTGGTGTTCACCTTGGGCACCCATGCCTTGAAGCGCTTTGGAAGCCAAGGCCAACAGAAGTCCTTTGTGGTGGCGTTGAGGCTCGCACAACTGGCCTTCATCGAACAAGCGACAGGGGTGAAGCCCATTCTTTTGCTGGACGACATCTTCGACAAGATTGACGAGAAAAGGGTGGAGGCCTTGATGAAGAGGGTGACCAATGGCACATTTGGTCAAGTGTTCATCACCGACACGCACCTTGGAAGGATCCCCGACATGTTTGCTTCGACGGGCGCAGACGTCCGTGTGTTTGAAGTCCATCAAGGTGAGGTCAAGGTGCAAACCCCCTCAAAGGCATGAGACGCAAACGCCCACCCCTTCGCAATTCCGCCGACTACGAGCGTGCGGAGAACAGCAGCCGACCATTGGCAGAGGTCATCCAACACTTCTTGAAAGTGTCGCGGATGCAGGGGCGCATGGACGAAGTGGAAGTGCGAGAGGCTTGGAACCAAGTGTTTGGTCAAGCGGTTGAAAACAGGACGCGGAAGCTCCGGTTGCAGAAGGATGGCACCTTGGTGTGCATGTTGGACAGTGGGCCATTGAAGGAAGAATTCCAACACGCGAAGCAGGACATCGTCGACCGCATGAATGAACACATGGGCCGAAAAGTGGTCCTCAAGGTCAGGATCTTGTGATTTTGTTCCAGTTGGGTGCAACTTGCAGCTTCCCATGAAAGTTCTGCTGACGTGAACACGCAATCCCCTCGCACGATGTGGGCGCTCTCAGGCGCTGTCGTGGTCGTCATGGCCTCCTGGTCCATGCGTCCAGAAGGCTTGCATGACCAAGGCAATCCCTATCACAGCCGGGCGTTTTTGACGGCCTACGAAGGGCTGCCCGACACGTCCAACGCATTGTTCACAGGCAGTGGAATTTGCGCTGGTTGCCACGGTCACGATGTGGCCCAGTTGGCCAACGTGAGTGAGGCTGGCGAGGACGTCAACCCGACGGACCAGTGGCAGAGTTCACTGATGGCCAACAGCGCGAAGGATCCTTTTTGGCGGGCCAAGGTGGTCCATGAGGTGGCCCTCAATCCCGACCACCAGCTCGAGCTCGAAGACAAATGCACCTCATGCCACGCGCCTTTGGGGCATTTCAATGCCCATCATTTGGGCCAAGAACATTACGCGATGGCGCAATTGTTCCAAGACAGCTTGGCGTTGGATGGCGTCAGTTGCGTGGCATGCCACCAACAGGCCTCCACGGTGGGCAATGCATTCAGCGGGGATTTGGCGTTTGATTCCTTGACCATCTACGGTCCTTACGGTGCGGGAAAGGACGACGCTCCACTTTTGCAGGCGCCCATGCAATTGTACACGCCCTATGAGAACATCATGTACGGCGCGCATTTGGATGGATCGGAGGCCTGTGCGGGATGCCACTCGTTGGTGACCCAAACGGCTGACATGGAAGGCAACCTCACGGGCCAGGATTACATCGAGCAAGCCACCTACCACGAGTGGTTGAATTCCTCCTACGCGGACGATGGCGACACACCCAAAGATTGTCAGGACTGCCACATGCCTGAAGTGTCAGGAGGGGTGGTGATTGCCTCGGGTCAAGCTTCTTTGGGACCCAGGGCGCCGTTCAAAAAGCACATTCTTGTGGGGGGCAACGCCCAAATGCTAGAGATCATGCGCGACAATACGGAAGCCCTTGGCTTGTCTGCCTCCGTGGCCCAATTTGACAGCACCATTGCATGGACGAGGGATGTGCTTAGGAATGAAACGGTGGAGCTCTCGGTGCAAGATGCGTCCTGGGTGGACGGCTTGGGGTCTGTGGCGGTGGAAGTGGTGAACAAGGCAGGGCACAAGTTTCCTTCGGGGTACCCTGCGCGCAGGGCTTGGATTGAAGTGGTGGCCCATCAAGGAGAAGACACCCTTTGGCACAACGGCCGTTGGAGTCCAGGGGGCTTCTTGCACGGGGTGGACGAGGGTGGCCTTGCGGAATACGAGCCGCATTACACCACCATCGACGCCGAGGACCAAGTGCAGGTCTATGAATTGGTGGCAGTGGATGTGACGGGAACCCCGACCAATGTTTTGGAGCGGGCGGCAAGCTCGGCCAAGGACAACCGTTTGCTGCCTCTGGGTTTCAGTGACGACCACGAGGTGTACGACACCACACGTGTCGAAGGCCTCGCATTGTACGATCTTGAATTTTCATTTGAGTCCGAGTTGGGATTGGACCGCCTGACCTATGACATGACCGCTTCGCCTTCGACCGATCTCCCCGTGGTGATGGATGTGAGGGTGTGGTACCAGAGCATGCCTCCGCGCTGGGTGGCGCCCATGTTCGACATCCAAGACAGCACCATCCAGGCGTTCCAAGCTTTGTTCGAAGCCCAAGGGGCAGCGCCTGAATTGGTGGCCGAGACCTCTGTCAGTGTGCCGGTGGTGAGCAGTGTGTCGGAACAGGCCCGACATGGCCAGGCTTTCCCCAATCCCACCGTGGACGGCAGGGTCACAGTGGTGCCACCTCTGGCGTTTCAGGGTGGGATGTGGGAATTGTACGACCCCAAGGGGTCAAGGGTGAACCATGGACAGGGTGTGGCTTTGATGGAATTGCAACTTCCCGCCGTTCCAGGAACCTACGTACTCCAAATGCACAGCAAGGGCCAACATTGGGTCAGGCGTTTGGTCCGAAAGTGATCAGAGGTTGTCGTTGGCCAAGTTGGCCAGCTCCGAGCGTTCTCCCTTCTCGAGGCTCACATGGCAGTAAAGGTCTTTGCCGCGCAACCGGTCAATGACGTAGGTGAGTCCATTCGATTGCTCATCGAGGTAGGGCGTGTCGATCTGACGGATGTCGCCCGTCAAAATGATCTTGGTGTTTTCGCCCGCCCGCGTGATGATGGTTTTGACCTCGTGGGGGGTGAGGTTTTGGGCCTCATCGACGATGAAAATGACATTGGACAGCGACCGGCCTCGGATGTAGGCCAAGGGAGAAATCTGGATTTTGCCATCCCGCTTCATGTCTTCGATGGCACGGTGCTTCCGCTCGTTGGGCCCAAACTGGCTTTGGATGAACTTCAGGTTGTCAAACAAAGGCTGCATGTAAGGATTGATCTTCTCCTCTGCGTCGCCTGGGAGAAAGCCCAGATCCTTGTTGCTGAGGGCCACAATGGGCCTGGCCAAAATGATCTGGTCGTAGCGTTTGTGTTGTTCAAGTGCACCGGCCAAGGCCAGCAAGGTCTTTCCCGTGCCTGCGACACCACAGATGGTCACGAGGTTCACATCGGGGTTTTGGATGGCATGCAATGCAAAGGCTTGCTCTGAATTCCGCGGCTTGATGCCGTAGGCGTAGGATTTGTCCACGCGAGAGATGCAACGTTTGCCTTCGTTGTAGAAGCCCATGGCGGAAGCGCTGCCGTCCTTCAAAATGTAGAAATGGTTGTTCTGGCGTTCCGAGCCAAGGGCGGTGGTCTTTCGGCTTTGGCCGTCGACGTACATGCGACGGATGACGTCGCTGTCCACCCCTTCGAGAGTGGTGCGGCCTGTGAACATGTGGCGGTTGTCCTTGACCTTGCCCGTTTGGTAATCCTCTGCAGGAAGATTCAGGGCCTTGGCCTTGAGCCTGAGGTTGATGTCCTTGGACACCAGGATCACATTGGACTCGGGTTCTTGTGCCTGAAGGCAGAGGGCGGCGTCGAGGATTTTGTGGTCGTTGGTTTGCTCCGTGAAGACGCCCTTGGTGGAGGCACCTGAGCAGTCGGAGTCCATCACAATTTTCAACTCACCTCCCATTCCATTCTCCAGTGGGATCCAATCCTGCAACGTGTTTTCTTCGCTCAACCTGTCCAAGGCGCGGATGCAAGCACGTGCTTCGAAATGCTTGGTCTCATTGCCCACCTTGAACTTGTCCAATTCCTCCAGCACGGTGATGGGAAGGGCGACTTTGTTTTCCTCGAAGTTGTTGAGGGCAGTGTGGTCAAAAAGCAACACGCAAGTGTCCAAAACGTAGGTCTTGGTCTTGGTCTTTGTGCTTGGTCGTAGGGGTGGGGTGTCCTTGGCTTTGGTGTCCTTGGCCGTGCGTGTGGCAGTTGGAGGAGGAGATCCGGCAGTGCTTCGTTTGGGAGCGGGAGATGCAGCCATGGAAAAGGGTCATGAGAAGACCAAATTGGGCTTCTCGGGTGAAGAATAAAACAACTCTTCGAAGCTACCCTGCAATGTTGCGGTTTGGGGACAGGACCTGAAGTCAATTCTTCACAGCCGTTTGATGGAATATGTGCAAAATCTCGAAGGCGGCCGGTGAATCAGTCCCACGCCCCATCGTCCCCTGCTTCGTCGCCTCCATCGTCGGGGTCATCGTCGGCATTTAGATACACTTCGATCAGTCCTTCAGGAAGGTCGATGACAAGGGTTTGGTTCGCCCGGTCCACATCCACTTGGACGTGATCTGGCAGGGGGATGTAACCGGTGTTGTCGTCGCCAAAGTCTACTTCCAGCATGGGGTAGGCCCCTTGGTCCACAACATGCACAATGGTGGCGACCTCTTGGCCTGTGGCGCGGTCCTTTGCGGTCCAACCTTGCACTTCATGAAAGTAGAATTTTCCTTCTGCAATGGGCGCCATCTCGGTCAAAGGCAACCACACGTCTTTGCCGGCAAGTCCCTTCGCTTGGTCCTCCGTAGTGACATCGGCCAACCGCACGACGTAACGGTCTTTGTTCCTGCGCAAACCCTCCACTGCATAGGGGACGAGAATGCCTTGTTGCGGGACCCAAAGGGTGGAGGCGCCTTCATAAGGGGTGGCGTCGTCGACATCCATCCAAAGCACCACCTCACCTTTGAAGCTGAAGGGCTTGGTGATTTTCCCAAGCAGAAAACACTGGTCTTGTGTCATGGTGCAAAGGTCGGCCACAATGGGGCATGAAAAAGGGCCACGAAGGCGGCCCTTTTTTCAATGTCCAACGAGGAGGAATTATGCTTCTGCTGCGTCGTCCTTTTTCTCTTCAGCTGGAGCTTCCTCCGCTGCTGGAGCTTCCTCCGCTGCTGGAGCTTCCTCCGCTGCTGGAGCTTCCTCTGCTGCTGGAGCTTCCTCTGCTGCTGGAGCTTCCTCTGCTGCTGGAGCTTCCTCTGCTGCTGGAGCTTCCTCCGCTGCTGGAGCTGCTTCTTCGGCAGGTGCCGCTTCCGCTGCTGGGGCGGCGTCCTCGGCTGGAGCCTCTTCAGCTGGTGCTGCTTCGGCCGCTGCCGCTGCTTCTGCCGCTGCCGCGAGTTCAGAAGCTGCTGCTGCCAAAGCTGCTGCGCGGTCTTCGTTTTGCTTGCGTTCTGCTGCCAGACGGTCCTTCACTTCTTTTTCTGCCGCCGCGGTCAATCCGTCGCGTTTGGCCTGCACCTTGCCCTGCTTTTCATTGAACCACGTGTCAAAACGCTTCTGCGCTTCAGCTTCTGTCAAGGCTCCCTTGCGGACACCGTTGAGAAGGTGGTTGTGGTAGATGGCACCACTGAACTTTAAGATGGCACGGGCAGTGTCAGAAGGGCTGGCCCCAGTTTGCAACCAATGCAATGCGCGGTCATGGTTGACCTCGATCGTGGCAGGGTTGGTGTTGGGGTTGTAAACGCCGAGCTTTTCGATGTAACGGCCGTCTCTCTTGGAGCGGGCATCTGCAGCGACGAGATGGTAGAAGGGTTTTCCTTTCTTACCGTGGCGTTGGAGTCTTAGGCGTGTGGCCATGGGAAAAACGTTTTAAAAGGGTCCTAAACCCTGTTGTTAGTGCCAAAATTGGAGCGCAAAGATAGTCAACTCTGCCAAACCCTGCAAGACCAGACGCTTATCCTTCGCAGTGCTGAAGAAATTCAGCGCGAATGTCGGGGTTGGACTCAAAAGCACCGCCGTAACTCGCGGTCACCGTAGAGCTCTGTTCGTCTTGGATGCCGCGGCTGGACACGCACAAGTGCTTGGCGTCGATCACCACGGCCACGTCCTCGGTGCCAAGCAATTCTTGCAGGGAGACGAGGATTTGTCGGGACAACCGCTCTTGCACTTGTGGGCGCTTCGCATAGTGGTCGACGATGCGGTTCAGTTTGCTCAATCCCACCACGCGCTCGCCAGGGATGTACGCCACATGGGCCACCCCAACGATGGGGAGGAAGTGGTGCTCGCAGGTGGAATTCACCGTGATGTTGCGTTCCACCAACATGTGGTGGTACCCGTAGATGTTGTCAAACGTCTTGACGTCGGGGTGGTTCTCAGGGTTCAGGCCCTTGAAAATCTCCTTGACAAACATCTTGGCCACGCGATGCGGTGTTCCAGACAGGCTGTCGTCTTTTAGGTCCAAGCCAAGGATGTCCATGATGTCATGGAATTTGGCCTCGATTTGCTGGATTTTGTTTTCGTCGGAAAGGGCGAATGCATCGTCCTTCAGAGGGGTGTCGACAGAGGTTCCAATGTGCTCGTCTCCCAGGTCAAATGTCCTGGGCGGAACGGGGGGTGTGGTGGGTGTGGTCATGGTGGCAATCCTTTTAAGGCAGTCCAAATCTCCTGAGTGGGGATGCAATGTGGAAAACAACCTTGCACAAGAGATGTTCGTTTCATGCTGGTTTCGCGAATTTCGAAGGCTCCATGATTCTCATTTACGATACGGAAACCACGGGCCTGCCAAGGGATTGGAACGCCCCCATCACCGATGGCGACAACTGGCCCCGAATGGTGCAGCTGGCGTGGCAACTTCACGATGAAACGGGCA
>JBELJW010000222.1:0-2720 GCA_042089975.1 Flavobacteriales bacterium | reverse complement strand
ATGCATCGTTGCCCAAATCGGACGCGAGGGCCGAGGCCACAATGGGCCGGCTTTGACGGTAATTCAGCAAGTTCTCGACGCCCAAATAAAGGTCCTTTCCTTCTGAAAAGGATCGGGAAATCTGACCGTTGGCCACGACAAAACCTGGCTCCAATTCTGCTGCCTGACGATCGTCAAAGGAAGCATCAGGGCGCGGCGTGCGCTGAGGGCCCACCCACTGCACCGTCAGGTCCCCCATCCATTTGCCACCGCTCTTGTCCACTTTGGAGGCATAACTCCATTGGGTGAATGCCCTGTGCTTGGGGACAAAGGGGTCCAAAAGTGTGCCCGCCGCCTCAGCACCTAGCCTTTGGGTGGTGGCCTTCACCCAGCGGTACGCCAAACGCATGTCCACCCTTCGATGGACCGACCATCCCAGTTCTGCTTGGGCCGTCAAGGACCTTGACTCGCGGTCGTTCAAGTTGTAGATGTGGATGGCATGGGGGTCTTGGTCGAGGTCGACCACTGCCCGGCTTTGGAATTCCGTCCAATAGCCATCCAAGGCCAATTCTGCTTCCCGGAAGGCGAGTTTGAACTTGCTGGTGAGGTTGATTCCAGCATTCCAGCCGCGCTCCGGCTCCAAATCTCCAATGACCCAAGCCCTGTTGCTGGCCCAGGCGCCCAACTGTTCCATCAGCACATTGGGTGTCCGAAAACCAGTGCCGGCCACCAGTTTGAGGGACGTCTGTTCGGTGGCGCTCCAGCGCGCGTGAAGTCGAGGGGTGACGACCGTGCCCCACATGTTGTGTTGGTCCACGCGCAATCCTGCCACGACCGTCGCACGGGGATTTTGGGACCACGTCGTTTCCAAAAATGCCCCGGGCACGTGCTCGGTGCGGGACAGCGTGTCGGTCGACGCACCATCGGACGGAATGGCGGGTTGGCTCCAAGATCCCGACTCGAAATAATCGTCCAAAAGGTAGCTGACTCCGGCACTGAAGTCGGGGCCGTCGGTCCCCAATGAACCCGTGCGCAAAACCTTTCCTTGGAACGTTTTTTGCGCCCCGTCGTAGCTCCGGTCGCCAAAGGAATGTCGGTGCCGGTGGGTGGCGACCGTCCATTGACTGCCCCATGAACGTCCTGGTTTTCCAGGAAGCACATTGCCCACCTTGGCGTTCAATTCTGCGCGCTCAACGTCCGTGACCATTGACCACCGCGGCGTTTCCCCCATCATGCCTCCATCTCGCTCCATGTCGACCGCGTTCAAACTCACGTTGGCCCGCCAGCCGCGGTCCCCCACGAAATGCCATTCGTTGCGCACCACTGCATCCTTTCGAAGGGGCATGTCCAAGAATTGATCGCCGTTGCGGTCGTTGGCCCGTTGGCCCCATTCACCGTGCGTCATCAAAACAGTCGTCCACCTTCGCGAAACGTCATGTCTGCTGACATGGTTGAACTCCATGCGACCAGAAGCCGCCAAGAACAGGTTGATGTGGAGGGGCTCGGCTGTTTCAGCATTGCGGTGGGCCACATTGATTTGGCCTGTGAAACTTTCATAACCTGACGCCACAGTACCCACTCCCTTGGAAATGTAAATGCTCTCAATCCAAGGTCCCGGAATGAAACCAAGTCCTTGGACGACATTGAGGCCTCGAGGACCGGGAAGGTTGTCGACGAGCAGCTGGGTGTACTTTCCTGCCAAGCCCAACATGTGAATTTGTCGGGTGCCCGTCACCGCATCCGTGAAGCTCGCATCCACAGAGGCGTTCGTTTCAAACGCCTCGCTCAAGTTGCAACAAGCCGCCTTGCAAAGCTCCTTGCGGTTGAGTTCTTGGATGTTCAAGGGATTGAGCAACGACACACTTTGAGAACGCTCCTCGAACACGACATCCGCCGATTGGAGGAGCACCCCTGGCTCGAGCGGAATGTCCAAGTACCCTTCCCCGCTGTAGTACACGTCCACGGTCTGGTAACCCACCATGCTCACACGCAACGTATCCGGATTCCGGCGCACGTCCAATTGAAAAAAGCCAAACGCGTCCGTCACCGTTCCCGTGCCGCTTCCTTTCCACATCACGGTCGCTCCGGGGAGCGGATCAAACGTCTCCTTGCCCACGTGCGCTCCCGGCGCGTGGTTGTGTCCCGAGTGGTCCTCAGGCGCAAAGACTTTGCCTCGAAGGGTTTTCTGCGCGCTGATCTCAAGAGACCAACTCGCAAGCAGCGCCACGCAAACGCCAAGCAACCACGTTCGCATCAGCGGTGATCGTCGTGGTCGTGATCATGGTCGTGGCCACTGCAAGATTGGTGGTCACGGTATTTGCAGCATCCATGAATGTTGGCGTACAGCTCGTCTGTCGTCTTGTACTTGTCCGTATCGTGGCCTACGCCTGTGGCCAGTTTGTGCAAGCTCTCCTCGTTCCACTTCTTGGTCTTGTAGACCACATGAATCTTTTTGGTGTCGAGGTTGTAGTCAGCCGCGACGATGCCTTTTTGGTCAAAGGCGGCTTCGATGCGATCCTCGCACATGCCGCATAAGCCAGACACCCCAAAGGTCAGTTCGGCTTTTTGGGCTTGGACGGAAAGGGCGGTCAAAGTCACAGCCACGAGCAAAAGAAAACGTGTCATCATACCTCCAAAGATACGGCAACTCGTTTCATGGGAATGACTGAGGTGCATTATTCGCCTGTCACAGAAGCATTCAAGAAGTCGCGGTTCATCCGTGCGATGTTGGTCAAGTCAAT
>JBELJW010000221.1:0-2736 GCA_042089975.1 Flavobacteriales bacterium | reverse complement strand
AGGGTCTTCGCTGTATTTCAATGCCAGCGACTCGAACGACTCTCCACTGAGAAGGAGGCGTTTGACTTCTTGGATGCGCCCTTCTGCATTGGCCACTTGATCCTGTGGGGCGTCGGAGGGCATGCGGACCATGATGTGGGCGACTTGCACTTCTCCTCGCGCCTTGCGCTTGCCCACAACATTCAAAATGTGGTAGCCAAATCGGGTCCGCACCACGTTGCTGACCTCGCCTTCGGGGGTGTTGAAGGCGGCGCATTCGAAAGGGTACACCATTTGGAAGGCGGTGAACCAGCCCAAGTCGCCCCCATTGCTGGCGGCGGAGGGGTCGTCGCTTCCATTTTTGCTCCTTGCCACGGCCTCAAAATCCTCCCCTGAGATCACCCGTGCGCGGATGCCTTGGATGCGGTTCCATGCTGCCAAGGTGTCGGCGGGTGTGGCATTGTCATCGACGCTGACCAAAATGTGGCTGGCCCTGACTTCCATGCCCTTGCGTTCGTAGGCTTCCTCCACCATGGCGTCGAGCAAGTCACCGTCGACGAGGTAGGGGCGGGCCAATTGGCTGCGGTACCCGGCCAGTTCTGTGATGAACGCTTCTGCCGTGTCCATGCCCATGGCTTCAGCCTCACGCACCTTGAGTTTGAAGTTGATGAACAGCTCCATGTAGTCGTCAAGCGCTTCGACGGAATACACGCTGTCCCGGTTGTTTTTGCCGTAGACATGCTGAAAGTCATCGAGGGAAACGCGTTCGCCCGCGATGTCCAAGACATCGCTGGATTGCGCTATGCCAGCGTCTGGCAGGGTCCAAAGCATCAAGGCCAAGGCTGCGGATGCGAGCCCAACAACAGAATTCTTGGAGAAAAACATGGAAACTGGTTTTGCTTGGTTCATGGCAAGAGGGAGTCGGATCATCGGAGGCTGTAGTTGGGGGCTTCGCGGGTGATCATGACATCGTGGGGATGGCTTTCCTTGACGCCCGCCGAAGTGATGCGCACAAATTTGCCTTTTTCTTGGAGTTCTTTCAAATCGGCACTTCCACAGTAGCCCATGCCTGCCCTCAGTCCTCCCATCACCTGGTGCATGACCTCTTGGATGGAACCCTTGAAGGGCACGCGGCCGCTGATGCCTTCGGGCACGAGCTTTTTCAAATCGTCTTCGGCGTCCTGGAAATAACGGTCTTTGGACCCTTTCTGCATGGCCTCGACAGAGCCCATGCCACGGTAGGCCTTGAACCGTCGTCCTTCGTAAATGATCGTCTCACCGGGGCTTTCTTCGGTCCCAGCCAGCATGGAGCCCACCATGACGGTGTTGCCTCCTCCAGCCAATGCCTTGACAATGTCGCCTGTGTAACGGATGCCGCCGTCGGCCACCAAAGGAACACCTGTTCCCTTCAACGCCTCTGCAACTTCCATCACGGCGCGCAATTGAGGAACGCCCACGCCGGCGATGACCCGGGTGGTGCAAATGGACCCAGGGCCAATGCCAACCTTGACGGCATCTGCGCCGGCTTCGAGAAGGGCTTTGGCTGCTTCCGCTGTGGCGATGTTGCCCGCAACGACGTCAATGGATGGAAAGGCGTCTTTCACAGATTTCACGGTGTCCAGCACCCCACGGCTGTGGCCATGGGCGGTGTCGACAATCACAGCATCGACACCTGCTTCCACGAGTGCGGCCACGCGTTCATGGGTGTCCGCCGTGACGCCCACAGCAGCGGCCACGCGCAAGCGGCCAAACTCGTCCTTGCAGGAATTCGGGAATTCGCTGAGTTTGATGATGTCGCGGTAGGTGATCAGTCCGACGAGCAGACCATCCTTGTCCACGACGGGAAGCTTCTCAATGCGGTATTCACGCAAAATTTGCTCGGCTTCCGACAAGTCGCTTCCTTCGGAAGTCACGATGAGCTTGTCGCTTGTCATCAGTTCCGTGATGGGGCGGGACATGGTTTTTTCAAAGCGCAAGTCGCGGTTGGTCACAATGCCCACAAGCTTTCCGTGGGGATCGATGACAGGGATGCCACCGATTTTGTGCTCCCGCATGATGGACAAGGCGTCGCCTGCCGTGGCATCTGCCGTCAAGGTGATCGGGTCCTTGATCATGCCGCTTTCAGAGCGTTTGACCTTGCGGACTTCATTGGCTTGCGCCGCGATGCTCATGTTTTTGTGCACCACGCCGATGCCGCCAGAACGTGCCATTGCAATGGCCATTCGGCTCTCTGTCACGGTGTCCATCGCCGCGCTGACGATGGGGGCCTTGAGCTGGATGTTCCGGGAAAATTGAGCGTGCAGCTGAACATCACGTGGAAGCACTTCGGAGTAGTTGGGCACGAGCAACACATCGTCGTACGTCAAACCTTCGCCGAGAAATTTGTCTGAATGGGTGGCCATGGGCATGGATTGAATCGCGTTTTTTCGCAGGCCTTACGAATGGGTTCGGTCCGCGATTCGGGCAAATTTAGTGCAGAAAGCCCTGTCCTGCACGGCCTAGGTGCATGAATCTCACTGGCTTGGAAGCACAGTGAGTTGTTGTGTCTGGCTGCGCCAAGCGCCGGCGCCATCCAAGTATTGGAGGACCACGGCGTACACCCCTGTTGGGGCCAAATCGCCGTCGACCCTTCCGTTCCAAGGTTCCTCCACAGAATCTGTCGAAAAAATCTTGGTGCCCCACCGGGTGATGACGTCCATCTTGAAGTTGGGGTTGCTGCCCTGCGGTTCGCCCAGGAAGCCCACGTTGGCTTCCCCA
>JBELJW010000025.1:0-16070 GCA_042089975.1 Flavobacteriales bacterium | reverse complement strand
GCTTCCGCCACGCTTTCGCCCATCTTGGGCAGGAGAATGTCAATGATGGCCATGGGAGATGATTGCTCGGTGCGAAATTAAGGCATCCACGACCACCGAGAGGTCCTTCTTCCAATGGTAATCTCGGCCATGGGTGAAGGCCTTGCGTTGGGCGCTCCTTTCCTCAGGGTCGTTGGTCAAGTCCAAAACCCAGGGCCGGTCGGAGGCCAAGCTTCCCGGGCGAACCCAAGTCCATCGGCCCACGAGCACTTTTCTCGCGGCCGTCGCCCAACGCGCTCTCCCGGACGCCCAGAGCACCGGGACGGCCAGCAACATCGCCAGAGAAGCGAGGACATCAAACATCCGTTTGGTCCTTGCCACTTCAGGCACATGCAAACCTTGGCTGAAAGAATCAAAGGCGGGCCTGGAGGCACCTCCACTGGACATCACATCCCCCGCATCTGTCCAGGCAATGCGGCAGTGAATGTGTCTTTTCCCGAGCATTTCCAATG
This sequence comes from Flavobacteriales bacterium, assembly GCA_042089975.1. Lineage (GTDB taxonomy): Bacteria > Bacteroidota > Bacteroidia > Flavobacteriales_D > Sanyastnellaceae > UBA11663. The sequence continues at coordinate 15,579 of JBELJW010000025.1, read as the reverse complement.
ACTGCACCATCAAGTCTGTCGACACGTCTCTGCCGCTGAACACCACCTCGTCCGCGTCGTGGATTTGAAGGGCTTCCTCCAGGTCATCCACTCCCCCAACCCATGGGACAAAGGGCAAATCAGGCGCGTCTGAAGGCCTTGGACCCTGGGACCAAAGCGCCACGCTGTGGTGCCGCGTCCGCTCCCCCTCGTTTCGTCGCAACAAGTCCACCATCTTTTCCAGGTCTTCAGAGGCCACGAGGACACGACGGACGTGAAAAGGGTTGCCACCGCGCTTCCAAGACCGGTACATCGTGAACCCATGGGCCAAACCATGCCCTGCGACCAAACCAAGCACCCCTGCCCTGCTGAAGCGCCAGCCCTCTGGCCACATGCCATAAACGACCCAAGTCAACAACGATGCCCCCATCCAGGAAACCAGCTGACCGGACAACGAACGTTTGTTCCTCGTTTCTCGGTAGCCACCCAATGCCCACATGCCCAACCACTGAATCCCCAACAGCACTGGCGCTTGCCAACCAACATCCTCCCAGGTCAATTGCCTGGACCCATCCGTATCCAGCACCACCAGCCACACGGCCAACAGGACGGTGGAAAGTATGGCCACTTGAATCAACTCGCCCCATCGTGAAAACAAGCGTCTCACAATGGCCAACCCAGCACGTCCGTAAATGGCGAGCCGAATCATCCAAGAGAAGAGCTTGGCCTGACGGCCTTCAAAATGCTTGGCAGCGAACAACAACATGGCACGGTAGAACACCAGCACGTAGTTCAAGCTGCCTTTTTTGGTGCTTTCCCCTTTGTAGTGGATGATGCTGGTCGAGGCGAGGTAGTGGTTCCGCCAGCCTCCCTGGACCAAACGCCAGCTCAGGTCGATGTCCTCACCGTACATGAAGAACTGCTCGTCCAACAGACCCACATCGTCCAAGGCCTTCTTCCGCATCCACATGAAGGCCCCAGAAAGGATGTCGATTTCTGCGGTCTCGTCTTCTGCGACATGCCCGGCGTAATAAGCATTCCACTTGGGCGACCGAGGGGCAAAATGATGCAACCCTGCCATCCGACAAAACGCTGCCCATGGAGTGGGCACCCCGCGCTTGGACTCCGGCAAAAATTGACCAGTCCCGTCGTACATGGGCACCCCCATGCCCCCCACTTCAGGGTGAGACTTCATGTGCGCAAGGCCCTTCACAAACGTGTCCTCACGGACCACCGTGTCGGGGTTCAGCAGCAGGACATGGTCCCCTTTGGATTGCCGAATGGCTTGGTTGTTCGCCACGGAAAATCCAACATTGTCGCGGTTGGCCACGAGGTGCACTTCGGGAAAGCGGGACCGCACCATTTCCACAGATCCATCCACACTGTTGTTGTCCACCACCCAGACTTCCAAGTCCAAACCAGAAGATGCGCGCTCCACAGACACCAAGCATTGCTCCAGGAATGCCCGAACATTGTAGCTGACAATGACGACACTGAGGTCCATCAACCCTTGTATGGCAGGCGGTTCAACAACGAACTCGACAACGTGGCTTCGTCCGCATACTGCAGGGCTTCTCCCACGGAAACACCTCTTGCCAAGGTGGTGAGCATGCATTCGCTGTCCACCAGCCTTTTGGCCAAATAAAACGCCGTGGTGTCCCCTTCCATCGATGCAGGCAAGGCCAAAATGATCTCTTTGATGCCACCTTCAACAGCCCTCGACACCAAAGCATCCACCGTCAAATCTGCGGGACCTACGCCATCCATCGGACTGATCACGCCACCCAGAACGTGGTACAACCCACGGTATTCGCCGATGGACTCCAATGCCAACAAGTCCCTCACATCCTCGACCACACATACCGTGGCATGATCTCGGTGGGGATTGGCGCAGAGATTGCACGTCTGTTCTTCTGTGGGGTTGTGGCAAGTACCGCAAGGCTTCACCCCACTTCGCATGGCCACCATGGCCTCCGCAAAGTCGCGGACCCTGTCTTCGTCGCGCGCCAACATGTGCAGGACAAGCCGCAACGCCGTGCGGCGGCCAATGCCAGGCAGAGTGGCCATTTGGTCCACTGCAGCTTCAATCAAACGGGACGGGAGTTGCACGGGACGAAGGTACAGAATGGCAGGGTGCGACCACCTCGGTAGGACGTACATTTGAACGCATGAGTCCCAGCATCGCCATCCTCATCACCGCGGGCTACGTAGGCCTGTTGCTTGGCATCGGTTGGTGGAGTTCGCGGAGGGCGGGACCACAGGACATGGCCACGGACGACCGCGGCTTCTTCGTCGCAGGCCAAAGCGCACCTTGGTATGTGGTCGCCTTCGGAATGGTCGGCGCCTCCCTCTCTGGCGTGACCTTCTTGAGCATTCCCGGATGGGTGCGCTCACAGGAGTGGACCTATCTTCAGATGGTCGTAGGTTATTGCATTGGTTACGTGATTGTTGCATTCGTCCTCCTACCCCTTTACTACAAGCTTGGCCTGACCAGCATTTACGGGTACTTGGGCCAGCGGTTTGGGCGACAGGCCCACAAAACGGGGGCAGCCTTTTTCTTGTTGAGCAGGATCATCGGGGCATCGTTTCGTTTGTTCTTGGTCGTGTTGGTGCTGGATGTTCTCATCCTCGAACCTTTGGCGGGCGGGCCTTCGCCCTGGAGTTGGTTCATGGGCACCACCGCATCCGTACTGGCCATCATCTATGCGTACACCCGCAGAGGCGGAATGAACACCGTGATCTGGACGGACACACTTCAAACGGCATGCATGCTTCTGGCTGTGGTGCTCACCATCGGAGGAATCCTTTCTGCCGGAGGCCAAAGCTGGGCCAATCTCCCTCAAGTTCTCGACGAGACGGGACTGACCCGCATCTGGGTGACGGAAGATTGGCGTTTGGGCAACCACTGGGTCAAGCACATTCTGGCCGGCATGTTTGTCACCGTGGCCATGACTGGGCTCGACCAAGACATGATGCAAAAAAACCTGGCCTGCAAAAATGTCCGCGAATCGCAATGGAACATGGGGGCGTTCACCGTTGTGCTCGTCGGCGCGAACGTCTTGTTCTTGAGCATGGGCGCACTCCTTTGGATGCATGCCGAACGCATTGGCATGGCCTTGCCTGAGGCCACGGACAGGCTGTACCCCATGGTGGCCATGGGAGGATCCTTGGGGCCGTGGTTGGGGGTCGCTTTTTTGGTGGGGCTTTTGGCCTCGGCATTCAGCTCCGCAGATTCCGCCCTGACGGCCTTGACGACGTCCACCTGCGTGGACTTGCTGGACACGCCAAGCATGGAAGGCGACAAGGGCATGGTCACCCGCAAACGCGTTCACCTTGGCATGGCAGTGGCGCTCTGGGTGGTCATTTTGGCCTTTCACGCCGTGAACGACACCTCAGTGGTCGCTGCGCTGTTCACTATCGCGAACTACACTTACGGCCCACTGCTCGGACTCTTTGCGGTAGGGCTGGGGACGACATGGCAGCCCCGCACTCAGTGGATCCCCTGGGTATGTGTCGCGGCCCCCGTTTTGGGCTACACCACAGAGACCTTGTTGGGGGCCACAATGGGGTTCTCCTTTGGCTTCGCCCTTCTGCCCGTCAACGGACTGTGGACAGCCTTGGGGCTGTGGTGCATATCTCGTCGTTCATAAAGGACTTCTGTCGGAGGGGCACCGTATTTTTGGGCACGCATTCTCAGCATTCATTTCAGCTCTTCCCATGCAACCCACCACCTCTCAATTGCTCCAACGTCTGAGCGAATCGGCCACGATTGCCATGGCCAGAAAGGCCCGCGAATTGAAGGCCCAAGGCGTCGATGTCATCTCCCTCTCACTGGGCGAACCCGACTTCGACACTCCTGCGGCCATGAAGCAAGCAGGCATTGATGCCATCGAGGCGAACGAGACGCATTACACCCCTGTGCCAGGCACTCCGAGGATCCGAGAGGCCATCGTGCACAAATTCCAAAGGGACAACGGCCTTGCGTACGCCATGGATGAAGTGGTCGTCAGCACAGGTGCAAAGCAAAGCCTTGCCAATGTCGTCCTGTCCTTGGTGGACCCGGGGGACGAAGTCATCTTGCCTGCGCCTTACTGGGTGAGCTATGAAGAAATCGTCAAGGTGGCTGGCGGAATTCCCGTGGTGTTGCCCACGAGCATCGACGACGATTACAAGATTCAACCTCAAGCCTTGGAGGCGGCCATCAACCCTAATACAAGGCTGGTCATGTACTCCTCCCCATGCAACCCGTCGGGATCTGTCTACACCGAGGAGGAGACTGCGGCACTTGCGGCGGTGCTTCTTCGTCATGACAGGGTCGTGACCATCAGCGATGAGATTTATGAACTGATCAACTTCACAGAGAAGCACGCCAGCATGGCTGCACAACCAGGCATGTGGGAACGCACTGTGACGGTCAACGGGGTCTCCAAAGGGTTCGCCATGACAGGCTGGCGCTTGGGCTACATCGGTGCACCCAAGTGGATCGCAGCGGCATGCACCAAGATTCAGGGGCAATTCACATCTGCCCCCTCAAGCATCACCCAAGCTGCAGCTGCAGCAGCCTTGGAAGCCGATCCCGCCTCTGTCGCAGCCCCCATGGTGGAGGCTTTCCGGAGGCGACGGTCCCTCATGGTGGACGGCCTTTCAAAGGTCCCCGGATTCCAGGTCAACCAACCCATGGGGGCATTTTACGTGTTTCCCGATGTCAGTGCGCTGTTTGGCAAAAGCCATCCAGGAGGTGTGGTGAAAGACGCCAATGACCTTTCCTTCTATCTGTTGGAACAAGCTCAGGTAGCTTCGGTCAGCGGCGCGGCCTTTGGCACCCCTGAGTGCATCCGACTTTCTTACGCTGCGGCAGACGATGTCCTCGAAGAAGCCATCCGTCGGATTGCCCAAGCCTGTGCACTTCTGCACTAAGTCACGACCTTTGGCCTGATGTCGGACCCCAGCACTTCTCCCCACGCTCGTTCCTTGCCTTGGGATGCCCCAAGGGCATGTGTTTTGGGGGACGTGATGTTGGATGCCTACATGTGGGGGTCAGTGACCCGACGAAGCCCTGAGGCGCCTGTCCCGGTGGTCGACATTGCACAACGCGAACGACGGGTGGGCGGCGCGGCCAATGTGGTCAAAAACCTGCACGCCCTTGGGGCGCAGGTGGACTTGATCAGCGTTGTGGGCCAAGACGGCCCTGGACAAGAGCTTCAGCATCTCCTCGAAGGCATGTGCCGTCCCCATTTGATCGTCGATGCGCATCGGCCCACCACAGTCAAGACAAGGGTCATCAGCGATGAAAAGCATGTGCTCAGGGTCGATGAGGAGTCGACCGAGTGGATTTCAGATGCTTTGGTGGCGAAGGCCTTGGATGCCCTAGACCAAGTGCTGTCAGGTTCCGAGCGCCCCGATGTGGTGGTCGTGGAGGACTACGACAAAGGCATGATGTCCCCTGCCATGGTGAAGGGTGCGTTGGCGCGCTGCCGGGAGGCAGGAGTGCCCGTGGCCGTGGACCCAAAGTTTCGGCAATTTGGCTTGTACGAAGGAGTCGCCCTTTTCAAACCCAATCTGAAGGAGCTCAACGAAGGTCTCCGCTTGAAGGTGGACGCCCACCCTGAGCATGCTGAGGCCATGAAAGAAGCTGTGGAAGCATTGATGGCCCAACTCCAATGCGAGCGACTCATGGTCACGCTCAGTGAGCATGGCACTTGGATGCACGCGCCCCTTGAAGGCATTCACCACCAGCATTTGCCAGCCTTGCCTCGCAAGATCAAGGATGTCAGCGGCGCGGGAGACACGGTGATTGCAGTGGCGGCCCTCTTGCTGGCCTCTGGTTGTGACTCCAGTCTTTTGGCTGCGGTGTCCAACATGGCGGGCGGCTGGGTCTGCGAGCGCGTTGGGGTCGTCCCCATCTCAAAAAGCGAACTGGAGCAAGAGTGGTCCCGGCTCTTCCCCGACGACACCCTCTCCTCTTGACTTGGCAATCCTTCAGAGAACGGGCCAACGTTTGGCTGTACAACAGCAAGGAATCGGTCCTCGGAACGTTTCAATGGCTCAATCTGCTGGTCAATGTCATGGCCCTTGTGGTTCTGGCCTTGTACTATGGGTATGCGCACGCACCAGACACTTCAACGCTTCTGTTCCAACTCGTCAAGGCCAGTTTTGGCTTCTACGTGTTCCATTACGGCCTTCGCGTCCTTTATCATTTTCACCCGCGTCAATTCCTGCGTGAAACTTGGCCCGAAGGACTCGTCATGGCCTTGCTGCTCGTGGAAGGTGCCGGTGACGTCTTTTGGGGCACGCCCTTTCTTGGGGAGGCATTGAACCGTCTTGTACCCAGCATCACCGACTTCAGCACGGTGTTGATCCAAGGGTATTTGCTGGCGGTGATCATCTCTGAATCGCTGCGACCTGGTTCCAGGTTGCCCAAGGTTCGGCTCCATCCGGCTGTTGTTTTCATCCTGAGCTTTTTGCTCCTCATAGGCGTGGGAACTTGGTTGCTCAACATGCCTGAAATGACTACCGTCGAGGGGCACATGCCTTGGGTGGACGCCTTCTTCACCGCCACCAGTGCCACGTGCGTGACAGGACTCATGAGTGTGGACACCATGACCTACTTCACCGCCAAAGGACACTGGGTGTTGTTGCTTCTCATTCAATTGGGCGGGTTGAATTTCATCGCCTTTGGCTCCTTTCTCGCACTGGTTTCCAAATTTGGCGTGGCGGTCAAGCAGCACGACGTCATCGAGGATTTTGTGAACAGCGAAAGCCTTCTTGGAAGTTCTGGATCTTTGGGGAAGGTGGTGCTTTGGTGCTTGGGATTGGAAGCCCTTGGCGCACTGGCACTCATGATGCTATGGAGCCCTGACGTCCCGTTCGATTCCTGGGGCGAGCGTCTTTTCTCTTCCGTCTTTCACAGTGTCTCCGCCTTTAACAATGCAGGCATCACCCTGTTCACCGACGGGTTGGCTCATCCATGGGTGGCCAGCAACTGGCTGGTGCATTGGGTGATCACTGTTCTGGTGTTCCTCGGCGCACTGGGCATGGTGGCCATGTTTGACCTCTTCGACCTGGCCAAACTGCGCGAACGGATGGCACAGCCCTGGAAGACCATTTCATTCCCGACAAAAATCGCCCTCTACTTTTCCACAGGGCTTGTCGCTCTGGGCGCGGTTGCATTTGGTGTCCTCGAGTGGACCGGCACCATGCAAGGGATGTCGTGGTTTGGCAAATTCACCACTGCCGTGTTCCAAAGTGTGACAAGGACCAGTGGCTTCAACACGGTGGACATTGGGTCCGTGGGGATGCCCATGCTCTTTTTGCTGATGGTCTTGATGTTCATCGGGGCCTCCTCAAGCTCCACGGGCGGCGGCATCAAAACCTCCACATTGGCCATTGTACTGGCGGACGTGTGGCGCACCGTACGTGGTGCAGACCACGTCCAGATTTTCCAACGGACCGTGCATGCTGTGCTGCGCTCCCGCGCATACAGTGTGTTGCTGTTTTTTTTGGTCGGGAACATGGTGGGCATCTTCTTGCTGACAGTCACAGAATCTCATCTCGTCCTTCATGAAGGGGTGGCCTTTTTTGACCTGGCCTTCGAGCATGTGAGCGCGATGGGCACCGTCGGATTGAGCACAGGACTCACCGCGCAGCTGTCTGCTGGTGGCAAGTTGATTTTGGCCACCGCCATGTTCGTGGGCAGAGTCGGCACCTTGACAGTGGCCTTTGCCGTAGGCGGCAGGACCCTTCAATCGCACTTCAAATACCCAGACGGTCACACCATGGTGGGTTGAACCGGAGGGGCCTTCCTCCTGTTGCACCTTTGACCAACACTCTGCACATGGGCACCAAAATCACCCCCTACGTCTCCACCGACCAAGAAGACAAAAAAACGCAGGTCGAGCGCATGTTCGACGGCATCGCCCACAGGTACGACTTCCTGAACCACTTTTTCTCTTTGGGCATCGATGTGTTGTGGCGCAAGTCCTGCATCCGTGTGCTGCGAAAGGAACAGCCAAGCACCCTGCTGGACGTGGCCACTGGCACGGCAGACTTCGCCATCGAAGCGGTTCGCATGGGCCTTGACGCCCATGTGACTGGAGTGGACATCAGTGCAGGCATGCTGGAGGTGGGAAGGGACAAAGTCGCCCAACGGGGATGGGATGAACGGATTGAGCTGATCCAAGGAGATTCGGTGTCATTGCCTTTCGACGAAGGACACTTCGACGCGTTCACAGTGGCGTTTGGCGTTCGGAATTTTGAAAACCTTCAAGGCGGACTCAAAGACATGCTGCGCGTGCTCAAACCAGGCGGGCTAGGGATGATTTTGGAATTCAGCAAGCCACGTCGCTTCCCGATTCGTCAAGTATTTGGACTGTACTTCAAGCACATCATGCCGACCATTGGGCGCTGGGTCAGCAAAGATCCCGCTGCATATACCTACCTGCCTGAAAGTGTGCAGGCCTTCCCCGAAGGACAAGACTTCCTGGACCATCTGATCGAAGCTGGCTACACCGACGTCCATGCCCGGCCTCTGACCGGCGGCATCGCAACAGTCTACACTGGACGTAAACCCCAAGAAAGGTCATGATTTTAAGGGTCTTGCCGAGTGCATTGTCCGGGGACACCGTTTGGGCCCCTCCAAGCAAAAGCATCATGCAACGCGCTGTCGCCATTGCCGCTGTCGCCGATGGGACGACGATGATCCGGCGACCTTCCGAGTCGGACGACTGCACCCATGCCCTCATGATGGCTGCGGAGCTCGGGGCTGAGGTGGAACTTGGCGAGTCGGCCGTGGCCATCCACGGCAACTTTCCCTTGGCCCCTCGAACCAACACCATCCACCCTGGAGAGTCTGGTTTGGGGATGCGGCTGTTTGGCACCTTGGCCGCGCTGCATGATGGACCATTGACGGCCGAGCGTCAGGAAAGCCTGCTGCGACGGGACATGCATGGAATGCAGCGTATTCTGGGGCCTTTTGGGGCCACGGTCCAAGGCGGAAAGCCTGGAGAAGAACTCCGCATCCAAGGCCCCTTGACAGGAGGTGAAGCCACCATCGACTGCTCGGAAAGCAGCCAGTACCTGACAGGACTGCTCTGCGCTCTGCCGCTTGCAGAAAAAGGGAGCACCCTTCACTTGACCAACGTGGTCAGCAGACCCTACGTGGACATGACCCTTGAAATGCTGGAGGATGCCGGACTCGACATTCAAGTCGTGGCGGACAATCAAGACAATCGCACCATGTCCCTTTACATTCCTGGAAGACAAAGGCCTCAGGGAAGAGACATGGCCATGGACGGAGATTGGTCTGGCGCTGCCTTCTTGTTGGGACTGGGACTCCTCTGTTCGCCCCATCACTTGACCATCGAAGGGCTGCACAGCACCTACACCCAAGCCGATGAGGCCATCAAGGGCGCTCTTCTTTTTGGAGGATGCCGTCTTGCAGGGACAGAAGAAGGTGTGCAGATCTTTGCAAGCCGTCCCAAAGGTTTCAACGTCGATTTGACCGACTGCCCCGACCTTTTTCCACCCCTCGCCGCCATGGCGGTGTTTGCGAAGAAACCAAGTCGCCTTCGTGGACTGCATCGGTTGGAAAACAAGGAGTCCAACCGAGGAGCAACCATCCAAGAGGAATGGGAAAAACTGGGCATTGACGTCGAATTGTTGGTGGAGGAAGACACCATGGTGATCCACCCTGGCAAGCCCTCCATGAGAAGAATGTCCGCCCATGGGGACCATCGAATGGCCATGGCGGCGGCACTGTTGGGGGCCGCAGGGCAAGGCATGGAAATCGAAGGTGCCGAATGCGTGGCCAAAAGTTACCCTGCCTTCTTTGACGACCTGGAAGCCCTAGGGGTTCAGATTCAAGTGGTCGCAGGCGAGGCAGGCTGAGCCCTTCGAACGGCCAGCACAGCCACGGTGGCCGCACCCATGCCACCCATCAACGGCCCCAAGGTCCAAGCCACAACCGGCACCGACATCCAAATGGAAAAGGGCACGCCCACACCAAGTGCTACGCCAAGATGTTCGACACTTCTGAAAAGGCCTGCCTTTGCACCAAGGCCTTCGCGTTCCCACACGTAGTCCAACATCGCGGCGCCGTAGGCCCATGCACCGACCGTCCAGGACAAGGCCAGCATCAAAGGTGAGAGCACAGGCATTGCCCAAGCAACGGCCCAACACGAGAGCCCCACCACGATTTCGAGGCCAGCCATCCAAAGCACAGCGTGCATGCCACGCCACGCATTGTTCACCAGCAGCCGCCACGAAAAAGGAACAGGCTTGGCCCCCAAATGGACATCTGCCGCTTCGCTCACCATCCCCAAGACAGGCCCCAGCAAAAGGAGCATGATGTATTTGGTCACCTTCAACTTGAGCACCAGGAGCACCATCCAAATCGACACTTCCACCAAAGCAGCCAGCCAGCCAGGCGCATGTGTCCATTCCTCCTCTGGCAACCAACGAGCCGCCAAATGCTCCGCCAAGGCACCGATCCCCCACCACCCCAAAGCTGAAAGGACCAAAGTGACCAAAGCCGCTGGAAGAAACCACCAGGCCAATGGACCGCCGAGCAATTGCCAAGCCGCGCGGTGAAGCCTCAAAGTCCGAAGGGCATTTCTCATGCTGCGAATGTGGGAAAGTGAAACGCCACTTGCCTCATTGCACCTTCAAAAGATGTGAACTTTCGTCCCATGCGTATCCACCTCATTGCCATTGGCGGAAGTGCCATGCACAATTTCGCGCTCGCCCTTGCACATGCTGGTCACGACGTCACGGGAAGCGACGACCAGATCTTTGAACCGAGCCGCGGACGACTCGCCTCTGCAGGCCTTTTGCCTGAACAGGAAGGATGGCAACCTGACATGATCACCTCTGATTTGGATGTGGTGATTTTGGGCATGCACGCGCGCACCGACAACCCTGAATTGTTGAAGGCCCAATCGTTGGGGCTCGTGGTGCAGTCGTATCCAGAATTTCTTCGCTTCGCCACCGAGGACAAAAAGCGCATGGTCGTGGCAGGGAGCCACGGAAAAACAACGGTCACCTCCATGATTTTGCACGCGCTCAAAGGTGCCGGCATTTCCACCGATTTGATGGTGGGCGCGCAGCTCGATGGGTTTGACCGCATGGTTGACTTTAAGGCGTCACATGAGTGGGCGGTCATTGAAGGCGACGAGTACCTCAGCTCGCCTGTGGACCGTCGCCCCAAATTTCTTTGGTACGGGCCACATGTGACGGTGGTCACTGGCATTGCTTGGGACCATGTGAATGTTTTTCCCACAGAAGCGGACTACATCGCCCAATTCCATGCTTACCTCCTGACGGTGGAGCCCCACGGCACCGTCGTGCATTGCACGGAAGATCAGCTCCTCAATGAAGTGGTGGCGAAGGTCGTGGCCCTGCGTCCTGACATCCATTGGGTGGGCTATGCCACTCCAGACCACAGCCCCATGGCGGGAGGCAGCCGTGTCCAATTTGGCAGCGGCCCCACCCAAGAAATGCAACTCTTGGGTGCACACAACATGCAAAACCTCGCGGCAGCGCGGGCATGCTGCAAGGCGATGGGACTGGATCAAGAAACCTTCGACCAGGCCATGGGCAATTTCACGGGGGCGGCGCGCAGGTTGGAAGTCATGGCAGAAGACCAGGAAAATGGGTTCATTGCTTTCCGCGACTTTGCCCACGCCCCTTCCAAACTGAAGGCCACCCAGGCCTCCGTCGTGGGACAATTTCCAGAACGCGAAGTCACTGCATTGTTCGAGCTGCACACCTTCAGCAGCCTCAGCAAAGATTTTCTGCCCCAATACCGTGGTGCCATGCAGGAAGTCCACCATGCCATTGTGTACTTCGATCCAAAGGTGGTGGCGCACAAAAGACTCCCGGAGCTAGATGTGGCATTCGTCCAAGCTTCCTTTGGCAGAAGCACCCTCGAAGTGATCACGGAGGTGTCTGAACTCGAGAAAAGGTTGTCGCAAGTCCCCGACAAACAACATGTGCTGCTCACCATGAGCAGTGGTCGGTTTGGCGGCGCTCAGCTCATCCCAACCCCACATCCAGGGACATCATCACGATGAATCCACCGATGAATCCAAGGGTTGCAACGTCCGTGTACTTGTCGCGTTGGGTCTCGGGAATGACTTCCTCCACCACCACGTAAATCATGGCACCCGCTGCGAACGCCAGGGCGTAAGGCAAGATGGGCCGCATGGCCATCACAGCCAATGCCCCGATCACCGCAGCCACAGGCTCCACCACTGCGGACAATTGACCAAACCACCATGCGCGGCCTCGCGACACGCCGTCTCTTCTCAAGGGCATGCTCACAGACAGGCCTTCCGGAAAGTTCTGAATCCCGATGCCAATGGCCAGAGCCACAGCGCCCGCGGTGGTGGCCCCATCCAAACCCAAGGCGGCGGCACCAAAGAGCACGCCCACTGCGAGCCCCTCAGGGATGTTGTGCAAGGTGATGGCCAGCACCAGCAGGGTGGTTCTGTGCCAGTCCGTTTGGGGGCCTTCCGCCTCCTCCTTTTTGAAGTTGATGTGCAAGTGCGGGGTGAACTTGTCCAGGGCATAGATGAACAACGCCCCAAGCGCAAACCCCAGAGCCGGAGGACCTACCTTGGCAAATCCCTCTCCTCCTGTCATTTCAATCGAAGGGGCCAGCAACGACCAAAAACTGGCGGCCACCATCACCCCGCCTGTGAACCCAAGCATGCCATCGAACCACTTGCGCTTCATGGTTTTGAAGGGAAACACCAGTGCAGCACCCAGGGCCGTCATCCCCCAAGTGAAAAGGGTTGCCACAAGGGCAGCCATCACTGGGCCAAGCCCCTCCATCCAAGCAATCAATGTGTTCATAAGGCACTTTTTTGTGGTCGTGAATCTGCCTTCTCCCAAGGGGTCACCAAAATGTACTGGTGCCCTTCAGCAGGCAGAGTCGTTCTTTCTTTGGGACCAATCACCGAACCAAGCCCAAGGCTTTGTCTTTGAAGTTGGTCGAGGACTTGCCCTTGGTCGTCCTGAACTGCACCGATTTGGCCCCAAGCGCCTACGGGCAACTCACTCAAAGGCATCAGCACTCGTTTGTCCAGAATGTCGCCGTGGGCATTGGGGATGGGTTCGCCATGCGGGTCCACTTCTGGGTGGTCCAAATAGGCATCGAGCCGTTGGACGAGCTCCACGCTGTCGATGTGTTCCAACTGCTCCGCAATGTCGTGCACCTCGTCCCACCCAAAGCCGAGGCGCTGGACCAGAAAGGTTTCCCAAAGCCGATGCTTGCGCACAAGAGAAAGGGCCAAACTCCTGCCAGTGGGTGTCAAGCGGGCCCCGTGGTACGGGCGGTGTTCCGCCCAACCCAACTCCTGCAACACCTGAACCATGCCCGAGACGCTTGGGGCCTTCACCTGAAGATGCGCCGCCAAGTCATTCGTGGCCACCCAAGCATCGGAACCTCCCTTTCTCTCGCCAAGCGCATAGAGTGCCTTCAAATGATCTTCCCTGTTGGTGGACTTGGCCATGCGGCAAAGATAGGCTTTCGTGTCTTTTTTTAGCCGCACCTAAAAATCACTGTGCATCATTTCCGAATGGAATGGCGCCTTCGAGCGGAAGTTTTCTGAAATTGGGGCCATGAAGCAACTGTACGTGGTCCGACATGGACACGCCGAGCCGCAGCACGAAAGCGGGGATTTTCACCGACGGCTGACGGCCATAGGGGAACGAGAAGTGCTGGATTTGGCACGCGCCAGTCGCCCCAACAGGTTCGCTGGCAGCCCCTTGTGGACCAGCCCTTCACAACGCACCACTCAGACAGCACAAACCCTGCTCAAGGAGTGGCGAGAATCCCCGATGACCATGCAGACCCAAGAGGAGGCTTACCTCGCGTCGGATCGTTCCTGGATCCAATGGATCCAAGATTGGGACAATGTCCACGATTCAGGCTGGATTGTGGGGCATAACCCTGGCTTGAGCGATTTGGTACAACACCTGACAGGAAGTGCCATTTCTCTCCCGACAGGAAGCATGGCGGCGCTTCAACTCGAGGTGAACCAATGGGAGGAATTGTTCGCGGGAGTGGCCCATTTGGAACGTCTATTCACCCCTTCCATCCCCCATCTGTCATGAGGCGCATCGCATGGGCCTGGTGGGTGCTGGCATTGCTGCTCATCGCTTTCTTTTGGCGGTTTGGACAGCTGGCCGCCTACATCCTTGCCGCCGTGGCGGTCAGTTTCGCAGGACAACCGTTGGCGTCTTGGCTGAAAGCACGTCGGCTAGGGCGTTGGAAGGTGGGACCGACCTTGGCCGCAGGGCTCACCCTGGCCAGCATGGCGGGGCTGCTCTCTGGGGTCGTAATGCTTTTTGCCCCATTGGTGGCAGAACAGCTCGCTGCACTTCGGGGTTTGAATCCCGACGACTTGATCCGCCATTGGAATGACGCCTTGGCCACCGTGGACCGATGGACGGCTGGCATTGACATGAGTGGCGAGGGAATCGCCAACAGCGCTTTTTTGGCAGAGGAAGCTTCCCAGTGGATTCAAATGGAGGCGGCCGGCAGCTTTCTGACCGACTTGCTGTCCTCCATTGGCAATGTGTTTGTCGCAACGTTCTCCATCCTGTTCATGGCCTTCTTCTTTTTGCAAGAACCTCACCTTTTCAAACACTTCGTCCTGGGCCTGACGCCGCCGGACAAACAAGCCTCTGCCGAAAAGGTCATGGCAAGGTCTGGCGAACTCCTTACCCGTTACTTCGGGGGGCTTGTCATTCAAGTGAGCATTGTGACCTTGATTGTGGGCTTGGGCTTGACCCTCGTTGGGGTGCCCCACGGTTGGCTGCTTGGGCTTTTGGCAGGACTTTTCAACCTTATCCCCTATGTGGGGCCACTTTTGGGGGCTGGCATCGGATTGTTGGTCATGGTTTCCAGCGGCGTGGGGATCGATGATTTGGCGTGGGGCATGGCCGTCTACCTCGCAGCCCAGGGCGTGGACAATGTCTTCACCCAGCCCGTGGTGTTTGCCAAACGGGTGTTTGCCCATCCACTTGAAATTTTTGTGGTGGTGTCGGTCGCAGGAAGCTTGGGTGGGCCCGCAGGCATGGTCTTGGCCATCCCTGGCTACACCTTGCTGCGGATTGTGGGGCGCGAGTTTTTGCAACAATTCCCTTGGGTGCAAGCGTTGACAAAGAGCATCGACAGGAACGGTCAAGAGGAGGGTTGAAGAAGGTGAACGCGGCATGTGAACAACTCCAAAAGATTTCTTGGCCCCTCCAAGGGCTCGGGTAGAACTCTTTGGTCTACATTTGAATCCCGTAACCACGGGCATGTCGACTCCAACCTCTTCTTCCTCCAAATCGCTGGCCAGTGGCCGCAACAGCCGGTACATTTTTGTCACCGGTGGGGTGAGCAGCAGTTTGGGCAAAGGCATCGTCAGCGCATCGCTCGCCAAGCTTTTGCAAGCCCGCGGGTATTCGGTGACCATTCAAAAACTGGACCCGTACATCAACGTCGACCCTGGCACGCTCAATCCCTATGAACACGGGGAATGCTATGTCACATCGGACGGGGCGGAAACCGATTTGGACTTGGGCCACTACGAGCGTTTTTTGAACGTGCAA
>JBELJW010000024.1:0-16231 GCA_042089975.1 Flavobacteriales bacterium | reverse complement strand
GGTCTCAAGGTGCAACGGGTGGACATCGAGGGCGGCAACGTGAACAACTACGCCCCTGCAGCAGGATCCATTGTCAATACCAGTGTACAAGGCTTGTTTGAGACCGACTATGTCGAAGACCTGCAGATTTTCACCGATCTCTTCAACCCTGCGTTGAGCGACACCTTTGCGGTCTTTCATGTCAGTTTGTGGGAAGACGAGGTGGGCGCGGCGAACGGCACCAACCAAACGGGCATCCCAGACAACGACAGTTTGGTGCATGTCCAGACGTTCCGAGATTACTATGCGTACGACGACGGCACTTCGGAAAAGGCGTATGCTTTGGAGGGCCAAGGAGGAGAGGTCGTGGTGAGGCACGACATTCAGCAACCGGACACGCTGGAAGGACTCTGGGTGCACTTCACACCCTTCTTTGACGATGCCTCTGGAGAAACCTTCACCCTGAAGATTCGTGCCGAGGATGAGGCCAATCCGGGACAGCCGGGAGAGACCATTGCGGATCAATTCGCGATTTATGAACCGGATTACAGCTTGGGCACTTACGACGGCTTTGCCTACTTCCCCCTGAATGTCCCTGTCGCAGTAGAAGGTACCATCTTCGTGGGTTTCGTGCAACAGGGCGAGGAACGCATCCACGTTGGTTTGGACAAGAACACCAACACGAACGAAGACTTTGTTTGGTACACCTTCCCTACGACACCATGGCAACCGTCTGGCATCGAAGGCTCCTTGATGATTCGTCCCGTTTTGCGTGCCGGCAAGGACCCCGTCACCCAAGTGGGCGAGTGGGCATCTGTCCGAGAAGCGCCGTTGCTCCATCCCAATCCTGGTGCCGGCTTGTGCCAATGGACATTGGAGGTGCCAACAGACCTCCAAGTCTTCGACATGTCGGGACGTGAAGTGGCCTTTTGGCCCCAACTCGCTCCCGGTCTCCATGCATGGGAAACCGACCAAACGGGCATGTTCCTGTTGGTGGGCACGGAGCCAAGCGGTCAGCGTTGGACCCAACGTTGGGTGTCACAATGACTGCGACAGACGGCCCCGTTGAAGATGGCCACTCGGAAGAGTTGTTCGAGCACCATCGGTTGGTGGCGGATCCAGGTCAAACGCCCCTTCGTGTGGACAAATTCATCATCAATTTGGTGGCCCACTTGTCCCGAAGCAAGCTTCAGATGGCGGCCAAGGCGGGCTATGTCCGGGTCAACGGAGAATCGGTCAAGAGCAACCACAAGGTCAAGCCAGCGGATGTGGTGACGGTGGAATTGCCGCAGCCTGTGTTTGAATTTGAGCTGCTCCCAGAACCGATGGATTTGGACATCGTTCACGAGGACGATGAACTTTTGGTCTTGAACAAGCCCATGAATTTGGTGGTGCATCCCGGCCACGGCAATTTTTCTGGAACGTTGGTGAATGGCGTGCTCCATCACATCCAGGGGCTTCCGAGCCTTCCTGGCAGTCCTGAACCGCGACCGGGGTTGGTGCATCGCCTCGACAAAGACACGACAGGGCTCATGGTGTTGGGCAAAACGGAACGTGCCCTCACAGACTTGAGTGGCCAGTTCTTCGAGCGAACCGTCAACAGAAGGTATTGGGCGCTGGTGTGGGGAGATGTGCTGGAAGATGGCACGGTGACTGGTCACGTGGGGCGTTCGGTGCGAGATCGCCGTGTCCAGCAAGTCTATGCCGATGGCAGCGAAGGCAAGCATGCGGTGACCCACTACCGCGTGGTGGAGCGTTTGGGACCTGTGACTTTGGTGGAATGCAAGTTGGAGACAGGCCGGACCCACCAAATCAGGGTGCACATGCAGTCCATAGGTCATCCTTTGTTTGGAGACCCCACCTACGGAGGTAATGTGGCTGTCAAGGGCGCTCCTGGCGGCAAGTACAATGCCTTTTTGAGGAACATGTTTGCCGCGTTGCCTCGACAAGCTTTGCATGCCAAAACCTTGGGCTTCACCCACCCCACTTCAGGCAAGCGCATGGATTTTCAATCGGACTTGCCTGAAGACATGGCTGGCGTCTTGTCGAAGTGGCGTACTTACGTGGAAGCCGCCTCCGTCTGAAGGCGTTCCAGTTCTTCGACAGCGCGTTCCCATTGGTTGACCACCTCTTGCATTTCTTTTTGTACGGCCTCGAATGCGTAAGCCAACTCCGTCACTTTGGCACGGTCACTTGGGTCCACAGCTGCCATGGCCTCGTTGTGGACGCCGATCTTTTCTTCTAGGGCAACCACTTTCTTCTCCAACCTCTCCACGGCATTGCGTTCCTTCCGGATGGCTTTGTCGCGGGCCTTGCGGGCTTTGTAATCTTCTTGCGGAGGCTCAGACCTGCCGTTGTTTTTTTCCTTCGTCGTCTTGGACACCTTGACCGCCTTGTTGGCTTCGTAAGCTGAAATGGAGGCAGCGTGCTTCTCATGAAGAAACTGCTTGATGTCTCCGATGTATTGCTTCAACCCTTGGGGGGTGACCTCGTAAACAAGTTGGGTCATGTCGCTCAAAAAATCCCTGTCGTGGGACACGACCACCAGGGAGCCGTCGAATCCTTTCAGCGCCTGCTTCAAGACGGTCTTGCTCTTCAGGTCCAGGTGGTTGGTGGGCTCGTCAAGGATCAGGACATTGTAGGGGTGGAGCAGAAGCTTGCAAAGGGCGAGCCTTGCCTTCTCGCCTCCTGAGAGGACCTTGACCTTTTTGTCCACGTCTTCGCCAGAAAAGAGGAAGGACCCCAGGAGTCCGCGCAGTTGCTTTCGGACATCGCCCACGGCGACTTCTTCCAGCGTTTGAAGTACGGTCAAGTCGCCGTTGAGCTCGTCCGTTTGGTTTTGAGCATAGTACCCAATGTCAACATTGTGCCCAATGGTCAGCTCACCAGAGGTGCAGGGCTCTTGTTTCAGGAGCAGCCTTGTAAGGGTGGTTTTTCCCGCACCATTTTTCCCCACCAGGGCCACTTTTTCTTGCCTGGCCATGATGAAATCCAGGTTGTCAAAGACGGTCAAGTCCCCAAACTGCTTTTTGAGTGTCTTGGCCTCGAAGATGACCTTTCCGGTTCTTGGCGCTGGTGGAAAGCGAAATCGGATCTGGGCGTTTTCAGCGGCATCAACTTCCAACCGTTCCAGCTTGTCAAGCTTTTTGATCAGACTCTGGGCGAAAGCCGCTTTGTTCTTTTTGGCGCGGAATTTGTTGATGAGTTGCTCCGTCTCTTGGATGTATTTCTGTTGATTTTTGGCAGCTTGGGTTTGCCTTTCTCGCTCTTCTTCCCGCCAAACTTGGTATTTGGAGTAAGGGCCTTTGAAGTCGTACAGTTTGGCCCCTCCAATTTCAACAGTGCGCTTGGTGAGGGTGTCCAAGAACACCCTGTCGTGGGAAATGAGCAAAATGGCCCCAGGGTGATGGGTCAAAAACGATTCCAACCACTCGATGCTTTCGATGTCCAGGTGGTTGGTGGGCTCGTCAAGCAGCAAGAGATCTGGTTTCATCAACAAGAGCTTGGCCAGTTCCACCCTCATCTTCCACCCTCCACTGTACTCCGACATGGTACGTGACATGTCTTCAAGCCCAAACCCCAGTCCTTGCAGGATGCGGTGTGCCTGTTCCTCTGTGCTCGATGCACCGATGGCATCAAGGCGTTCGTTGGCGTCGCTGAGTTCTTGGATGAGGTCGGAGTAAGAATCGCTCTCATAGTCGGTTCGCTCTGCCACTTCCACGGTCAGGTCGGCCAGGCGCGATTCCAGTTGTTGGACTTCCTCAAAGGCTTGCATGGCCACCTCCAGCACAGACGCCGACTCCTCGTGTTCCATTTCTTGAGGCAGGTAGCCAATGCGGTACTCCTTGGGCGCACTGACACTCCCTTCTGAGGCCTTCTGGTGGCCTGCAATCACTTTAAGCAGTGTGGACTTTCCAGCGCCATTGCGGCCCACGAGGCCGATCCGGTCCTTGTTGCCGATCGCGAGATCGAGGCCTTCAAACAATGTGCGTTCACCAAAGTGAACCCCGACGGACAAGAGATGGAGCATGGGGCCGCAAGTTCGTCCTTCCGTGGCCGGGAAACAAAAAAGGGCCACTCCGAAGAGTGGCCCTTTTTGACAAGGAGGAGATGTGCATCAGTAATGCCAGATGTCATGCTCAATGTTGAACAGTTCATGCTGGATGCGTTCGGACTCTGCCAAAGCATCCAAGCCTCGGGCGTAGGAGACAATTTTTCTGTTGAAAGCATTGTCTTCCTTGACGATGTAGCTTGAGAAATAGCGCTTCTGGAACAGATCCTCGTAGGTGCGACGCTGGGCGTCGTTGAACATGTTGTAGACCTCGCTGTTGGCGAAGACATAGCGACATTCGGGGTAATACAGCCAGAAGAGAGGCCTGAAGCCGACGCTGTTTCCGTCGATGTCAAAATCTTCCAACATCGGCGCGATGCCCAAAATTCTGACGTACCGTTCGCTGCGCTGACGGTCCCAAATCCAATCTTCCTTGATGCGGTACCTTGTGATTTGATCGGAGGAGAGCTCGTTGCTCTGCTTGATGGTCCCGATGACCTCACCGTATTCGTCGTACTCTTTGACCAATGTGACAGGATTCAAGATTTTTCGAATGCTGTCCGCCGAGAGGGGAGAGGTGAATTCGTCATCGTCCCCAAGGGGTCCTGCGCTATACGCCACGAGGGAACCTTCCACCAGCAAAGCTTCACGCACCACGTCGAAGAGGTTCTTCCTGTCCTGGATGGGGTCCAATGGGAAGTAGAAGGGGTGGTTGAACTTCTGGCGCATGTCAATTTCTTGCCAGATGCGACGCTTGTACATCACATCCGCCTCCCTCAGATGAGGGTAAGGAATGACGCGCTTGGTGAGGTTGGTCTCTTTGACGTATGCCCCGTCAAGAACATTGGGGGTTTGTGCCAAACCTTGGCCCATGGATGCTCCAAGGAGCACCACAAACGTCAAACAAATGGACAGAAATTGTTTCATGGCAGTTCGTTTATCCGGTGATCTTCAGCTTCATTGGGGGCAGATCGCGCTCTGACCCGTCGGGCATGGACACCAGAATGTCTTCCAAATAAATGATGTTTCCGCGGCGAAGGCGCTTCAATGCTTCTTTTTGGTCTGCAGTGATGCGGTTGTTTCCTGACGCCAAATCCGAGAAGGAGCCGTCTTTGGAAATACGCATGGTGAAGCTTTTGACACGGACCTTCACATCAAAGTCAAAACCTTCCATCCTTGCTGCGACTGGCGCAAAAGAGAGGACTTCAGCTTTTGTGATGCCTTTGTCCGAGGGCTTTTTCCCGGTCCAAAAAGCCACAGGATCTGGGATTCGCTTCACGCGGAAGTTCTTCGACGGCAACGTTTTCTTGGTGCCATCGGGCAGTTCGGCTGAGACCGTGATGTTGGCTTCTCGTATCGAGCTGTTGTTGGCGGGCTCCACGATGTAGCTGCCGTCCGATTGTCGCTTGATGCTGTGTCCTCCGTCGATGCGTACGTCAATCTTGTCTTGAGGCACCCCAGGCACAGAAACCTCCACAGGGTTGGGAACCCCACGGTAGAACACATTCATTTTTGTAGGAGACACGACCAACGCAGGCTCGGCCACCGTGATGGTGGGGGTGAGGAATGGATAGGGCTCGATGTTGCCGTCAGGCCCCTGAAAACGAATCAGGCCTTTGAAATTCATCTCGCCAAGACTCATCCCACGTGTGGGGATGCGCAATTTGCCCATCCCATCGGCACCGATGGTCATGCCCTCCATGCCTTCGTAGGCCAGCATTGCGCTGTCGCGACCATCCCATTTTTGGTCATCGATGAAAATGTCTGGAGCGTTCGTGGCATCGTATGCAGCCAACAGCACATCTGCACGGAAAGAATCTCCTCGCAAGATGTAGTTGGATTCAGGCACCACGAGAGGCTTCAGGTCAGTGAATTTGTACGACTTGGCCTCAATGCCACCCAGCAACCACGACAGCACATCTTCTTGTGCGTCCTGGACGTCGATGATCATCTTGGACATCAGCGGCATCACCGCGGCGAGAGGGACGTCAAAGAAGTTTGCAGCTTCCCAAAGCACCTCCTTTCCGTCTTCCATTTCGTTGGGGAAAGAGAATCGGTCGTCGAGTTGCACTTTGATGTATTCCGGCAATTCCCGGGAATTCCCTTGTGAATCGACAAGTCGGATTTCCTTGAGGTAGTCCCGGTAAGCCTCGAGATTTTGCTTCAAGGCACTTGCCGACCAGGGATCATTTTCGTCAAACTTGGGGCTCTGTGGCTCTGACCCGACCATGAAGGCCGTCAATTCCTGGTACTCGTCTTTCTTCTGGATGTCGGCGAGACTCATGGTGGTGTCCATCCCCGAATCGTCTTTGCCGATGAAGTCGAGGAAGTCGTTTTCCACTGCGTCATCGTATTTCCCTTCCGATGTCGCCATGCATCTTCCCTTGAGTTGGGTGATGTAGTTGACCAATTGGTCGCTTTCGCCACGAACCTCCCGGGCCTTGTCCATGAAGGGACCGACCTTTTCTTTGTTCTGGGCGTACTTGACCTCGAGGGTCGTCAAGGTCTCCGAGACCTTTCCTTTCAATGTCTTCTGCGTGTTCTGCAGACTGTTCTCCACTTTGACGAATCCGTTGAGGACTTCTTTGGAGATGTTCAATGCCAAAAGTGCAGTAAGAACGAGATACATCATCCCGATCATCTTTTGACGCGGTGTTTCTTTTCCTCCGGCCATGGTTCAGATGCTTAGCTGCGACCGCCACCCATGGCGTTCAACATGTTGCCGTAAACGGTATTGAGGGAGGCAAGGTTCTTGGCCAACTCTGAGATGTTCTCCTTGTACACCTTGGTGTCTTCAATGCTGTCATTGAGGTTCTTGACAAGATCTCCCATGCTCTCGAAAGCTTGCTTGTTTTGCTCAAGTTGGTTGAGTTGACCTTCGTACATGCTGTTCAATGCATTGAGGTTCTCACCCATTCTGGCCAAACCATCGCCCGCGCCTGCTCCTTCGGTGCTTGCCTTGACGAGGCCAGTCAAACCTTGGCTGACATCTTCATAGGTGGTGCTCAAATCGTCCACGCGGTTCGTGGCCTTCACCAATGCATCGCTGTAGCCTTTGGTTGCCACGGATGCATCCGCGACCTCGCCCATCTTGGAAGCCTGTTCTCCCAAATGGCGCATGCCTTCTCCCAGCTTTTCAATGGTGGAAGCTTCAATGTTGGCTTTGGCCAACATGTCGTCTAGCTGCTGCGTAGGGGTCTTGTCGGCACCTTCACCGGTAGCGAGTTGTGGGTAGACCAACGACCAATCTGGCTCTTCATGTGGTTTTTCAAAGGCCGACATGAAAAAGATGAACGCCTCTGTGCCCAATCCAATGATGAGCATGAGAGAGGCACCTTCCCAGTGTTGGATTTTGAAAAGGGCTCCGATGATGACGATTGCTGCGCCCCATCCATAGAGCTTGGCCATAAAGTTCTTCCACTGCTTGCTTCCTGGTTTCATGGTTTCGGTTTTGGTGTTGGTTTCATTTCAGCTAACGCTGTGCAGGTAGGTTTTGTTGTTCAAAAAGGTGTGTGGTTTCAAGTCACACCTTGCAGATCAGTTCCATTCTTCGGGCAATCCAGACTTGCCCCGTCCGAGGTAAGACATCACAGACCGGAAGCCCACAGAGGCTTTGGCGGTGTCGCTGTACTCGAACGTGCGTGTCCCGGTCTGACAGTAATATCCGATGTCTTTCCAAGACCCTCCGCGGATGACCTTGCGCTTCAGTGCGGGCGGGTCATCTACTTTGGCGTGGTATACGTATTCAGGAGCCAAGTCCCAAGAGAAGTCGTACACCGTTTCGTCGTAGGCCGTATTGGTCCACTCCGCCACGTTTCCGCTCATGTTGTACAGTCCGTAATCGTTGGGGCTGTAAGACTCGACCGGTGCGGTGTAGGCGTTGGCGTCTTCGACATAGTCTCCACGCATGGGCTTGAAGTTGGCCAAAACGCATCCTTGTTGGTTCCTGGCATAAGGCCCACCCCAAGGAAACGGGGCTAGATCGCGGCCTCCACGGGCTGCGAACTCCCATTCTGCTTCAGAGGGAAGGCGGAATTTCTGAACGAAAGTCTCGTTGTTCTTCTGCTTCCACTCGTTCATGATTTGGGTCCGCCATGCATTGAACGCCTTGGCCTGTCCCCATGTGACGCCGACGACGGGGTAGTCGTCGAAAGCAGGGTGCCAAAAGTACATTTCTGCGTAGGGTTCGTTGTACGCGTAGGTTGCGTCGTGGATCCAAACCAAGGTGTCGGGGTACACGTTGATGATTTCTTCCACCACAAACTGCGCCCTGTCGCTGTGGCGGCGCGTCGAGTGGAGCTGATTCATTTCGTTCACCTCTCCATATTCCTCATCGCGGCCGCTCTTTTGGGCAGCAGCATCCAAGTTGACCCAGTAATAACGGTAGTTCAACTTTCGCGTGTCCAACTCCCTGCGGTTGTAGAACTGGTCTGAGCCTTGGAGGTAGAACTCGTCGTAAAGCAGGTCAAAAACATCCTCGTCCTCCCAATCGATGGTTTCCTCCCAATTCAAAAGGAATCCTTTGTCGATGAAACGGTCCAATTCCTGGCCGCGGTCATTTTCCGCGATGTAATAGCGGTCGTCGTCGTTGTCGGCGAGGGTCTGCAGAAACAGAGAATCGCGAACGTAGTCGACGAATTGACGGTACTCGTTGTTGGTGATTTCATGCACGTCCATATAGAACGGAGGGATGGTCACCGTTTTGGACCTAGTGTTGAGGGCGAAGGGGACATCTTGGTCACTTGGCCCCATGGTGTAGGATCCAAAGTGGATGTAGTTCATGCCGTATGGATTGGACTGTTCCCAGTACTGACGGGGATGAACACCCACCAGCTCGCCCTGGGGTCCCATGTAGCACGCCGACAGCATGACGGGTGCCAAAAGGATCATCAGGAGCTTTTTCATGGATTGATTTTCTTGCAGAGGTTAGGAGAACAACAACGCTCGGAGGACATGGTTTCGTATGCCTTAAAGGATCCGAGGGTTGGCATATTTGTTTTCGACAGGTGTCGTGATGAACTTGAAGCAGTAGGACAAGAACAACTCGTGTGAGCCGGTGCTGTAGCTGCGCAGTTCACTTGTCGTGGCATCGAAGGAGTAGCCAAGCTTGAACACCTGTGTGCTCGAGCTGATGCCCTCCTTGTTCTTGACTTCGTATTGAACGCCGGCCATTGGGGCGATGGCGTCTCCATGTCGATAGCTCAAACCTCCCCAAACGAAATCGTTGTAAAGGACATTGACATTGACATCCACAGAGGTGGCGTTCAAGTCAGATTTGGCCATCAAGTTGCTGCGCAACACCAACTCTTCCCCGTTGAGGGCGTAGTTGTATCCCCCCATGAAGTAGTAGTGACGAGTTGGAACGATGTTCAAAGAGGACATCTGAACTTCCGCAAGGTGGGTCATGGACAAACCGGCGTAGTAATCCTTTCCCTTTCTCAAAAAGACCCCAAAATCGATGTCAGTGGAAGTTCCAGAAGCACCGTTGGTCGGGATGGCAGGGTCCTCTGCTGGGGTGCCCGTGGACACAATCCAGTCCGCGTCAAAACTTTTGCTGAACAGAGAGACGTTCAACCCAACACCCACGTGGGCTCCACTGCTTAGAGGCGAAAGGTGGTAGGCATACCCCAATTTCACCATGGTGTTCGACTCTTGCCCAATTTCGTCTTGGTAGATCTGGACACCGAGGGCGCCAGGAATGAAGTCGACGTTGGAGTGCACATTGAGCATGGTGGTGACGGGAGCTCCGTTGACACCCATCCATTGGTTGCGGTACCATGCATTGACATGGGTGAGGTCGGACTCTCCGGCTGCACCGATGTTGAAAGCAGCAGGATCATTGAACCATTGGGTCAATTGGGGATCCTGTTGGGCAGAAAGTTGTCCCAAACCAAGGGTGATCAAACCCCATCCAAGTATGACGTTGCGAATCATCTTATTTCTTTGATTTTCAGCAGGTTGCGCCCCTTTGCGACCGCCCAGAGGCTCGCTAAGATAGGGAATTTTGCTATGCACCCGTCGTACGGTGCAGCTTTGTGGGGTGCCGGGGGAGATGGAACTGTTCATCCGTTATGCAAGTTTTTGGTACGTCCGCCACCAGCGGTCGGGCAGAGATCCTTCCGAGGCTTCGATGTACTCTTCATAGGAACAGGGTACGAGCAAACTTGGCAAAAGGTTGTTCTTTTCTTTCGTGGGCATCGGAATGTCCATCCACCAGCGGTCGCTTTTGGGGCTTTTGAAGAAGGCAATTTCATGGGACTCCCCAGGCATGTCCACAACGTATTTCAAGTAATCTTCAGTGGTGCATTTGGGGTGATCACCTGCTTGGTTGAAGACACCATCCAAGACGTGCCAAACGGCTTGGGCCACCAGATGCGCCCCGCGACCGCGGTCGTCCAGGTCGGGGTTGTGTTCGAAAAAACCAGTGGCCAAGAGCCTGTCGCTCATTCCGATGTAGCGAGACAATTGGCAAAGGTGCTCTGCCGTCATGCCATTGGGTCCGGCGTGGCTTGAAGCGGGGTGGTCGGAGGCGCGGACGGCGGCCATGTCGATGGAGACCATGTCCGCATTGCGCACGGTGGGCTCGACCGACTTGATGTCTTGGAGCAACACCCCCAATCGGGTCGCTTCAAATTGAAGGCGCTGCAAGAGCTCAAGTGTATCGGGGTCAGTGAGGTAGCCTTGATGGCCCAAATTGCTGTAATCAAACAGGTAGTTGGGCTCGTGCATGACAATGGCGTTCATGTGGTTCCGGGCCGAGACCAAACTGGGGTCGCCCCCAAAATCCAAACGGGGATCGACGGTGACCACATTCATGGGGCGGCCTGCGGATTCCAATGCATGGAACATTGGGATGGTCAAATCGTGTCCTCCTCCCAAAACAATGGGCAGGATGCCCATTTCCACCAGTTCGGAGATCACGGAACGTACAGCGGCATGCGTATCCTCTTCTGAGGCTCCGGGTCGGATGTTGCCCAAATCGACGGTGGGTTTCCACAGGGCATGCGGGACCAAAGGGTAGAGCCATTGCCGCACGGCGTCTGGTGCTCCAGCGCAGCCCTCATTGTCCCCAGATCGACGGCCATCGTTGACCCCAAAAATGGCGACCCTGGCTCCTTCGAGCATGGGGCGGGCATCGAACCGATGCGTTTCCATTCGATCGGCGATCCGGGCCACTCCCTCCGCATTGGAGAAGTGGGGCACGTTCACAGGTTCGAACAAGTCGAGGAAGCCGTCTTGCATGGACCGCAAGGTCGACGTGGGGAAGGGCTGCGAAAACGCCTGGCGCCCTCAAGCATTCACAAACGAATGTGGACGCAGGTGCCAATCACCCTAGAAACAAGCGCGTTAGGACTTCTTTTTGCGTCCCCGTTTCGGCCGTTTTTTGGCCTCTTCGATGAGTTCTTGGGCGCGGTCCCAGGTCAGGTCCGCAGGAACTTCGTCCTTGGGGATGGTGGCGTTGAGCTTGCCAGCTTTGATGTAGGGCCCGTAGCGACCGTTGAGGACCCGGACGGTGTCGTCTTCTTCAAACACCTTGATCAGGGCTTTGGCATCGGCTTCCATTTTGGCCTTGATCAATTCCAACGCCCGCTCCAAGGTGACCGTATAGGGGTCATCTCCGTCGTCGCGCTTGAGCGAAACGAACTTGCCGTCGTAGCGCACGTAGGGACCAAATCGCCCAATGGCAGCGCTGACTTTTTTGCCCTCGTGTTCCCCGAGTGTTCTCGGGAGTTTGAACAGGTCAAGGGCTTCTTCCAAGGTCAGGGTTTCAATCGACTGTCCCGGCAACAACGAGGCGTACTTTTTTTCTTCGTCGTCAGGTCCACCAATCTGTGCCATGGGACCGTACCGACCGATGCGGCAGAGCATTTGGGCGCCAGATTCGGGGTGAACCCCCAAAATGCGCTCACCCGAGGCGCGTTCAGCATGCTCGAGGGTGGTCTCCACCGTGGCATTGAAGGGAGTGTAGAAGCTTTTCAGCATGGCCCTCCAGTCCATGTTTCCCTCGGCGATGACGTCGAATTGCGCTTCGACATCTGCCGTGAAATTGTAGTTCAGAATGTCGCTGAAGTGCTCCAGCAGAAAGTCGTTCACCACCAAACCGATGTCGGTGGGGAACAGTTTGCCGCGCTCTTGCCCGGCATTTTCAGTTTCTGTGGCCGCTTTCACCTCTTTTCCTGAAAGCGTCAAGACGCGGTACGCTCTCTTCACGCCGTCGCGGTCCTCCTTGACCACATAGCCGCGCTTTTGCATCACGTCAATGGTGGAGGCATACGTCGAGGGTCGGCCAATGCCGAGTTCCTCCAAGCGTTTGACCAAGCTCGCTTCCGTGTACCTCGCGGGGTGTTTGGTGAACCTTTGTGTGGCCACCACCGTCTCCCGGGCCATGGATTGGCCTTCCGTCATGGCGGGGAGCATGTCCTTGGTGGTTTCATCCACCCCGTCCTCTTCGTCCGTGCCTTCCAGGTAAAGCTTGAGGAAGCCTTCAAACGTGATGACTTCACCTCGGGCCACAAATTCCTCCGAACGGCCAGAAACAGAGATTTTGGCGACGGTTTTGTCCAACTTTGCGTTGGCCATTTGGGACGCGAGGGTGCGCTTGTAGATAAGGTCGTAGAGCCTTTGTTCTTCTGCAGAGGCTTCCACGGAATTTTGGGAAAGGTCCGTGGGACGGATGGCTTCGTGGGCCTCCTGTGCCCCTTTGGACTTGGAGGCGTAGGAACGTGTTTCCGCGTACTCCGCTCCGTAGGCCGAGGTGATTTGCTTCTGCGCAGATTCCAAGGCCAAATCACTCAAGTTCGTCGAGTCCGTCCTCATGTATGTGATGCGGCCTGCCTCGTACAATCGTTGGGCCACGCCCATTGTTCTTTTCACGCTGAACCCAAGCTTCCGTGAAGCTTCTTGTTGCAAGGTGGAGGTGGTGAACGGGGCGGCAGGTTTTTTGGTCGAAGGCTTTGTTTCCACCGAGGACACGGTGTGCGTGGCTCCTGCGCATGCATCCAAGAATCCCTGCGCCTCACTTTCCGTTTTGAAGGACTTGTTGCAGGCGGCCTTGACCATGGCTTTGCCCGTGCCGAAGTGCCCCACCACGCGGAAGGAAGTCTCTGCATTGTGCGCATCGATTTCCCGTTCGCGGTCGACAATGATCCGTACCCCCACACTTTGGACCCTTCCTGCACTGAGTTTGGGCCTGATTTTCTTCCAAAGAACGGGGCTCAATTCAAACCCTACCAGGCGGTCCAAAATGCGTCTGGCTTGCTGGGCGTTGACCAAATCAGTGTCCACTGTTCTTGGAGACTCAATGGCCTTTAGGATGGCAGGTTTTGTGATCTCCGAAAACACAATGCGCTTGGTCTGGTCAGCAGTCAGACCAAGGGCCTCCATGAGGTGCCAGCTGATGGCCTCTCCCTCTCGGTCCTCATCCGTCGCCAGCCAAACCACTTCGGCCTTCTTGGCCAGCTTCTTGAGTTCCGTCACCACCTTGGTGCTCGACGGACTGATGACGTATTTGGGGGCGAAATCGTTTTCAATGTCCACGCTCTCATTGCCTTTTGCCAGATCGCGGATGTGACCCATGGAAGATTTGACCACAAAGTCCTTCCCGAGGTAACCCTCGATGGTTTTGGCCTTTGCAGGCGACTCGACGATGACAAGATTCTTGGCCATGGGGAAGGGGTTAGGGCGGGCAAAATAAAGACATCTCGGGCAGACTTTTGTTGAATGGGGGGCAACAAAAACCAGAACAAGGGGGATACCCCTAAAGGGGTGACAATTTGTCAGTGGCGTACATTTGCACCATGCGAGAAGGACAAAAGCCCTTGGAGGAGACCCGTCAAGGAGAGGCAACAGTCGTGAAAGGACCAGGCTCCGCAGGAAGAAAACTGTACCTGGAGAGCTACGGCTGCCAAATGAATTTCAGCGACAGTGAAATTGTGGCCAGCATCTTGGCGGATGCCGGCTACCAGACGACAAGGGACGCCGACGATGCCGACTTGGTGTTGTTGAACACTTGTGCCATCCGAGACAATGCAGAGCAGCGCGTGAGACGGCGCTTGGTTCATTTCAAGGGCAACAAAAAGCGGAACCCAAGTTTGGTGGTGGGGGTGTTGGGTTGCATGGCGGAGCGCTTGCGAGAGCAATTGTTGGAAGAGGAGAAGTTGGTGGACTTGGTGGTGGGCCCCGACGCCTACCGCGATCTGCCCAATCTCGTGGACCAGGTGGAAGGAGGTCAAAAGGCTGTGAATGTCCTTTTGTCTAGGGAAGAAACGTATGCAGAAATCAGCCCGGTTCGCTTGGACAAAGGGGGAGTGACGGCCTTCATCAGCATCATGCGTGGCTGCGACAACATGTGTTCTTTCTGCGTGGTCCCCTTCACGAGAGGCCGCGAGAGAAGCCGGGATCCACAGAGCATTGTCAGGGAGGCCCAGGAATTGTTTGATCAGGGCTACCGCGAGGTGACCCTGTTGGGGCAAAACGTGGATTCCTACAAGTGGAACATTGACAACAAAGGCGTGGTGAAAAACGAGGACGAACCAGTGGTTCGCTTCGCCGAGCTCTTGGAAAAGGTGGCCATGGTGAACCCAGATTTGCGGATACGTTTCAGTACTTCCCATCCGAAGGACATGACCGACGACGTCTTGCATGCCATGGCCAAGCACGACAACATTTGCAAGTACATTCATTTGCCTGTTCAGAGCGGCCACAGCGATGTGCTGAAACGCATGAACCGGGGCTACACCCGCGAGTGGTACCTGAACCGCATCGACGCCATTCGGCGCATCATGCCCGATTGTGCCATCAGCACCGATGTCATCTCGGGGTTCTGTGGAGAAACCCAGGAGGAGCACGAGGCCACTTTGTCACTCATGGACGAAGTGCGCTACGACATGGCCTTCATGTTCAAATACAGCGAGCGCCCCAAAACCTTGGCCGAACGCAAATTTGAAGACGACGTCCCTGAAGAGGTCAAGGGGGCCCGCTTGCAGGAGGTGATCTCACGCCAAATGGTCCACGGAAAAGAGAGGACCCAAGCCTTCATGGGCAAGACCCTAAGGGTGTTGGTGGAAGGCACAAGCAAAAAGCGGGACGATCAATTCTTTGGACGCACAACCCACAACACGGTGGTGGTGTTTCCAAAAGGCGATTTGAAGCCTGGCGATTATGCGAATGTCAAGACGTTTGACAGCACACCTGTCACCTTGATGGGCGAGGTCACCCACGAACCCGCAGAAGCGTAAGGCATGGATTTGGGGGCTTTGAAACGACGGTTTGGGGTGGTGGGCAGTTCGCCCGCCTTGGAACGCGCATTGATGGTGGCGGCCCAAGTGGCCAGCACGGACATCAGTGTTTTGGTGTTGGGAGAAAGCGGAACGGGAAAGGAGGTGATGCCGCGCATTGTCCACCAATTCAGCACCAGAAAGCACGGCTCGTACGTGGCGGTGAACTGTGGGGCCATTCCTGAAGGCACCATTGACTCGGAATTGTTTGGCCATGAAAAAGGGGCCTTCACAGGTGCCACAGACACCCGCAAGGGCTACTTCGAGGAGGCCAATGGAGGGACCATTTTCTTGGACGAAGTGGCGGAGTTGCCGCTGACGACCCAGGTCAGGTTGCTGCGTGTTTTGGAAACAGGAGAATTCATGAAAGTGGGTTCCTCCAAAGTCCAAAAGACGGATGTCCGAGTCGTGGCGGCCACCAATGTCGATTTTGATGCAGCCATTTCTCGGGGACGGTTCCGCGAGGACTTGTATTACCGATTGAGCCAAGTTCCGATCCAGCTGCCTGCATTGCGCCAGCGGTCAGGGGACGTGCACTTGCTGTTTCGAAAGTTCACCACCGACTTCAGCGAACAGTACAGGATGCCACCGCTGAGTTTGGACGATGAGGCGATTGAGATCTTGGAGCATTATCCATGGCCCGGAAACATCCGTCAATTGAAGAATGTCACCGAGCAAATGAGCATCCTTGAAACGGTGCGCCGCATCGATGCAGACACCTTGCTCGGCTACTTGCCTGAAACCCATCGCAGCCGCCTTCCAAGTGCTGTGGATGGCCCTGGCTCCACCTCGGCAGAAGGCATGGACGAGCGGGAGATCCTGTACAAGGTTTTGTTTGACATGAAGGCAGAGCTCAACGATTTGAAGCAATTGGTTCTGTCTGGCATCAAGCAAGGAGGGGTCAAGCTTGGGGCAGAGGACGGGG
>JBELJW010000220.1:0-2827 GCA_042089975.1 Flavobacteriales bacterium | reverse complement strand
GCATGTGACCCTCGTGTTGTGGGCGAGGTACCGGTGGACGGCACGGGTTGTGCATCGCGTACAGTCGGGGGCTTGGGCCTTCGACACCATTTTGCTTGGGGACGCGGAGGCCAATCAGCGTTTCCTGATGGACTTGGACAAAACCCCGGGCAGAAAAGGGTGGAACATCGTCAAGCAAATCTCATTGGTGGAAGGGGAGGACCATGGGAGCGCACTTGCCTCTTGGGAGACAGAGAGGTCTGTGGACCGTGCGGTGGTGACGACCCCAATGCCTTCTGGTTCTGCAGGGATGGGGTGCATGGCCATGCTGGAGGGGAAGGGAGTGGAGCTCCTTGTCGTGCCTGGCGCCCTTGATTTCATGGCTGGCACGGTGCGGTCTTCGAACTTGTTTGGGGTGCCTTTGGTGAATTTGAGCAGAGGAAGTTGGTCGCCTGGCATGCGCGCCACGAAACGCGTGATGGATGTGGTGCTGAGTGGACTGGCGCTTTTGGTGTTGTCACCATTGTTTGCTTGGATTGCATGGCGTGTCAAACGGGGATCCGATGGCCCTGTGTTTTACCGTCAAGAACGACTTGGGCTGCATGGCCAACCCTTTCAGATCATCAAATTCCGCACCATGGTGACGGATGCGGAAGGGGAGACACCTCAACTCAGTTCTGACGAGGACCCTCGAATCACCCAGGTGGGCCGACGGTTGAGGCAGACGAGAATGGATGAATTGCCCCAGTTTTGGAATGTGCTCAGAGGGGAAATGTCGATGGTGGGACCAAGGCCGGAGCGGGCCTTTTTTGCAGATCAAATTGTCGAGCAAAGTCCGCATTTTCTGAGGTTGCAAAAGGTGCGCCCGGGGCTGACGTCTTGGGGGCAAGTCAAGTATGGTTATGCTGAAAATGTGGCCCAAATGAGGCAGCGTTTGAGGTACGACATCATGTACCTCGAGAACATCTCTCTTCTGCTTGATTTGAAGATCCTTTTGTACACCGTGAAGACGGTTCTTCGCCAAGAAGGCAAGTAATTAACATAATATTCCCGAAATTGGGGACATGATCGCCCTCCATCATCTGTCGAGCATGCCGCCGCATGTGCGATCTGTCCTGTGCTGCCTTGCAGCCATGGGCTGCATGACCATGGGGTGGGGCCAAACCATAAAAGACCCACTGAAAACGGGAAGCCAAGAGGGAACACTCGTTGTGAATTACTATGCCACTGCACCCGATCCCGAGTTGGAGCAACTTCGCCAAGTGGCCTTGGATGCACTCGGGGTCTACTTGAGGGGCCAAATGGAGTTGGATGCAGAGGACATCGGTTGGCGGGACGGGCCTCGCGCGGTGAAAAGGCAGATACAGCGCACGGTGTCCGACATCATGCGCATTCGTTCGTTTGCAGGCCAGGAGCGGTTCGAGGGCTTCTCGAGTGAAATCGATGATTTGTTGAAGGACTTTGAGGAACTCGATGCCCGCGATGTCGAGCGCATGCGCTCCGCCACAAGCCGAAGTTTTGAGGAGAAGTTGTACGTGCTCATGGAAGGAAGGATCCAGGAATTGTTGCTCCAGGCAGGTGTTGAGTTGGGTCGTTTTGTCAACCGTGGCTTGTTGCAGCGCATCGGGACGGTGGAACAACAGTTGCCCAAGGATGCCTTGGAGGATTGGAGCACACTCGATCCAGGCACAGAATTGACGCCCATTGAATTGAACTATTCCTTGGAGACCATGTCATTGTTGCCTTCTGGAGATGAGAGTTCTTGGCCGGGACAGGAAGACGGCCGGGCTGCGTCATCTGGGGATCCAGGGATGCAGGCCATGCAAGCGATGATGGAGCGTGTGTTGGACCTTTTGGAAGCGCAGGATGTGCGGTTGTCTCGTCTGGAACGTCAAGGCTCTGGCCGTTTGGACGACTCCACAGCCAACGATCTGGCCCAAGGGGCTTGGGCTCCAGATCGGAACGCACCTTCGGCCGACCCCTCGCTGAAGGCCTTGAACCTTCCTTCTTCGTTCAATGTGCAGTTCTATGAGGGGAGTGCCCGCTTGACGCTGACCGCCCAGCTGCAGCTCAATGAAGTCATGGAATATCTTGGAGCCTACGGGGCTTTGCGTGTGGTGTGCACAGGTCATGCAGATGTGACAGGCGACCGGTCCGCCAATTTGGCCTTGTCCAAGAAACGGGCTCAGGCCGTTCGAACCCATTTGCTGGAAAGTGGTGTGCTGGCCACCAGGGTCGTGCTCAATTATTTTGGGGAAGAACGGGCCGAAAACCGCGGAGCTTTGGACAGAAGAGTTGAGGTGGCGTTCTTTGTCGGGGATTGACAGCTTTCTGAACCCTTCTCATGAAAATCATTTGCATTGGCCGCAATTATGCGAACCACGCCGCGGAGCTTGGGAACCAAGTGCCGGAACGCCCCGTGGTGTTTCTCAAGCCCCAAAGCGCGATTTTGAGCCACAAGCATCCGTTTTACATCCCTTCATGGACCCAGGACGTTCACCACGAAGTGGAGTTGGTGGTCAAAATCAACCGTTTGGGAAAGACCATTTCCGAAGCCCATGCCCCACGGTATTACAGCGAAGTTGGATTGGGTTTGGACTTCACTGCGCGCGACATCCAGTCCGAGTTGAAGGCCCAAGGGCATCCGTGGGAACGTGCCAAGGCCTTCGATGGATCTGCGGTGGTGGGGGACTTCGTTTCCCTTGAGGCGTTGGGGAAACCCATCGAAGACCTTCGGTTTTCCTTGCACAACCATGAACAGGAAGTGCAGCACGGACATTCTGGAGACATGCTCTTTTCAGTGAACCGATTGATTGCAGAGGTCTCTCAATTCATGACGCTCAAAATG
>JBELJW010000219.1:0-2850 GCA_042089975.1 Flavobacteriales bacterium | reverse complement strand
GAGGGCGTGGAGGGTGCGGTCCACGGCTTTTTGGTCGCGGCCGGCCTTCAAAGACGCCAGACCATCCAATTGCTGCCGTTGGACCGCCTCTTGGTCCACCACCAACACCTCCACGTCGTCCTCGTCCTCGACTGCAAAGAGGTTGACCCCGATGATCTTGTCCCGGCCGCGGTCGATGTTGGCCTGCTTCATGGCCGCAGCTTCTTCAATGCGAAGCTTGGGGAGACCATCGTCGATGGCCTTGGCCATGCCACCCTTCTCGACGATCTCCGCCATGAGTGCCTCGGCAGATGCCATCATCTCGGCCGTGAGGTCTTCCAAGACGTGGCTACCGGCCCAAGGATCGACCGCATCGGTGTAGCCGGCCTCTTGCTGAAGCAGCAATTGTGTGTTGCGGGCGATGCGGGCCGACATGTCTGTGGGCAGGGCGATGGCTTCGTCCAAGGAGTTCGTGTGCAGGGACTGCGTGCCGCCCATGGTGGCGGACAAGGCCTCGATGGCCGTGCGCGCCACGTTGTTCCACGGGTCCTGGGCGGTCAAGGACCAACCGGAAGTTTGGGTGTGGGTGCGAAGCATTTGGCCTTTTGCATTGGCGCCAAACTCTCCCTTCATGCGGTCCGCCCACAACACGCGACCGGCGCGCATCTTGGCAATCTCCTTCAGGTGCGCCATGCCGTTGGCCCAAAAGAAGCTCAAGCGGGGCGCAAAGGCATCCACCTCGAGGCCCGCCTCCACCCCAGTCTTGACGTACTCAAAGCCATCGGCCAAGGTGTACGCCAACTCGATTTCCTGCGTTGCCCCTGCCTCCTGCATATGGTAGCCGCTGATGCTGATCGAATTGAACCGCGGCATGTGCTCGGCGGTGTAGGCGAAGATGTCGCTGATGATGCGCATCGAAGGCGCCGGCGGATAGATGAACGTGTTGCGCACCATGAATTCCTTCAAGATGTCGTTTTGGATGGTGCCCGTCAGCTGTTCCTGCGCCACACCTTGCTCCTCAGCCGCCGCGATGTAGAAGGCCAAAATCGGCAGCACCGCACCGTTCATCGTCATGCTGACGCTCATCTGGTCGAGCGGGATGTCTTCAAAGAGGCGCTTCATGTCTTCGATGCTGTCGATCGCCACCCCGGCCTTACCCACGTCGCCTTGCACGCGTTTGTGGTCGCTGTCGTAACCACGGTGGGTGGCGAGGTCGAAGGCAACGCTGAGGCCCTTTTGGCCGGCCGCGAGGTTGCGGCGGTAAAACGCGTTGCTTTCCTCCGCCGTCGAAAATCCTGCGTATTGCCTGACCGTCCAAGGACGCACGGCATACATCGTCGCGTAGGGTCCTCCGAGGTAAGGCGCCACACCAGGCCCAAAGTCTTCGTGGGGGTGCGCCTGGCGCCCCGAGTCAACGTCCTCGCACAACTCCTTGGGCCACGCCGCACCATCTATCGGCTCACGCGACGGCTCCTGTGTGGAATGATCGAGTGCGAAAAACCGCGAACGGACATCTTGCATCCAAGCCTGCTCGCCGCGCGCCATGTCCGTTGAGACGTACCATGGCCTTGCAAGGTGGGCGCGCTGCCCCTCGAGTGTCCACGCAGTCATCAAGTCTGCGCCGGCGCGCCAACCGCCTGCCGCCTCCATCTCTTCGTGCCTTGCCCAGGCCTGTTCTGCCATTTGTCGCGTCAAGACCTCGACGGCCCGGCTGCCCTTCATGACATCGACATGCTCCCCAAGCCCAGCCTCCTCGCGCAAGACATGTTGGATGTTGCGGGCCCAACGCTCGGCGCGCACGGCCTCGTTGCGGTCCTCCCGCCCTTCCAGCACCTCCCTGAAATCATGGCGTCGGACTTCAAGCCCGTCCACGCCCCCCAGCACCGCGGCGTACGCCGCAATGGTGTGGCTGAGCAAGGCGTCGCGGGAATGCGAGGCGTCGGCGTGCAGTCCAAGCGTCGAGGTTTGGGCTTCGAGCCTTACCACAGCGCCTGCCGCCATGCCCATCGAGGCGAGCAACCGCGACCACAAAGCGCGGGCCGCGCGGGCCATCGCCACGCTCGACAACACATCGGTGCTGAAGGAGAGGCGCAGCGTCGCATGCTTCGCCGCGTCTTCGAGCGACCAGCCAGCCGACACGAGCACGTTCAAGGCTTCCTTCGAGGCGCTGAGCATGGCGCCCAGTGCATCGACATGAATCATGCCGCGGTCCTGCCATTTGGCCGCGTCCACTCCCCACACGTGAAACGCCGACATGGCCGCATGCCACGCCTCGGCGTGAAGTGCCAAGGCTTCCCTGTCAAATTCATTCTCGAGGCCTGCATCCCAGGTGCTCGAGCCGCGCACCACCTTTCCATCTGCCCACGCCACCACGGCGCGCAACGCACCCACGGTGTTGTAACCGTCGACGTGGAGCGCCACCATCTCCGGGTGGACGTCAGCGAGCAACGCCCTGAGCGCCTCGCCATCCATCCCTTCGGCCGACGTTCGGATGCCTTCGACCCCATGCATGAGGCCCTTCATCATGGTGTCTTTCTCCGAAAAGCTCTGCTGAATCTCCCAGCCTCCTTGGGGCCGGGACCCTACAGGCACCTCGACCGCATCCATCGCCTCAGCCACCACCTGCGGGATGCGCAATCCGTCCCATCGCAG
This sequence comes from Flavobacteriales bacterium, assembly GCA_042089975.1. Taxonomy (GTDB): domain Bacteria; phylum Bacteroidota; class Bacteroidia; order Flavobacteriales_D; family Sanyastnellaceae; genus UBA11663. The sequence continues at coordinate 219 of JBELJW010000219.1, read as the reverse complement.
CTCACCTGCCACGTCCTCTTGGCCACGGGCTGTGGCCTTCCACCTCTCTGCACTCCAGGATTCAAAAAGGGACGTTGCCATGCCACGAAAGTACATCGAACGGCGTGCCGCCCGGGCACATCATGTGCTGCCCCATTCCTTCAAAAAAAATTCCCGACCTGCCGGCCGGGATTTTTTTCTTCTCCTTCCCTCGAGCCTTGCTGCGCAAGGCCAAGATTG
>JBELJW010000218.1:0-2857 GCA_042089975.1 Flavobacteriales bacterium | reverse complement strand
GGTTCCAATCAATCGCTTCTTCATAACGTAAGGGTTTTGTTGTTTCGCAATTACGCGAATGCAATGGCTCACTTTTGAAGGCGACCCAACACTTGTTCACAGCTCATTGGTGAATGGCAGTGGCACAATGCAATTGGGGGTGTCAGAACCGCCAACCCAACCCAAAGGAAGGTTGGGGCCAGCGGGTAAATGCTTCATCCACGCCCTCTCCTGAAAATTGAATCACTTGCTGGGAAACATTCAACGCAATCCCCAAATCGACTGTCAAACCAAAGCCTGTGTTGAATTGATAACCCGTCTCAAACCCAAACCCAAGACCGCTCACCACTTCGTTCCACTCATATTCAACCTCTTCATCTTCACCCACGGGTTCATCCCCATCAGGCACCATCTCAGCAATGGACCCCCTGTACATTCTAGGACCGATGTAAAACCCCTTGGGCGCATTGCCCAAAGCTTGAATCGGGTACATCCGATAAGAGAGGGCAAAGAAACTGGCCGCGAGGGAATCTTCTTCCAACACCACCCCGCGGATGCTCATCGAACTCCGCTCATTCAGTCCCGCCTCAAAACGAAGGTCAGAGACCCCTCCAGCCAAACTCAAAAGATCAACCTGAAGAAGGTGGTTCTTGACATCGGCGTTGCCCTGATCCAATCCAAGATTGCCGTCTTGGGCAGAAGCCGAAAGCAGAAAAAAGCACGAAAGAAAAAGAGAGAATGACCTCATGGGAATTGAAAGATTTGTGTCCAGCCAATTTCTTGGACGTTGTTGTTGTTTGGAAGGCTTGAAAGGAGATGTTTTCAACAGACCAAGTCGACACTTCTGCCTGACAAATCCTTGGTGAAGGGCAAAAAACGAGGGCATGCTGCGGACAAAAGCCCGGCGCATGCCCTCTTTCTGAAGGTCTAGAATCTTCTCAACTGCGCAACAATCAGCGAATGACCTGAATGGTCGTGCTCGATGTGGTCGAGGCCGAGCGCATCTTCAACACATAGGAGCCGGCTGGCAAATCAAGGTCGAGAGTCGTTTCTCTGACCACCTGACGAAGCCCCATGATTTGGCGGCCCTTGATGTCGAATACAGCCACGTCTGCCACAGCATCCTCTCCCGGCCAGGACAAGGTCAGTTTTCCCTCGGACATGGGGTTGGGGAAGACCTCCATCTCCACAACTTCAAGAGGTTCTACCGCGTTCACATTGCCCGAAAACGCTTGCAAACAAAATGCTCCATTTGCCGTCCATTCAAAGCCATTGTTGGTCCAATGAAACCCATCAAAACGAAGGAAATACTCCTCTCCCTCTTCACTGTCAAAGCCTACCTCGGCCCAGAATCCATTGTTGTCCGTGTCAAAATCTTCAAAGCAACCCACCGGCACCAATTCACCGCATGAACCTGTGTAAAGTGCCATTTGTGAGTCCCAAGCAAACATGTAGGCCAAGTTGTCGTCGTCGCAGTAAGTGTGGGTGATGGTGTAAGAGTTTCCATCTCCGGTGAATTTGAACCACACAGAGCCATCTTCCGTGGGGCCGTCTTCCCAGCATTCCGTGCCCAGGGTCTCTGCATTTGGGTTGGGGACGATGCCACTCCCCTCTGGGGTGTTGTCAAAAGGACCGACAAAAGAAAGGCCCGCTCCGCTGGGCTCAAAAATGTCGTCGATGCCAAGTGCGCCACTGCAAGCATTGTGTTCGCCCATGTTGGTGGTTTGCATCACGGTCAAGCAAAAGCTTCCCTGGGCCACCCCTTGAAAGTTGTCTCCATCGTTCCAATTGTACCCATCCACCATCAGAAAATACGTTTCGCCATCGTCCAATTTGGCATCCGTCCACGAATAGTACCAACCGTAATTGACATCCCAAAAGGGCTGCAAGTCGTCGTTTGCCGCAACCAATGTCAAGACGTCACAATTGCCACGGTACAAAGCCATTTGTGTGTCATCGCTGTAGAGGGCAGCACCTGCACAATTGATGGTCATAAACTGGTAAGTGTTTCCATCTCCTTCCATGCGAAACCAAACCGACTGGTCCACACTGACATCGTTGCCGTCCGCATCAGCGTCAAACCAATACCCCTCCAATCCTTCTGCAAGCTCTGGTTCACCTGTCGCATCGACGTTGCTGTATGGATCAGTGGTTTGTTTCTGGCCAATGCCCTGGCCCAAAAGCGCGGACAGATCTGCGGCATCCGCACAGAGGTCATTGAACGGTGCTTGCGCTGACGCATGCATGCTGCATGCGGCAAGAAGAAGGAGGGTGTTGAAATGTTTCATAGAGCATTTGTGTAAGGTGTTTTCTCAAGCGAAGAAAATCACTCGCTTCGCCTTACACCAAGTGGAAGAATAGCAAGATGTCAATCTCTTTTCCACAAACCCTAACTTGGCTACATGAACCAGTCCCCTGGACTTTCCCCTTGGCGCGTGTTGAAGTACGCTGCAGGATTCACGATTCCCGCCGTTGTGGCGCTGTCGTTTTTGTCAGAAGGCCCCTTCACATGGTGGGCCATTGCCTACGGTTTTGGCGTGCTCCCTCTGCTTGAAATGGTGCTGCCACCCTCGTCCAAAAACCTAAGCAAGGCAGAGCGTGAATGGGTGTCCGCGGACAAAAGCTACGACATGATGTTGTGGTCCATGGTCCTCATTCAATATGCCTTGCTTGCCTGGTTTTTGTGGGACATTTCGCAAGGCACAAGAGAACTTTGGTCCACAGAATGGTGGGGGGTGGTGATGGCCATGGGCTTTTCTTGCAGCATTTTGGGCATCAACGTGGCACACGAGTTGGGGCACCGCCCTGAAAAACACCACCAAAGGCTGTCACAAGCTTTGTTGGTGACTTCGCTGTACACCCATTTCTTCATCGAGCA
>JBELJW010000217.1:0-2901 GCA_042089975.1 Flavobacteriales bacterium | reverse complement strand
ATCACGTTTGGCACGGAAGAGATCCTCATGGACGAAATCATGGAGATCACAGACCACATCCAAGCCTCAGCTGGACAAACAGCTGAGGTCATTTGGGGTTACGGAACGGATCCAAACCTTGGCGAAGACCTCTGTGTCACCGTCATCGCCACAGGATTTGAAGGCAAAAACCTCGACCAAACCCAAGCCGTCTCTTCGCCCAAGAAACACTACCTCGAAAAGGAAGACACTGTGGAGAACAATGTGCCACCTGTGGTGCCCACCCCAGCCCCTGAAGACGCTGAGCCGTTCTTGGTTCAACCCGACTCCTCAGAACCCCATGTTGACCTCGTGTCTGACAACTTGAAGTGGGATCTGCAGGCCCCCCAAAAGGAATTGTTCCCATCGGCCGAGGAGGCACCTCTCGCAGAGGTCCCCACGCCTGAAGCCCAAGCCGACTTGCCCCAAGCCAGTTTGACCCATGAGGAGTCGAATGCTGTGGAAGACCAAGCATTGGAAAGCACTGCCTTATCGAACGACACCATGGACACAGGGACAGACGAGGGGTTTGTCATTTACAACCTCGATGAAGTCCCAGAGCCCGATGATCTGACGCCTGACACCCCACCAGATGCGGTTCCGGCCGAAGCCACGCCAACAGAATCTGACTGGACCACAGACGAAGAGGACGCGACTTCTCAGCCGCAGCCATCCGTCCAGCCTTCTCGAGAAGCATTTGCAGAGCGTCAGCGTCAAATCACGCGCAACCTGGCAGAATTCAAGAGCAAATTGAACCTTCCCGGAAGAATCGCGGACTTGGAAAACGAACCCGCCTACAAACGCCGGAATGTCTCCATCGAAGACACACCGCACAGCTCGGAATCGTCCATGAGCAGATTCAGCCTGAAGGAAGAGGTCGATGCAGAAGGAAACCGCCGCACCGAACTCCGGGACGACAACTCCTTCCTTCATGACAACGTGGACTGATGGCCAATCTCGCTGACCAAATCACCCAAGGCATCAAGGATGCCATGCGTGCAAAAGACAAGGTTCGCCTCGCCACCCTTCGGGACATCAAGAGCAAATTGCTCTTGGAGGCCACAAAGGAAGGAGCTGGGGACACCATCGAGGACGCCACAACATTGGCCATTTTGTCCAAACTTCTCAAGCAGAGAAACGAAACGGCCACGCTCTATGCGGAGCAAGGGCGTGCCGACTTGGAGGAAGAAGAACGGAACCAGGCAGCGGTCATCTCCGAGTACCTCCCAAAGGCACTGAGTGAATCGGAAATCAAAGAGAAGGTCACCGCCATCATCGCCCAAACCGGCGCTTCCAGCATGGCGGACATGGGGAGAGTCATGGGCCAAGCTTCCGCCGCCATGGCGGGGCGGGCGGACGGAAAGGTCATCTCAGGCATTGTACGCAGCATGCTTGGCGCGGGCGGGTGACCGCACGGCACCACCGGGAACCTCACTCGGGCAACACCAGCCTCACATCCAGGCCAGTGACGACTTGAGAAAGCCAATTGCGCGCCAATCCAGAATTGGACCCTGAGGTCCAAGTGTTCTCCGCCCAGGCTCCTCGGCCCATGGGACTCGACCAATACCAGCCCACATACCAACCGGGCTTCTCTTTTTTGGCACGCCTCTGGATGCCGATTTCGGCCAAGACGGGCACCACCACATACCTGCTGCGTCCTTGGTAAGCTTGGACCACACGATCGGCTCCGGAAGTCTGATTGAATTCTGAAACAATCGTCTCCGACGTCTTCCATTCGACGCCCACACCCCCGCTTGCTTGCAATTCGGTCTCCTTCCAACCCAATGGGATGCGGATGCCCCCAAGCAATGGCAAGCGGTACGACAAACTGCGCATCTGAGGCAACGTGTCCACCGTGGAAAGCCCAAGAGAATCGCTTTCAAATTGCACCACAATGCGGTGCTCTCTCCGCACCCACTCCAGCCCCCCTCCCAGCGTCCAACCATCGCGAAGACGACGATGGATCCTCAGGCCCACCTCTGTGCCAAAACCTGGATCCCACGTGGCATTCACACCTTGTCCTTGCACCAACGTCGGCTCCATGCCCATGGCCTTGACTGGCAGGTGCATTCGCCCCACCACATCAAGCTCCCAAGGCAAGCCCTGCGTTTGTCCATGTGCAGCGGTGGAGGTCAACCAGCCCCAAAGCGCCAAGGCCAAAATGCTTCCAGTGAACACAAGCAACCCCCATCGCCAACCCTTGTGGGGAATGAACGGGTCACGGAATTCCGCATGCACGAGATGGTTGATCCTCATGGCCTCTGCATCCCTGGATTTGGCAATGCCAAACATGACTTCCCCTCGTTCCTCATGCCGTTCAAAAGGAATGCCTTCCGCACCACATCGCTCCTCAAAACGATGCACATAGCGGCTGTCACGAAACACGAACACCCTGTATCGGTTGTCCCCTGGATGGCTGTAATGGTTGACCCAACGCATGAATCAGTGGGCTTACAGCGTGGGCTTCAATTGATGGTGATCTGCTTCCTCATCTGAAGTGTGCCGCCATCGGGTGACAAACTCCAATGGCCAACGGTGGCTTGACGGCCAATCGCCCTTGGGATACCCAACGTAAAACAACCCCATCACCCTCCCTTGTTCTGGCAAAAGCAGGGCCTCCTTGACTTCCGGCAACCCCATGAAACCGGGGGTCGTCCATTTGGCTCCAAGTCCATATGCAGTGCAGGTCAAATGCATGTTTTGCACGGCACCGGCAACGGCCCATGCCTCGTCTTCTTCCGAAATCCGCCCAGCGGGGTCGTGCACCCTTCCCAAACCAATGACACAATTGCAGGCATCCAATCGATGCTTCAATTTCTCCATTTTGATGGGGTTGACGGCAGCACCAGCAAACAATGCATGCCACTGAGGAAGCCCCTCTCT
>JBELJW010000023.1:0-17274 GCA_042089975.1 Flavobacteriales bacterium | reverse complement strand
AACCCCTACGGCCGTTCCAAGAAAGACTTCGATGCTTGGGCTTTGGCCCAAGAAAGAAAGCCCTACTTCTGGGCGGGCTTCAAGTTTTTCAACGTCTACGGCCCCAATGAATTCCACAAAGGAAGGATGGCGTCAGTGGTGTTGCACACCTTTCGTCAAGTGGAAGCGACCGGCGCCATGAAGCTCTTCCGAAGCCACCGTCCCGATTTCAAGGATGGTCACCAAACCCGAGACTTTGTGCATGTCGAAGATGTGTGCGAGGTGTTGCTACACTTCATGCACCACCGCATTCCTGAGCATTCGGGGCTGTACAATTTGGGGAGCGGCAAGGGCCGCACGTTCCTCGATTTGGTCCACGCCACCTTCAAGGCCATGAAGAAGGCACCCGACATTTCATTCATCGACACCCCTGAGGACATCCGTGACACCTACCAATACTTCACAGAAGCTGACTTGTCCAAATTGCGGGCCGCAGGGTACACGAATCCCTTCCGATCGCTCGAGTCGGGCATTGAGGACTACGTGAGGCACCACTTGATCAACCAAGCGCGGCGCGTGCCTCAAGCAGCGTCTGCCGGATCTTCTTGAGCTTGGCCACAGCCTCCTGTTGAGAAGCTGCGTTTGCCTGCGCCTGGGCCTGGGCACTTGCCGCGGATGCGGAGGGCTGCGTCGCCAACATGGCCTGAACCCCTCTCTCCTTGGCCTCTCCTTTCCTCGCCACCAATGACTTTCGTGCACCTTCCAGGGTCAATCCCTGCACCTTGACCAAATCGTAGATCCGTCGGATGATGTCGATGTCCTCCTGCTTGTAGGCGCGCTTCCCGCGGGCGTTGGTTTTGGGGGCGATCTGTTTGAACTGTTTTTCCCAAAAGCGAAGCAACGACGGCTTCACCTCCAACATTTTGGCCACCTCAGAGATGCTGAAGTATCGCTTTTGGACGGGTTGGTTCAATGGCATGACAGGCAGCAAGATAAGTCGCTCAGTCCAAACTTTGGTTCTCCACTTCCGACGCCTCCAGCATCGCCTCATATTCCAACGGACTCAAGTCGTTGAAATAGTAATGTGCGGGGTTCACCTTGATTCCGTCCTTGTGGACTTCGTAGTGCAAGTGCGAAGAAGTGGACGTCCCCGTGCTGCCCACGTGGCCAATGACTTGGCCTCGCTGGACCTTGTCTCCACGCCGGACCAACGACTTGCTCATGTGGGCATACAGCGTCTCGTAGCCAAATCCGTGGCGGATGACGATGTGTCTGCCATAGCCGTTGTACAGCCGCTTCACCTTCACCACCACGCCATCGCCGGTCGCGAACACCTCCGTGCCATCAGGCGCACTGAAATCCATGCCGTAGTGGAATTTTCGAACCTTGTAAATCGGATGGATCCGGTATCCCCACCCGCTGGCCATGCGCCCCAAATCCTCGTTGCGAACTGGCTGAATGGCGGGAATGGATTCCAATCGTTTCTCAAATTCCAGCGCCATGTCCGTCACCTCGTCCAACGATTTCGATTGGGCCACAAGCGACCGTTGCAGACCCGCAACGCGTGCCCTCAAAGCGGACACCTCTTCCGAATGCACATGTCCCCTGACTTCGGCATGCCGGTCCACCCCTCCAATGCCTGGATGACGGAGATGCTCCGGAACAGGTGGAACGCCCAAAATGGTCCTGTACACGGCATCGTCGCGCTCTGAGATGTCCTCCATGGCGGCCTCCATCAACTTCACTTCCTCCCGAATGTCCCCAAGCTGCCCCTCCAAAAAGGCGATTTCACGGTCCCTCGCGCGGTCGGCAGGGCTCTGGAAAAGTTGGTCCACGAGCCACACGCTCGACGCCCCAATGCCCAGAACCAACAGGCCACGCAAGGCCACGCCACGCAAGATTTCTCTTCGTGACAAAGGCACCTGCTCCACCCTTAGGGTGTCGGGGTTGAATCGCCGTTGGGTCCACTTCATGGAAGCACAAAGGTCGTGATTCTTTCGTGGATGTGTGTTCCGTACTTTCACGGTGCAATTTTGAGCCCCATGGAATCACGTCTCATTCGCCAGACATTTTTGGATTTTTTCAAAGAGAAACAACACACCATTGTGCCCTCGGCGCCCATGGTCGTGAAGGACGATCCCACCCTGATGTTCATCAATGCTGGGATGAATCCTTTCAAGGATTTTTTCCTCGGCAACCAGCCCATCACCAACCCACGCATCGCGGACACCCAAAAGTGCTTGCGCGTCAGCGGCAAGCACAACGACTTGGAAGAAGTGGGGGTCGACACTTACCACCACACGCTGTTTGAGATGTTGGGGAATTGGTCGTTTGGCGACTATTTCAAGGCCGAGGCCATCGACTGGGCATGGGAGCTCTTGACCGACCGTTATGGCTTGGACCCCGAATGCCTCTACATCACCGTCTTCGGAGGGGACGCCGGCGATGGGTTGCCAGAAGACATCGAGGCGCGCACCCAATGGCAAAAGCACGTGGCCAACGACCGGATTCTGGCCGCTGACAAAAAAGACAACTTCTGGGAAATGGGCGAAACCGGGCCTTGCGGTCCCTGTTCGGAAATCCATGTCGACCTCCGCAACGCGGAGGAGCGCGCCAAAGTCGATGGGCGAGGTCTTGTGAATGAAGACCATCCCCAAGTCGTCGAGATTTGGAACCTCGTGTTCATGGAATTCAACCGCATGTCCAATGGATCCCTTGTGCCTCTGCCCCACAAGCACATCGACACGGGGATGGGCTTTGAGCGGCTGGCCATGGCTCTCCAAGGCAAGCAATCCAACTACGACACCGACATTTTCACGCCACTTCTCGACGCCATCGCCACCCAAAGCGGTCGAGACTACCCCGGAGACGACAGTTCCGAGGCAGTGGCCTTCCGGGTCATTGCCGACCACGTGCGTGCCGTGGCTTTTTCCATTGCCGACGGCCAACTCCCTTCCAACACGGGAGCGGGGTACGTCATCCGCAGGATTTTGCGACGGGCGGTCCGGTATGGATCCTCCTTTTTGGGCATGAATGAGCCCTTCATCTACACCCTCGTGGAAGTCTTGGAAAGCCAAATGTCAGGGACCTTCCCAGAATTGAAATCCCAGAAAGCGCTGATCCAACAGGTCATTGAACAGGAAGAACAGTCCTTTTTGCGGACCCTGGCCTCTGGCATGGAGCGCCTCTCGGTGGCCACCCAAGGCATGACACCTGGGAAGGAGCTGGCTGGAAAATTGGTGTTTGAGCTCTACGACACCTTTGGGTTCCCCGTGGATTTGACCGCCCTCATCGCCGGTGAACAGCAATTGAGAATCGACCACCAAGGGTTCGAAGGGCTTCTGCAAGCCCAAAAGAACCGCTCACGGGAGGCCGGGAAAATCACCGCGGACGATTGGCAAGTGGTGACAGAACATCAGGGTGCCACGTCGTTCATTGGCTACGACAAAGTCGAGGCCGAGGTCACTTTGCTCCGGTACCGCGAAGTCGAGGCGAAGAAGAAAAAGTTCGTTCAAGCTGTGTTTGACCGCTCGCCTTTCTACCCTGAAGGAGGTGGACAAGTAGGAGACCAAGGGGTGCTCAAGTCGCCAGAGGGAAGCAGCTTCCGCGTGACCGACACGAAAAAAGAAAACAACCTGATCGTCCACGTCATGGACCAAGTGCCTGTCTCGTCGACAGGGAAGTTTGAAGCCATCGTCGATGTGGCCCGTCGTGGAGATTCCGCCCGAAACCACAGTGCCACCCACCTTCTTCACGAAGCCCTGCGCGAAGTATTGGGTGCGCATGTCGAGCAAAAGGGCTCGTTGGTGAAGCCGCAGTCCCTCCGCTTTGACTTTGCGCATTTCCAAAAGGTCACCGACGAGGAATTGGCCCGCGTCGAAACGCTGGTGCAATCTCGCATCCTCGAGAACCTAGCTTGCACAGAACACAGGAACATGGCCTTGGCCGATGCCCAAAAAGCAGGAGCGATGATGCTCTTTGGAGAAAAGTACGGGGAGACCGTTCGCATGATTGAGTTTGGATCTTCCAAAGAGCTTTGCGGCGGCATCCATGTGCCCGCCACAGGGGCCATTGGTCCCTTCCGCATTGAAAGCGAAAGTGCCGTGGCGGCTGGCATCCGACGCATCGAAGCCCGCACAGGCAGCGCCGCCATGGAAGCACAGCAAGATGAACGTCAGCAATTGGGGGCCATCAAAGCCATGCTCAAAGGTGCGGCGGACCCTGCACAAGCCATTGGCGACCTGCTTCAAGCCAACGCCCAATTGGGCAAAGAAATCGAAGGCTTCCAGAGGGCCGCAGCCGGCAACATCAAACAAGAGTTGCTCGGCCAACTTCAAACCATCCATGGCGTCCAAGCCATTGGTGCCATTGTGGATTTGGACGGCAAGAACATCAAAGATTTGGCCTTCCAGCTCAAGGCGGAGTGTGCCCCATTTTTTGGGGTGTTTGGCAGCGAAAAGGGAGGCAAGGTGACCCTGTCCATCGCCGTCAGCGACGATGTCGTGGAACAACGTGGTTTGCACGCGGGCAATTTGGTCCGTGAATTGGCCAGCCACATCGGTGGAGGCGGTGGAGGCCAGGCGTTCTTCGCCACAGCAGGAGGAAGCAATGCGGGTGGCCTGCAAGCGGCCATTGATGCAGCCTTGGAGAAGCTGCAAGGCTGAATTGGGGATTTAGGCCATCGACAGTGCCGTGTCTTGGGCGTTGCTCCTCGAGAGCTTCCCGTGTACGGGGCCTTGGTATTCCTCTTCCTCGCTCAGCCCCAAGTTGAGGACATAGAACACATGAAAGACACAGACCAAAACGTGGTCAAGAGTGGAACGCTTCCCAAACGTTGACGCCACCTCCATCATGGTGCGAAAGAAAAAATAGATGTTGTACCCTGGGATCAAAAACCGCAAGGCATGTGAGGCGGGGCGTCCAATGATGCACATGGCGACCACCACGTTGTAGCCTGGCACCACCACGGACCAACCGGGTTGGCCACATTTGACGTACAAACGCCAATTGCCCGCAAGTGCAACCAAGGCGACAAAGAGGGCCCCAAGGGCCATGCCACCGTCCAGATTCAAAGCATTGAGAAGGTCCATGAGGTTGTGTTTGATCCTCATGGAAGACGGAGCGTTCTCGCCTGGGTTGCCTCCATCTGTCTGACAACCAATCCTTCAACACATATTCATGTGGGCATCAAGGCCCGAGATGGCCGTGTTTGGCCAACAACTTCTCGTCCACTTTTTCTCCCGCAGGACAAAAGATGAGCAGCCGCTCCACCGCATTCCGCAGTTCGCGCACATTCCCAGTCCAAGGGGCTGAACGCAGCAACTTCATGGCGCCTGGAGTCACGGCAGGCACCGCGCGGCCGGACTGCCCGCAAAACACCTGGAGGAAATGGTCGACAAGCAATGGCACGTCAGACGATCGATCGGCTAGAGACGGGACGTGGATGGGCACCACGGCAAGGCGGTGGTACAAGTCCTCTCGGAAATCGCCCTCGGCGATGGCCTTGCGAAGGTCTTTGTTGGTGGCCGCCACCACGCGAACATCGACCGAGATGTCCTTGTCGGATCCCACACGTGAGATTTTTTGTTCCTGCAGGGCGCGAAGGACCTTCGCTTGGGCCCCGGCACTCATGTCGCCCACCTCGTCCAAAAACAAGGTGCCTCCTTGGGCCTGCTCGAACTTCCCGCGACGCTGTGAGACTGCGCTGGTGAATGCCCCTTTCTCATGGCCAAACAATTCACTCTCGATCAATTCCGAGGGGATTGCTGCACAATTGACCTCCACAAAGGGCCCGTCTGCACGGCCAGACCCGTTGTGGATTTGCCTCGCCACGAGCTCCTTGCCAGATCCGTTGGCCCCGGTGACCAACACCCGGGCATCGGTCGGCGCCACGGTATCCACCATGGACAGGATCTCTCGAATGCCTTCAGAATCCCCCACCATCGCATGGGACTGCGCCACGTGGACCTTTTTCTTGAGCACCTTGGTGGTCTCCACAAGCGCCTCTCTTTCCAGCATGTTCCTCAAGGTGACAAGCACCCTGTTGAGGTCAAGGGGTTTTTGGATGAAGTCGTACGCTCCCTTTTTCAAAGCGGACACCGCCGTCTCCACGGTGCCGTGGCCTGAAATCATGACCACAGGTGCAGCGACCTTCTTTTTGGCCAACATGTCCAAGACATCCAAGCCATCCATCTGCGGCATCTTGACGTCGCAAAAAATGCCGTCAAAGGGTTTTTTGGTCGCCAAGACGACACCCTCCATGCCCGTGGATGCTTCGATCACCTCATGCCCTTCGTATTCCAGAATTTCGCGAAGGCTCTTCCGGATGGGGGCTTCGTCGTCGATCAAAAGTAGATGCGCCATGTTGCGTGAATGAAAGAATGAATGGAGACCTATGCGTTCCAAAGATGGTGCCAAACCACGGACCTCACCTTGGGTCCACCGAAGGGAGCAGGGGCAATCCCCTTTCCAACCGCGACAAGACACCTTCACGCAGGGCATAGGGCGCCCTCCACATCGAGGTGAACGTGCCTTGGGCCAGCACCCACTCGATCAAAGCTGCACTGTAGGGCATCAAATCCACGCGCGCGGGGTCCATGCCAGGCATCGATGTTCTGCCGAGCACATCCAACGTCAGCAGTTCCTGGGACAGTCGGGTCCAGTCCCCCAAGGGGATGGGGTCCAATCCGGGATGGGGCTCAGGGGTTTGGGCGTGGTCGGGGCGTTCTTTCTTCGTGCGCGTTCCGGCCATGGCCGCAAGCGTGTCAAACGACCCACTGGCCCCGACGAGCGACGAGGGGGACAAGGCCCCCACTGCAGCCGCCAACGGTGCCATGACATCGTCAAAGAATGGCGACATTTTCTCCACCCCTTCCCTTCCCATGGGATCGGGCAAGGCCATGAGCATTTGCAAGCGGGCCACACCGGTGTCAAAGCTTTGGGACCACTTGATCCCCTCGTGGTTCCAAACAATGAATTCCACGCTGCCACCTCCGATGTCCATGGTCATCTGCATTTCCTCAGAAGGTGCCTGCACATTCAAGGCAATGCCCTCCTGGATGAGGCGCGCCTCGTGCGGACCTGAGATGATTTGGACCTCCAATCCCGACAACCGACGCGCTTCGGCGACGAATTCGGCACCGTTTTTGGCTCCCCTTAAGGCACTTGTGGCCAAAACATGAACCTCGTCGGCCTTGTAGTTTCTGAGGATCTCGCGCATGGACACCAAGGCATCCAAGCCCCTTGCCATGCGGTCAGGACGAATCACCCCTTTGGCCACACCACCTTGTCCCAAACGAACCGGGATGCGCTGCCCAAAAACAGGAATCCAACCCGCCGCAGCCCCCACATCCACTATGCGCAAATTGAACGTGTTGGTGCCGCAGTCGATGACGGCCACCCGACGCAAGGCGCTCATAAGGCACCCGCGTCAGGGCGCACCATCCAGCGCCAAACCTCTCGCCAACCAGGCTTTTTGCCATACATCAAGATGGCCACACGGTACACCCGGCCGGCCAGCCGGACCAAGCACCAAGTGGTGGCCGCCAAAAGCCCCAAACTCACCGCCACATGCCACCACGGCACCCCCATGGGCAGCCGCACCATCATGGAAATCGGCGCGGAGAAAGGGATGAATGAACTGACCACTGAAAGCCAACTCTCAGGTGCATCGATGCTTTGGATCGCCAAGATGTAGGAAAATGTGAGCGGCAACATGACAGGAATCATGAGGTATTGGGCATCAGACTCTTGCTCCACCATGGCACCGATGGTGGCAAAAAATGCCCCGTACAACCCAAAGCCCAACACGAAATACAACACACCGCACCCAAGCATGACAGGCCATTGGATGTCGAGAAGAAAGGCCAAATCCTCCTGAGAGGACAGCACTGTTTGGAAGTCCACTGCATCCGCAGAAAGACCTTGGGTTTGGGCCCAACTCTCCATCCAATCGCTTTGCTCCACGCCAAGGCCCAACAAAAGAAACAGCACCCAACTCAGCAACACCCAGGCCAGCATTTGGGCCATGCCTACAAGGCCAATGCCCACGATTTTGCCCGCCAACAGTTGCCGTGGCCTGACCGTGCTGAGCACCACCTCGACAATACGGTTGGACTTCTCCTCGATGACGCCTCGCATGATGTGCATCCCATACACCAGCACAAACAGGCACATGAAAATGCCCATGAAGAAGCCCACCATGGCCTTGGCGTCCCCTTGCTTTTCTCCTGTCTCGTAATCCATGACCATAATGCTGACGTCTGTCTTCAAAGACATGTAGACGTCGTAGTCCAATTCAGGCTGCTCGCGGACCTTCAACCGCTCCAAGGCTTGGCCCATGTCCCGCTCCATGGCGCGCCTGCTGCGGCCGCTGGGTGGGGTCAATTGCAAGAGTTGCATTTTCTCGCTTTGCACGACGCCCTCGTCGAATTCCAACATGCAGGTGAAGCCATCGCGTTCCAGCTCCTCCTTCGACTTGACCTCCCGTCCAAAGCGGTACGACAACATGGAACGTTCGGGGTAGCAGGATGGGCAACGGGGTACGAAGGGACCCACATCGGTGGGCACCGTGAGCAGCCCGTCGTGGTCCACCACCCAAACCTTGGCCTCTTCTTCCGCGCTTTGGGTCAAAAGGACCACGGCCGCCACAAACCCAACCATCAGCAAGGGCATCAGCAGGGTGGCCACCAAAAAGGCGCGTCGCCTGACGCGCGTGACAAATTCTCTGCGGACAATCGTGCCCAATGGATGGAGCCAAGGAGTCATGACGACGCAGAGGCTACGGTTTGGACAAACACATCTTCCATGGACAACTTCACGGGTCTGGCTTCCAGGACCTCCACATGGCCCACAGCCCATTGCAAAAACCCTGGCATGGGCCAAGCGTCGGGAAGGGCAAGCTCCACGTCATGCACCGCCGCAGACCCTTCGCCCTCGGTCACCTTGGTCAAAAGCTCTGCCCTTGCCCCCAATTCCGCGGCAAAGGCCATCATGTTGCCCCTGAAGCGAAGGGAAACGCGGCCTTTTCTGGCGGACTCTCTCACCTCATCGGTGGCCCCCGCCAGCACTTTGTTTCCTTGATGCAGCATCACCACATCGTCGCACAACGCCTCCACAGAACCCATGTCATGGGTGGACAACAACAAGGTTGTGCCCTCTTGTTGTACGAGTCTCAACATTTCGCCTCGCACCAAAGCTGCGTTGATGGGGTCCAACCCACTGAAGGGCTCGTCCAAGATCAACAATTCCGGCCGGTGCAGCACGGTGGCAATGAATTGGATTTTTTGGGCCATCCCCTTGCTCAAATCGGCCACTTCTCGGTTCCACCAACCCTCGACTTCCAGCCGTTCCAACCACCCGCGAAGTTCTTGCTCGGCATCCTTCCGTTCCATGCCACGCAAGGCCGCGAAGTACAGGACCTGCTCTGCCACGCGCATGCTCTTGTAAAGCCCACGCTCTTCCGGGAGGTACCCCATCCGGGACAACAAGTCCCTGTGGTGGGGTTGTCCCCACATTCGGAGCGTGCCTTCATCGGGTTTGGTGATGCCTGTGAGCATCCGCAACAACGTGGTTTTGCCGGCACCGTTGGGTCCGAGCAACCCTACGATTTGGCCTCCCCCCACCTCCAAGTCCAACGGCGCCAAAGCTTGATGGCCGCCAAAAGACTTGCAAATGCCTGTGGTATGGATGATGGGGTGGGACATGGTGGGTGTCAGGTGAACATGTCGCGCACCTTGTCAAAGAAACCGCGTTCGCCGTGGTCCGGTTCAGGCTGAAAGTTCGGGGAATCTTGGAGCGTCTCCAACATCTTGGATTCTTCCTTGCTCAACTTCTTGGGGGTCCAAACATTGAGGTTGATCAAGAGGTCGCCACTGCCGTAGCTGTCCACAGAGGGCATGCCCTTTCCGCGCAGACGCACAATTTTGCCGCTCTGTGTGCCTGCATCGATTTTGATCTTGGCCTTGCCGCCCAAAAGGGGCACCTCGGATGTGGACCCCAAAGCCGCATCCACAAAGGTGATGTAGTGGTCGTGGTGCAAGTTCTTTCCGTTGCGCTGGAACGTGTCGTGGGGCAGGACTTCGACCATCACAATGAGGTCACCCGCGACACCACCCATCGGGGCGCCATTGCCTTCGCCGCGCACACTGAGCTGCATGCCGTCTTCCACCCCTCCTGGGATGTCCAAGCTCACCACGGCCTCTTCACGGACCATGCCCATTTCATCTGTTCCACTCGGCTTGCGCGTGATGCTTTGGCCGGTTCCATGACAGACGTTGCACGTGGCGGCCGTCTGCATTTGGCCCAAAATCGTGTTGGTCACCCTGCGAACTTGGCCCGTCCCATGGCAGGTGGTACAGTCGGTGTATTCGACACCCTTCGCCTGCATCTGCTTGAAGACCTTGACCTTCTTGGAGACGCCCTCCGCCACCTCTTCGAGGGTCAGCTTCACCTTGATGCGCAGGTTGGCCCCCTTCATCCGGCGCTTTCGGCCGCCACCACCGCCGCCACCAAAGCCGCCACCGAAGATGTCGCCGAATTGGGAGAAGATGTCGTCCATGTTCATCCCGCCGCCGCCAAATCCGCCGGCACCGCCTCGCATGCCGTCGTGGCCAAACCGATCGTATTGCTGGCGCTTCGTGTCGTCGCTCAGCACCTCGTACGCTTCCGCCGCTTCCTTGAACCGCTCCTCCGCCGAAGCGTCGTCTGGGTTCTTGTCCGGGTGGAATTTCAGGGCAAGCTTGCGGTAGGCCTTCTTGATGTCAGAGGCCGAGGCACCTTTGGAGATGCCGAGTGTTTCGTAGTAATCGCGTTTGGCCATGGTGCCTTATTGCCCTACCACCACCTTGGCGTAGCGCATGATTTTGTCGTTCAACATGTACCCTGGTTCCACCACATCCACCACCTTGCCCGCCAATTCAGGACTGGGGGCTGGGATGTTGGTGATGGCCTCGTGCAGGTCGACATCGAAGGCATCGCCTGGGGCCACCTCCATCCGAGTCAGCCCCTGGGCCTCCAGCAATTGACGCAGTTTGTTGTGGATCAATTGGCGGCCTTCGCGCACCACTTCCACATCTTCACTGGGGTCGGCTGCCGCCCTGTCGAAGTCGTCCAACACGGGCAGCAACTTTTCCAAGACATCCATGCCCGCGTTGCGGATCATATCTCCGCGCTCCCTCATGGTCCGCTTTCGAAAATTGTCAAACTCCGCGTAAAGACGGAGGTATTTGTCGTGCCAATCCGCAGTGGCTGGGTTCTCCTCCGCGGTGGCTTCTGCGCCACCCTCGTCCGTCTCCTGACCGTTGTCCGCCCCTTGAGGTTCGGTTGGTTCCTGAGGGACAGGTTCTGTCGTCGGGTCTTCAGGTGAAGGGTTGTTCTCTTGCATGACTTGTTCTGTGGATCGAATGTGGTTTCCGTTAGGTCAAACCCCGTGCCACCACAGAGGAAAACCCAAAGATGCGACAGGGTGTCAGGCCAATATGACAAGGGCCTGACACGACTGTCAAGCCCCTGCAAGTTCTGTCACGCCAGACCTCAGAAACTCGTGACGTATTTGTCGAGCTGGCGGTGAAGTTCAATGCCGCGAAGGTTCTTCGCCACAATGATGCCGTTGGGGTCGATGAGAAAACTCATGGGGATGGAGCTCACACCGTACATGGCCGCAGCCTCGTTGTTCCACTTTTTCAAATCGCTCACGTGGTGCTTCCAATCCAAACCGTCCTTCTTGATGGCTGCCTCCCAACGAGGAATGTCGCTGTCGAGGGACACACTGAAGACCTCAAAGCCTTCACCATCGCGGAATTTGGCCTTTCTGTACTTGTCATAGGCACGCACCACATTGGGGTTTTCGCGGCGACAAGGTCCGCACCAAGACGCCCAAAAATCCAAGAGGACATAGCTGCCCTTGAGGTCGCTGAGTTTCATCTCCTTGCCTTTGGGGTTGTTCATGGCGATGTCTGGTGCCTGATCGCCAATGCCATGGCCCACTTTGCCGGTGGCCTCCACGGAAAAAGGCACCACCACTGTGGGCTCTTCACCTGTGCTCCATCCTGACCAGACCATGGCCGTCATGGCCAACATTGCTCCTACTTTCCACATGGCATTGGGGGTTTTCTTGGGGGGGGGATTGAGCATGGAAGATAGGTTGATTCGGTTCAAACTCGGACAATGTTGGCGCCCAAAGCGCGCAGTCGGTCGTCGATGTTTTGGTACCCCCGGTCGATTTGATCGATGTTGTGGATCGTGCTTTTGCCCTCTGCGCTCAATGCGGCAATGAGCAAGCTGACGCCCGCGCGGATGTCGGGGGAACTCATGGTCACACCGCGCAAGCTTGCCTTCCGGTCCAACCCAATGACCGTGGCACGGTGGGGATCGCACAGGATGATTTGGGCCCCCATGTCAATGAGTTTGTCCACGAAGAACAGCCGGCTCTCAAACATCTTTTGGTGGATCAGGGCACTGCCCCTGGCCTGGGTCGCTGTGACCAGGACAATGGACAACAAGTCGGGGGTGAAACCCGGCCACGGTGCATCGGCCACCGTCAAGATGGAGCCGTCGATGAAGGTGTCGATTTCATAGGACTCTTGGGCAGGGATGTACAGATCCTCGCCGCGCCGTTCCATCTGGATGCCCAAGCGCTGGAAGACGCCGGGGATGACCCCAAGTTCGTCGTACGCACAATCCTTGATGGTGATTTCACTCTGTGTCATGGCCGCCATGCCAATGAAACTGCCGATTTCGATCATGTCGGGCAAGCAACGGTGCTCTGTGCCACCCAGGGAAGGCACTCCTTCGATGGTCAAGAGGTTGGAGCCCACACCGGTGATCTTGCCGCCCATGCGGTTGATCATTTTGCACAATTGCTGGAGGTAGGGCTCACATGCAGCATTGTAGATGGTCGTGGTGCCTTCCGCGAGGGCGGCAGCCATGACCACATTGGCCGTTCCCGTGACCGAAGCCTCGTCCAAGAGCATGTGGGTTCCCTTCAGCCCGCCTTCCGCGCTCGCGTTGAAGAAGCCCGTGGACGCGTCGTAGGAAAAAGTGGCCCCCAATTTTTGGAACCCGATGAAGTGGGTGTCCAAACGGCGGCGGCCAATCTTGTCGCCCCCAGGACGTGGGATCGCCCCCACACCAAATCTGCCCAACATGGGCCCCAGGATCATCACCGAACCCCGCAGCGCACTGCCCTTGGTCCGGAAGGCTTCCGTTTGAAGATGTTCCAAATGGACATCGTCCGCCTCGAACCGCCATGAACCTGGGCCAAGGTGTTGCGTCTTCACCCCCAAATCTCCCAACAAATGGATCAACTTGTTGACGTCGACGATGTCTGGCAAATTGTGGATCGTCACAGGCTCTGCCGTCAGCATCACCGCACACAAAATTTGAAGCGCCTCGTTCTTGGCGCCTTGAGGAATGACCTCTCCCTGCAGCCTGTGGCCGCCTTCAATGATGAAACTTCCCATGCCCCCGAATTTCGGGGGACGCAGTGTGCCTTTCAGACAAGGCTCGAGGGGTTATCAACCCAACACGGGGGAAACCTTGCGGTGCTCAGCGCCGCTTTTTCTTGTTCTTTTTGTGCGGCCGGGCCAACGCATCGCTCGTTTTCCGAACGCTGCGCAAGATGTCCGCTTGGCCCTCCAATTCCACCCCCTCAGGCAACACCAATGCGCCATCGGATTTGGCCTTGAGTTCCGCTGCAATGACAGCGTCTTCCACCGTGTTGCGGTTCCAAGTCAAGAAGTGGCGCTTCATCAAGTTCGCCACCTTGACCACCAAGATGTTCTTTTCCTCTCCCTCTTCCATGGCCTTGGCCGCCTCGATCAAGTCGAGGGTCGTCTTGCCAAAATGGCCCACTCTGGACTGCGCATTCGGGTAGTCCATCTCCGCAGGTGCACTCTCCTTCTCCGCAGGCTCGGGCTTGGGGAATGGAGCGTCCACGTCCAGTTCGTACCTGGCCATCACGTGAAGTTGGTTCCAAAGCTTTTGTTCTGCACGTTCTTTCTCGCCCTCTTGGGACACGACGCTGCCCATGACGCTGACAATGGCGGCAGCACATTTGCTGCGCTCGGCCTTGTCCGCGATGGACAAACAATGTTGCACCATCTCGTGGATGCTGCGTCCGTATTCTGGGATGACCAAGTCATCGCGCATGCTGTTGTAGCTCAGCGCGTCAAAGTTGATGGAAGCGTCCGCCATAGGTCTCGTCTTCTAAAGTTGCAATCATGCTGTTTTGTCTTCGGCTCAAGTCCCGCGATGGGACGATCCGCATTCAGCCACCAGGCTGTGGCACCAAAGATACGAGGTTCATCCCCTTTCCCCACAACTCCATGTCGTGCACCAAGGCTTCCCCCAACAATGTGAGTCGTTCTTCATGGGCTTGGAAGGCCTCCATCCCACGTGCAACAGGACCCGCAGCCGACCTTCGTAGGGACATCGCCTGCAATACATCCGCCACCACCACCGGGTCGCGATACCCCACCAGCCAACCATGGTGGACCATGGCCGCAAAGAAATGTTGGCTTCGGACCGGCATCGCCTCCACGCGAAGGCCCAAGGCAGACTCTTGGCCCTGAACAAACGACTCCAAAGGCCCGCAATCGGACGCCAATTTTGGAAACTGACGCGCCAAAACATGGTCTGTCAGCACATCCCACACCACACCGCTCCACTTCCCGCACCACGGACGGATCACGGCCCTGGCCTCTTTGCTCGCGGGATGCCTGTCGCTCGTGTCGTCGATGGTCCTGTGGAAACGGATGCCTAGCGCCACGTCCCGTTCCCATCGGTCTTCCACGTTCCGTCCTTTCACCGCATCCCCTATGAAATTGCCCAGCCGCGCTTTCTCGCTCAACCCTGCCCACTCCCCCGCGACCATGTGTGCCAAATAGTTCACGCCGCAAGACTGCGACAAATCGCACAAACGGCCGCACCCACGTGAAGAAAATTGTAGGAAGTGTTTGAAGAACGGGGAGGTTGTGCTAATTTTGTCGTCCCGCAAACGTGCGGGGTGTTGGTCTTCGGACAGACATCATGCGAGAATAGCTCAGCTGGTAGAGCACAACCTTGCCAAGGTTGGGGTCGCGAGTTCGAATCTCGTTTCTCGCTCAAGAAAAGCCTCCCATTTCGGGGGGCTTTTTTCGTTGTGTGGCAAGGGTTTCCGCGGGTCGGAAACGTGGGAAGTCTGGCTGGTGAAACAGCGGTTGACTTCCCTAAATGTACTCTACCAACTGCCACTACTGCCAGTTTTGCTGCCACACTTTCGCCCATCGGCCTCACACAAAAAGCCAAAATCCCTCACCGAATCCCCTCCGATCTGACACCCCCTACCTCTACAGAAGCGGTTTCGGAATCAGTCCTCTTTGCTCTCTGTACATAGATAGTCCCGTGGGTGCGCTTGACTGTCTTTTCAACCATGTCTTCACGGTATGACATATGTGGACCCCTCCCCTGTATCTTATTCAGGCATGGACAGTTTACCGCTATACATCCCCAACAGTGTCATAGGCTTATTCAAGGCCGAGGGGGCCCTCAAAAGCCCCCCTAAGGCCGACCGTGACAAGCTTCTTTTTTTTGTTGGATACCTGTCTCTGCATGTTTTGAAGGAGGACCACAAGATCAAGAGGCACGAGTACATCAACTTGCACAGCTCAGAATGTCAGTTGGTGCTTGGGAAGGCCTTCAAACAAAAGGTCTTCGTTCCGCTTCAGGATGCTGGGATACTTGAAGTGTATGACTCTTACATCGCTGGTGTTCGTAGCAAGGGGTACCGCCTCTCAAAGCCTTTTAGAGATGAATTGGTGGAGGGAAGATTCGCTATCAAACGACTAGGCGAAGGAGACCAACTGAATCGGTTCAATCGTTGGATTGAGAAGAGAAAGCTTGAGGCGATCGAAACCTACCCAAGTGTCATCGATCAACTCCAACACATGAAGAATCTGTCCTTCGATAAGGTGGCAATTCTCGATGAACTGGAGGCTATTGAATTGAGTGGGCTTTACAAGGGTAAGGAACTTGACAAGGCTCGGCACATGTTTCTGGTCAATGAGGTCAACAGCCTGATCGAGTTGTTTGAAGATGGAGATTTCCACGCAAGTCTTTCCAAGGGGCGCATCCATCATAACCTCACCAACGCACCGAAACTGTTTCGCAAGCACATCTATGATAGGAATGACAGTGCCATGGAGGAGATTGACATGAAGAGTGCACAGCTTGTTTTTTTGTGCGTGGCGCTCTTGAACTACTTCGAATTAGGGCTTACAAACCCACTCGACTTGAAGAAGCACATCCATCGTCCAGTAAAGCTTTTCAAGCCTTCTGTTGACCTCCCAAGCGATAGTGATGTCCTACCCTTCTTCAGCAATGTCATCCATCATGACTTCTACAGCGACATGAAGGCTGATAGACTCAGCTCAAAGGGGTTTGATGTCATCATGTCGTCCGCACAAAAATTGAAAGGGCCTGAGCGTGATGATTTGAAGGACGCAACTTTTAAAGACGTCCTGTTTACCAACAGCACAAAACACCCCAGTGAGTCAAGAGGAAAGCGCAGAGCAGTCTACGAGCTATACCCTACCGTCATGTCGTTCATCCATGAATACAATGAGACGCAGATGAGCACCAAAAAGCGATCGCGCGGCTTGGCCATCTTGCTTCAAGAGATGGAGGGGTATTTCTACAATGGCGTCATCGCACCAGCGCTGCAGGACAGATTCCCTGATGGCGATTGGTTTATCGTCTACGACGCTGTTTTCGCTTCGTCAGAGATCAGCGAAGAGGTTCATTCGCTGTTGAACGAACTCTGCATGGGGCACTTTGGGGTGAAGGACTTATTCAGTCTTTGATACAGCGAACGTACAATCCCAAATTTGGGTCGACCTCATCCTTGAGGATTTGATCAAAGTGGAAGGCCAGACCACGAATATTTGATGTGGCATCGTCCTCAGACCAACTCCAGAAATATCCATACCATCCCGCACTACTCGATCCGCCTCCAGGCAGTTTAAGCCCTCCTGGCAGTGCAGCGAATCCAAAATCATCAGTGCCATTCCCGCCATCACTCCATCCATTTGAAGTTTTCAGGAGTGTACCTTGGTTAGTTCCGCGCCATCCAATTGATGAAATTTCTTCGTCAGACATGCCCAATGTTTGCTCGAGAATACTCCAATCATTATCTGTAGGCACATGCCACCCTGTCGGGCAAAGCTTTCTCGAATCGCTGACAGCATACCAGTTATAAAGCCTTCCATAGGTGGAAAGTGAAAGCATTGGATCACAAGCATCAAATGGGGCATATTCTGT
>JBELJW010000216.1:0-2981 GCA_042089975.1 Flavobacteriales bacterium | reverse complement strand
ATGCCTCCACCTTTGATGCGCTGCATGAAGCGCAAACCACGGTGGCAGCCCAACATGCGGCGGCGGGCGCGCCAGGGGTGATTTGTGACACAGGGGACCTCGTCCTTCGTCTTTGGTCGGAGTCCATTCTCGGTTTCAGTTGGCACCCACTCGCACCGCCTCAACCCCGCGTTGATCTGTACATTCTCTGCCCAACTTTGGCCACGTGGGAACCCGATCCGCTGCGCTCCTTGCCAAGGCTTGAAGATCGCTTGGCCCTGGAGGCCCAATACCGCGAACACTTGACCCATCGCCATCATTTGGTCGCAGAAGGAGACACCGTAGAGGACCGTCTCCAACACATCCTTTCGAACTGGCCATGGTGAGGGCAGCCGAATGGCTGGGGGTGGCATTGAATTTGGCCTACACCTACCTGTACCTGCAAGGCACCTTGCCCTTGGCCTATGTTTTTGCAGCGGCAGGAGGATTGGCCATGGGTTGGGCGTGCTGGCACCACCGTCTTCAAGCTGAAACAGCCCTACATGGCTTTTACATCGTCATGGCGGGCTATGGCGCATGGCTGGCTTCGGACGCATCCTGGGCGATGACCTCTCATGGATGGCTGTGGCACGCGCCCGCCATCGCATTGGGCCTGTTGACTTGTGTCTGGGTGGCGCCGTGGCTTCAAAAGAGGGGGTCGGCGATGCCAAGGCTGGACGCCTTCACCACCGTCTTCAGCGTCATGGCGACATGGTGGATGGTCCAAGGAGATGAAGTCAACTGGCTGTATTGGATCGTCATCGACTCCGTCAGCGTGTACCTCTATGCAAAAAGAGGAATGCCCGTGGGGGCACTCCTCTTTGTAGTCTATGACCTGATGGCCATCGACGGATGGTTCGACGCCGTGCGCTGGTTCAGCGGATGACGAATTTCACGGGAATGGTGTACTGCACGGACACCGATTTTCCGCGCTGCTGCCCAGCCTCAAATTGTGGCAAGCTTTCCACCACACGCATGGCCTCTTTGTCCAAACGGGGGTCCACTTCTCTGAGAACCTTGACATCCTTCACTTTGCCGTTTTTGCCCACCACGAAGTAGACAAAGACCGTGCCCTGGATGCCTGCATCCTTGGCGATGGGTGGGTACTTGGTGTTGGAGCTGACATAGCGGATGATCTCCATCTGCGTGCATTGGTGACGCTCGTCTCCACGCATGGAGGTGCAGGGCCCAAATGCTGGCATGTTCTCGACAATCATGAAGGGCGTGTCCTCTTCGAAATCCTCCTCGTCCTCGATGATTTCAATCTCGGTGTCCTCGTCGAGCTCAATGTCCTCGATCTCCAATTCCTCCTCGATCTCTTCTTCGTCGTCGACGATTTCAATCACGGTGGTTTGTTGCGGTGGAGGCGGGGGCGGTGGAGGGGTCACCACATTGACAGGGATTTCCTCGTCTTCGAGCAAGTCCGCCTCAAAATCAATGGCCCGCGTGATGGCCACATCGTAGGACGTCCACGCCAGCGCAGACAGGATGAGGGACAACGAAGCCACAAATCCCAAGGCTCTCCAAGTGGAGCGCTTGTTTTCGAGGTCAGCTTGAGGGGTCTTTCTACGTAGCATACGCCTGGTTTGAGGGTGTGAAATTAATCAATCGCTTGCGATTCTGCCCGGTCTGCGGCCAAAGATGAGCTGAAAGGCCCCAAGAGCCAGTCCAGCACCCACCCCATCCGCCACCACGTCTCCCCAATCGGCAAAACGTCCCGGCATCCACGCACCTTGACAAAACTCAAGGACCGTGCCGAAAATCAGCGCGCCGCAAAGCAGCGCAACCTCCAAGTTCCATGATGCTTGCCCAACGCGTTGTTTGGCCAAAGCGATGGACCACGTCATCACACCTCCTCCAAAGGCCAAGACATGCAAACACTTGTCCAAATGCCAAAGGGACCACCATGAGTCTGCCTTCAAATCATTCCCTGGCAGCGCATGCATCAGGACCACCCCAAGACTCCATGCGACGGGAAACAAGTACACCCGAGGGCCTACACCAGGAGTCCAAGCCATGGAAATGGGTTCAGCCGCAGACGGCTTTGTACGCAGCCCCGTCGAGCAACTGCTCCACATCGCTTGGGCTGGCCACTTTGATTTTGATCAGCCACCCTTCGCCATAGGGGTCGCTGTTCACAAGGGAAGGATCGTCTTCGACGGTCTCATTGAAGGCCACAATTTCTCCGGACACAGGCAAGAACAAATCACTGACCGTCTTCACCGCTTCAATCGTGCCAAACACCTCATCAGCATCCAAAGTCTCGTCCACCGTCTCCACTTCAACAAAGACGATGTCCCCCAATTCACCTTGGGCAAAATCTGTGATCCCCACCACAGCAATGTCACCCTCGAGACGCACCCATTCGTGCTCCTTGGTGTATTTCAGGTTGTCTGGAATGTTCATGGGACAAAGTTACAATCAGTCCCTCCAATTTGGTGCGCACCGGCCGCTTACTGGGTCAAGTTGAAGCGAAGGGCAATGCCAGAGCTGATGTTGGTTGTCGCAAAGGACGTGGACACCTTAGGTTGGTTGATTTGCTGGTCATAGAACATGCGCAAAGTCATCTTGTCGCTCACTTCGAGGTCGCCGCTCAGCTTGATGGAGATGAGACGCTGTCCTGCAGTGACCTGGTTTTGTTGCTCGACCATCTTGCGAATGACCGTGCTGTTCTCTCGGATGTTGACGTCACACCGCACCAAGAAATCCGTCTTTTTGAGCATCTTGATGGGCAGCTTGCCGTAGGTCTTCAAGAAAGGATTGGGAACATCGTCAAATTTGTATCCGACCCCAATGACCACGCCCCTCGTTTTGGTTTCCGTGATTTGATAATTGGACAAGCCCAGGTTCACGTTTCGGTCCCTTGTGATCTCCAATTTGATTTGAGGCTCATTGTTGCTTGCCGTCTTCAAACTCATGTCCAGTCCAATCAAAGGAGACAATTGCTCCGAGATCGTGACGGT
>JBELJW010000215.1:0-2965 GCA_042089975.1 Flavobacteriales bacterium | reverse complement strand
GGCCAAGGCACCCATGCGGTGACTGTGGTTTGGTTGCTCGAGCAAGGAAGCCTCTCTGTGCATGAAGTGAACGCTGCGGGTTGTGAGGGCGACGTGGTGACTTTGGACATCCAAGGCTCTGTGTCGAGCGTAGGGGAGGAGACGGAGGCCTTCACGGCGTTCCCGAACCCTGCCAACGACGTGGTGGTGGTCACCACTGCCGGCTTCGAAGCCCATGCCTTCCAGGTGCTTGATGCCACTGGACGTGTGGTGTTGAGCCAGCGCTTGGTGTCGGGTCGCAACACGATCAACGTCATGAACTTGGCCAATGGCACCTACCACATGGTCTTGGACCAGGAGCGTGGGCGTCAAGTCAAGCCACTTGTAATCGCGCACTAAAGAAAGGACTCCATTTTGAATGCTCCATTGGAGCAACTCACTTTGCCAAAACCAGAAAGCCCTGACCTCTTGAGGTCGGGGCTTTTGTTTTCAATGGGCTCGACTTTGCGATTTCACTTGCATGGTGCGGGAGCCGTCGAATGCTGAAGCTTCACACAAGCAACTTGGCAAGGGGGGGGGTGGTTATGTGTTATCTTAAGAGTGCTCAAATTTTCTAACCAAATGAAAAACGTACTCTCACTCTTATTCACATTGCTTGCAGTGTTTCTGCTGCCAACATCAAGTTTCGCCCAAAGCTCGGCACCTTACAATCCTGATGGAAATGGGGACGGAATGATTACCGTTATTGATTTGCAATATTTTCTGAGCACCTATGGATTGGCGTTTGAAGCGACATCAACCGAATGGTCTTGTGGCGAAGCCATCACATACTCCGGCGTGGGTTATTCCACAGTCCAAATTGGCGACCAGTGCTGGTTTGCAGAGAACCTACGGACAACAACCTACCTCAATGGCGATGCCATCCCGCGAAACCTCAGCAATGGGGATTGGTCCAGCACGACCTCCGGTGCGATGGCATTCTATATAGATGGGCCAGCCTATGGCGGTTTGTACAACTGGTATGCCGTGGATGATGTACGGGGAATCTGTCCGAGCGGCTGGCACGTTCCCACCGATGGGGAGTGGACCGTGATGACAAATTTTTTGGGTGGTGAGATGTTGGCTGGTGGCCAGATGAAGGCCACCTATGGCTGGGGTGGTGGCGGCAACGGCATGAACTCGAGCGGTTTTTCAGGTTTGCCGGGCGGCTACCGGTACTTCGATGGGTACTTCAACGGCGCTGAGAACAGCGCCGGGTTCTGGTGGAGTTCCTCGCCCAATGGATCCGACGCATGGGACCGTTACCTGGACAACTACAGCGAGTATGTCTACCGCGGCTACGTCAATCTTCGGTACGGTTTTTCTGTTCGTTGCGTTCGGGATGCCGAGTGAGCGCAGCGAGCGAGTGTTAAATTCTTAATTCTTGGCCTTGCGCAGCAAGGCTTGAGGGAAGGGGTAGAAAAAAATCCCGGCCGGGCAGGTCGGGATTTTTTCTGCAAGGCCATGGCTTCGATCGATTGATGGGTCAGCCTGTTTGCATCGTAACCAATACGTATCAGCGCCGCACTTGGAAGGGGAGAGAAGCCCCAAGACTTTGAATGAGGTAGGTGCCTGATGGCAGTGCTTGAACATCCAAAAGGTGCAAGTTTCCGGCAAAACGCCCTTGGTCCACTTGCGCACCAAGTCCATTCACCACGATGTAGTTGGCATTCAACAAGTCATTGGGCACCTGAATGCTAAGTTGGTCGGTCACCGGGTTGGGGAATGCGCTGAGGCTTGGGCTTGCCGCCGATTCGTTCACACTCCATACATCGTCTTCCACAAAGACTTCGAGGCAAACGGGGTTGCCCACACATCCATCTTGATTGGTCTCAGTGACACAGATGTTTTGGAAACCAATGCTGTCCCATTGCACTGAGATGGCGAAGATGGAAAACACCTGTTGTTCTGTGGCTCCTTCGTGGGTCCAGGCGTATTCGCTGCCCAAAGTGTATTCGTAGTAATAGGCTGCACTGTCTCCCTGAACAACGGATTCATCACCTGAGAGGTCCAGAGGATCTGGGATGTCTGCAGGTGCCACAAAGACAGAGGCGCTCGCCTGACATCCCGTTTCGTCCGTGGCCAAGACTGTATATGTCCCTGAAGCAACGGCATTGGGGTTGAATCCTCCCCAATTCAAATCGATGTCTCCCGTTCCGCCAGCGATGGAAGCCTCCATGGAACCGCTCAATGGATTGTTGCACTCTGGAACGGTCGCGCTCAAGGTCACAAGAAACTCAGCAGGTTCTGAAATGGTGAAGGACAGCGGAACCTCACATTGGTTCGCGTCGTTGACGATGGCCGTGTAGTCTCCGGCAGGAAGGCTTTCGGGGTTGTATCCGCCCCAATCGATGCTGTACGGGGCCACTCCACCTGAAGCATCAACGGTTGCCATGCCATCGCTGACTCCATGGCATGTGGCAGCAGTGACATTGGTCAATTCCGCCTCGAGATCGGTTTCTTCTGTGATGGTCTGGATGAAAACCGCCGAGGTGTTGCCACATTCGTCAATGGCCTGGAAGGTCCGTGTGAGGACCACGGACAATGGGCACGCACCTGCCGCATAACTCGTGGTCATGCCCACCTCAAAGGCCGAGCACAAATCGTCTGCCACAGGCACCCCAAAAACATCACCTTCAATGTCATCCGTAAAAAGAACCTCATTGGGTTCTTCCAACCAAAAAGGCGCGGCATTGTCTTCCACCACGATGACTTGTTCCACTGACGTTACGTTGCCGCATTGGTCGGAAAGCACGCTGATTTTCTTCTGCGTGGATTCCCCGACGCAGCTCCCTGGCAATGTGATGAAATCGGGTTCTTCAACCAAGGTGACAGCACCCCCGCAGGCATCTTGCGCTTGCAAGTTGGGGAAGGCTACAGGGTCATTGCAATCCAAAAACAGGGTGTCCAATCCCGCGGTGACCACTGGCACGATGTTGTCCACCAC
>JBELJW010000214.1:0-3052 GCA_042089975.1 Flavobacteriales bacterium | reverse complement strand
TGGGATTTGTACCTGGTGAACGATTATCAATTTGCCCCCATCTCCAACATTCTGTACAAAGGCCAAGGCGACATGACCTTCTCCAAGGTCAGCGAAGGAGATCCCACTTTGGAACACCGCCATTCAGACTTTGGATTGGCCATGGGCGATTTGGACCGGGACGGGGACATGGACATGGTCATTGCCACCACCAATTCCGACACCCAACCGGGCCTCGCACTTTTGCGCAACGACGCCTCCATCAATGGCCATTGGCTTCAGGTCAAATTGATTGGGACTCAAAGCAACCGGGATGCCGTCGGGGCCCGTGCCACCCTTCATTTTGACGGAAAGACCAGAATGGACGAGGTCAACATTGGCCAAGGCTATTCCGGCGCAAGCACGTTGGATTTGCATTGGGGATTGGGGTGGAGCCCTTCCGTGGATTCCCTCGAAGTGCGATGGCCTTCAGGAGAAGTCACCATGCACCACGAACTCGCCATCAACACAAGGCATGAAATTTGGGAGCCCACGAACTGCCTCGCCGATTTCGACTACGACTTTGCCCGCTCCTCTGGTGACTTGCTGGTGCTGCTCAGCGGGTTTGGCCAGTTTGGGACCCCCACCGACTTGGACGGTGACGGGGTCGTGGCCGCATCCGACCTGCTCGTGTTCCTCACCGTCTTTGGCACCTCCTGCAATTGACACATGCGTCTCGATGCGCCCTGGTCGTCCATCCAATCCCTAGAGATCTCCGAGCACCACAAGCTCGTCCACAAACATCCAAGTGGGTTCTGTGGCGGCATCGTGCCAAGAAGGACAAACCCCGGGGTTGACCAATTCCATGGAAACATACCTCGCTTTCCGCCCCTCCAAAGGAAGGTCGATGGCCACTGTCTTTTGACGAGAATCGGGCTCCAAAGAGGCCATGTCGTCCAGACTTTGTCCCACGAGATCAAAGCTCACACCATCCATGGAGGTGGACCAAAGAACCTGCTCAGGAAGGAAAATCCAAGCATCTTGGTAGAGGTACAACTGGGCATGAAGTGAACGGAGCGATTTCACCTCTCCCAAGTCCACCGTCACGGCCATGTTGTCGCCT
Organism: Flavobacteriales bacterium; assembly: GCA_042089975.1. Lineage (GTDB taxonomy): Bacteria > Bacteroidota > Bacteroidia > Flavobacteriales_D > Sanyastnellaceae > UBA11663. Next base: position 1,971 of record JBELJW010000214.1, on the reverse strand, counting down.
TGCACCGCCTGCCATGCACCATCTCTGAAGTCCTGGGACCCCCGTCTGCCGTCCGCCAGCGCCTGTGCCCCTCCTCCCGTGTACGAGGGGCTCGGGTCATGGCCCAGCGACAGAGGTTGATGGGCCGCCAAATGTCCTGCCACGGGAAAAGTCTCGGTCACCCCTGTGGCTCGGCCCCGCATCATCACATCCACCTCGACGACCCCCATCCCTTGGATGGTCATCGATTCTCCCACCTTGCACGACTGAACGCGGTCTCCATCTTTTGCGAAATGAACCATGCCTCCTGCTTTACGAAGGGCGGGGAGGACAGAGATTTGCAAAGCGCCCTGGGACGAAGGGGAAATTTCCAAAGACACAGGGACGCCCTCCAAACCGGGTTCCACCCCCATGAAGGCCCAGTGCTGACCAAGACCATCCAAGCGGTCCAAAAAGGTGGCATACGCTCCCTCCTTTTGGGTCACCTGGGGACCTGACCACAACACTTCTGCAAGACCTGTGGCACGAGGAAACACCTTGGCCATGACTTCGTTTTGCGGGGCGCGTTCCGTCCACATGTTGCATTCCCCCCCAACAATGCTTCCGGGCTGGTCCAACGCCGCCTCAGGCACAGGAACGAAGTGGTACACCTCTTTCAAGTCCGTCGACCTTAGAGGATAGTCCAAATAACAATGACTTGTCGGGGAGACGACCGCATCCGTCCCCAGATGCGTGGCCTCCAGGGCGCCTTCCATGCCGCGCCAACTCTGGACCATGGCGCCTTGTGGAAGTCCTCCTTCCAAGATTTCATCCCACCCCATGATGCGCCTTCCCTTCGACGCCAAGTATGCCCCCATTTCTTGGATGAAATGGGTCTGCAATTCTGCCTCGTCGCGGAGGCCCAGGCGACGGATTTTGGCCTGGCACTTTGCGCATTGCGTCCATCGAACCTTGGGCACCTCGTCGCCGCCAATGTGGATGATCTCGGAAGGGAACATCTCACATACTTCGTCCAGCACGGTTTTCATGAAGGCCAAGGTGGAGTCGTTGCCAGCGCAGTACACATCCTTGAACACGCCCCAATTGCAAGGCACGTCCAACGAGTCCCCCGTGCAGCCCAGCCAAGGATAGGCCGCCAAGGCAGCTCGGCAATGGCCTGGGAGTTCAATCTCTGGGATGACCGTGACGTGGCGCTCTGCTGCATGCTCCAGGATGCTTCGGATGTCCTCCCTGGTATAGAATCCGCCATGGACGCTGCCATCGGCCTCCTTGCGAAAGCCGCCAACCTCCGTCAATTTGGGATAGGCCTTCACCGGCAGACGCCAGCCCTGGTCCTCTGTCAAATGCCAATGCAACACGTTCATTTTTTGCAAGGCCAACAGGTCGATGATCTCCTTCACAAATTCTGGGGCCATGAAATGTCGACAGCAATCGAGGAGGAGACCACGGTGTGCCAAATAAGCATGGTCCTCCACATGAAGGGCAGGGAGTGTGAAACCTGTGGGGCACCCCTGCTCACAAACGGCAGGCATCAATTGACGCAGTGTGGTCCAAGCCCTGAAGGCGCCCTCCGCGTCGTTTGACGTCATGTCCACTCGATCCTCTGACACCGTAAGCGTATAGCCTTCAAGGCCCAGGTCTTGCTCGACCAAGGTCCAAGCCACATCGGCTTGGGAAACGTCTTCTGTGCGCTTCCAGCTCCAACCCGCCGACTCCATCCAATCGGTCGCAGCCACCACGTCCCATTCCTGCGGCCAATACAATTGGAGCTGGCCATCACATCTCATGCCACGGCCGTCCACTTCGTTGTCGGGCTGCTCGACCCTTTGAGGCTGCGGCACGAGACCCTTCACATGGCCTTGGGGCAATGGGTGCACCGAGGGACTTTGGCAGCCCAAGAGCGTCCAGGCGAGCAACCAGGAGATGCAACATCCCTCAATCCTCATGGCCAAGGTGTTGGGCAGCGTCCACAAGGGCCATGGCCTTGTCCGG
>JBELJW010000213.1:0-3097 GCA_042089975.1 Flavobacteriales bacterium | reverse complement strand
ACGGGACTTTCTCTTTTCTTAGGCTAAATTGTAGGCTAAATATGGCCGATTGATTTGTCTTCTGCCTCCAAGAGTATTGACTTTCTGTCGTATTTTGTTTGGGATGCATTCAGAAGAAAAAGCCAGATGGCGGATTGTCTTGGATTGTCCCGACAGGCGAGGTGTGGTGGCGGAGGCCAGCGCGACGTTGTCGTCTTTTGGGGCCACCATTTTGGATGCCCAACAACATTTGGATCCTGACTCAGGACATTTCTTCATGCGTTATGAGATCGCGAGGGATGCCCGCGCGCAAGATGTGTCATGGAGCGAGGAGCAACTGAGATTGGGCCTTCAGAAGCTGGCCAATGATAGAGGGTGGGCGGTCCGCCTGTCTCAAGCCCAAAGACGGCCTCAAGTTGCGCTCCTGGCCACCAAGGCGAGCCATTGCTTGGTGGACATCCTCCAGCGTTGGCGGAGCAAGGAATTGCCTTGTGACATTGCATGTGTCATCGCGAACCACAAGGAGATGGAGGAATACGCCGGGTGGTACGGTGTCCCTTTCCATCACGTCGATTTTCAATCCCAAACCAAGGCGCAGGCCTTTGAGGAGGTGGATGACTTGCTCAACGAGCACAACATTGACTGCACGGTGCTCGCCCGCTTCATGCAGATCATGCCCCAATGGATGACGGAGAAAAGGGAAGGACAAATCATCAACATCCACCACAGTTTCCTGCCTGGCTTTGTGGGTGCGCGGCCCTACGATCAGGCCCATGCGCGTGGCGTGAAAATGATTGGTGCCACCTGCCACTATGTGACAGCTGACTTGGACCAAGGCCCAATCATTGAGCAGGAGGTTATCCGTGTGTCCCACATGGATTCTCCCCAAGATTTGCGGCGAAAAGGAAAGATGTGCGAGCGGGAGGCATTGGGTCGAGGCTTACGTTTGCACCTTGAAGACCGTGTGATCGTTCACGGGGCCAAAACCATTGTTTTCCACTGATTCAATCCCTGTCATGCACGTACGTGAAACAAAGTTTGGGTTCGTCGCACAACACTTCGACAAAATCATGGAGTGGGCGGACGACGCGAAAGAACGCATGAAGGAGACAGATGGTCTTCATTCCATAGCGCTTTTCAAAATTTCGGAGGACCACGGAAAGATTTTGGCCATGTATGAAACCAAGGAGCACATGGACAAAGGGAAAGGACTCTTTTTCATGGCATTGACAGGGGTGTTGCCTTGGATCACACTGAGCCCTGATGTGGAGGAGTACGAAGTGAATTGGATGTGGGAACGAAATCAGGAACAGGGGAAGAGACATGGTTGAGATGCGCCCTTGGGTGAGGACTGACATCCAAGAACGGAAGAATCTCAAGCGAGGAGTTCGTCAGGCTGCGTTGAGCGTGGCCATTACATTCGCAACAGCGAACTTGCACACCCCACATGGTGTTGTTTCTTAAATCCACAGACATGGCCACCCTTCCCTGGAAAACCGTCAAAGCATACGACGAGATCACCTTCAAAGTGCACGAAGGTGTGGCGCGCATCGCCTTCAACCGTCCGGAAGTGCGCAACGCTTTCACCCCCAAGACGGTCGACGAGCTTTGGGAGGCCTTGGTCACGTGCCACGAGAGCCAGGACATCGGCGTGGTGCTGCTCACCGGCGAAGGGCCTTCGTCCAAGGATGGCGGCTGGGCCTTTTGCAGCGGAGGGGACCAAAATGTCCGTTCCACCACCGGATACAAGGGGGAGAATGGCATCAACAGGTTCAACATCTTGGACGTGCAGCGTCAGATTCGGTTCATGAACAAGGTCGTCATTGCCGTCGTCCCCGGATGGGCGGTTGGAGGGGGGCACAGCCTTCACGTGGTGTGCGACATGACCCTCGCCAGCAAAGAGCATGCGGTCTTCAAGCAAACCGATGCCGATGTTGCAAGCTTCGATGGTGGGTTTGGTTCGGCGTACCTCGCGCGCCAGGTGGGCCAAAAGCGCGCACGTGAGATCTTCTTCCTCGGCGCTTCTTACTCCGCACAAGAAGCGTATGAAATGGGCATGGTCAACGCGGTGGTGCCCCACGAGGACCTCGAAGCCACGGCTCTCAGCTGGGCAAAGGAAATCATGACCAAGAGCCCCACGTCCATCAAGATGCTCAAGTTTGGGTTCAACCTCATCGACGATGGCCTTGTGGGCCAGCAAGTCTACGCCGGAGAGGCCACGCGGCTCGCGTATGGCACCGAGGAGGCGCAGGAGGGCAGGGATGCTTTCTTGGAAAAGCGCACCCGCGACTTCTCCCGTTTCCCCAAGTTTCCTTGAATGAGGAGATTTGAGAACGGGAAGATTTGACCGACTTTTGTGGGATGAGAGCCATCCAATGTTTTGCCTGCTTCTTTTGGACCTTGGGCATGTCTGCACCTATGTGGGGCCAAGATGACGCTGCACCCGACAGCGTGCCTGCCTACTTGCTTGAGGTGGTGAAGATGGAGGCCACCCAAAGAGGCCTTTCCCGCTACGAAATCCACTTGCAAATGCCAGAAGGGCACCGCGTCAGTGCATTGTTTGGCACCGACACGTACCCCATGACCCTTCATGCGCCCAAGGGGGTCTTCAACAGCCCTTACAACGGGAGTTGGTCCGCCACGGGGATGAACGCCAAATTCTTTGACGCGATGCCCACCATGCAGGATGACACCTACGCCACCATCGGGTTGCGCACGGGGGCCAGGGCCAGCGGAATCGAAGGGGCTGCGGACCCTACCATGGTGCAAGACCCTGGAAACCCATGGGACGATTTCTTCACCAAAGACGGCGAGACGACCCTGGACATTGACACCCACACAGGCGGGTCATGGTTTGTGCTGCGAAATGCCACCAATGGCGCGCCCGTAGACGGGCATGTCTTGCTCCTCCAAGTGAGCACGCCTGGCAAACTCTCAGGCGCCATCAATGTGCAGGTGTTTCCTTTGGTGCCAGAATACAGTCAGTTGCGCATGCGTTTCGAATTCGACGGAGAAGGCCTCTTCCAAGGCGCAATCATCGACTGAATTCGCTTGCGCGCCGCCTTAGCAGCTCTCGCCAAAGGCGCTGAGCACGGCCAAAACATCGCTGACGGTGATG
>JBELJW010000212.1:0-3160 GCA_042089975.1 Flavobacteriales bacterium | reverse complement strand
AATTAGCAAACAGGGGCGCCTCCCGGAACGGAGTGCCAACGCCAAGGCATGTTTTGCGTGAACAACATGGGTGTAATTTATCGACAGAACTCGACTGTTTTTAGCCACGAGCTACGAACCGAATGAAACGAGCCCTGTAAAGTTCAACTGGAGGCATGACACGTGCCACTTCAGTCCTGCGCGTCAATGGATGTGGTGGACCCAGCAGAACAGAAGCCGAACACCATCAATCCCGATTTGGTCACATGGACACGGACTGTCCTCTCGGCAGTCTCCTTTCGATTCATACCTTACTGAATGTCGTCGGGGCATCGCAAGCGTACATGTTCGCCTGAATAGTGATTGAAAACAATTGCCTTGAAAATCAGTATTTTACCCCATGAAACAAACAATGACCAAAGACACCTTTTACCATTATATCAATCCAGTTTGCCTCTCGGTTGGTGTGATTGCTTTTGCGATGCATTCAGGCATTGAGATGCTCGATTTGGGGATGTGGGGCTTGGGGCTCTGGGGTGTCACAGGCATCTTGGGGCTTCAGAAAGAAGGACGCATCAAATGACGCAGACTTCTTGGAACGTATGAGCTTCCAAAACTCGATTGAGGGGTCCAACCATTTGTTGAGCTTCAGGTGTCATGTCAACTTTACGTGCTGACCCAGCAGGACAGAAGCCAAACACCCTCAACCCAGATTTGGTCAAGTAGGCTTTACAAATTCATCCCAGGTATAAAGTCTACTTTACTTGTGGAACCGGGGGCAACTCATCCCAACTTCGTCGCGATGAAGCGAATCAGTACGCGTCATTGTGCACACCATTCACGGCCCGGCCGCTTGGATCGATGGTTTGTTGTAGGCGTTCGTCCCATTCTAGGGCTTTCTCAGTGCTGCAAGCGACGCTCTTGCCTCCGGGGACGGTAGAGGCGGCGGCGGCCGTTGGAAAGTGTACCTCGAAGAGCATTCGGTAGAAGTAGGCCTCCTTGGTGGCCGGTGGGTTGATGGGAAATCGGACTGTCGCCCGTTCCATTTCGCCATCGCTGACCATGCCTTCGACGTAGGTATGAATGCCGTCAATCCAACCGTATCCCACACCATCGCTGAATTGCTCTTTCTGCCGGTTCAGGATGTGATCCGGCAGATATCCCTCGAACGCCTGTCGGATGACGGCCTTCTCGATCCTGCCTTTTCCGCCCATCTTGGACTTGGGATCGAGTGTCATGGCGTAGTCGATGAATTCTCTGTCGAGGAAAGGGACGCGGGCTTCGACGCCCCACGCCATCATGGACTTATTGGCGCGTGCACAATCGTATTGGTGCAGGCCGAGGACCTTGCGGACCGTTTCCTCGTGGAATTCGCGCTCGTCCGGAGCCATATGGAAGTAGAGGTAACCGCCGAAAAGCTCGTCTGCGCCTTCGCCGCTTAGAACCATCTTGATGCCCATCGCTTTGACTTTCCTAGCCATAAGGTACATCGGGGTGGAGGCACGGATGGTGGTCACGTCGTAGGTCTCGATGTGCCGAATCACTGCACTGAGAGCGTCGAGCCCCTCCTGGATGGTGAAGCTCAACGCGTGATGAACGGTGCCGATTGCGTCCGCCACCTCCTGTGCGGCAGCAAGATCGGGGGATCCTTCCAGGCCGATAGAGAAGCTATGGATTCTGGGCCACCAGGCCTTGGATTGCTCACCATTGTCGATGCGATTTTCGGCGATTTTCATGGCGATGGCAGCGATGACGGAACTGTCCAAACCACCGGAGAGGAGAACGCCGTAGGGTACGTCACCCATCAAATGGCTGCGGACGGCAGTCGTGAGGGCTTCTTTGAGCTCTTCTGGACGGTAGGGATGATTTGGCAGTTCGCCTTCCATCCAATTGCGTTGGTAGAATGAGGTGGGTTCAGCATTGGAGGAGGTCCAAATATGACCGGGAGGAAAGTTGCGTACATCGTCGCAATCGTCCATCAAGGCCTTCATCTCGGAAGCGACCCAGATTCGTCCATGTCGGTCCATACCTTGGTATAACGGGATGATGCCGACAGGGTCCCGGGCGATGATCCAAGTGGCATCGCGGGGATCGAACAAGACGAAGGCAAACATGCCAGACAGGTGTTGGACGAGATCGCGTCCGTGCTTCCGATACAGTGCAAGGATGACCTCGCAGTCGCTGCCAGATTGAAAAGGATAATCGCCACAAGGGGCTTCTGCACCACCCGTCTTCAGATTCACATGGTTGTAGATCTCCCCATTGACGGCAAGGACGGTTCCAGTATCCGGGTCGACGAGGGGTTGTGCACCGCTCAGTACGTCGACGATAGCGAGCCGCTCATGGGCTACAATGGCCTCGGGAAATTCAAGGATTCCGGACCAGTCCGGCCCACGGTGTTGTTGGCATCGGGAGGCGTGGAGAACCCTCTCGCGGTCTGTATCGAAGGACGCGTTTCGGTTCAAAAGGGCGGTGATGGAACACATGGCGAAAAGGTCGTCAATCGAAGGGAATTCAACGTGTTTCTATGTGTTATATGATGGTGAAATGCATTCAAACCGTGCTTTCCCATCAAGACCTGTGAATGGCGTCGGAGGCTGCAGCCCGCGCACCCTGACACATAGAAGGCACAAAGAATCCGCACTTTGTGGACCCAGCAGGACAGAAGCCGAAAACACTCATTCCCGATTTGGCAAAGTGAATCGAATCAAGGCTCAACCGTCAAGCCTTGGTATTCCACCATAAAGTCAAAGCCCAATGACCACAATGGAGCACCGTCGACTGATGCCCCCCAAATCCCATGACCTCCGTTTTCGATGGGATACAGAGTGCACGCGTTGCCATTGGCATCGTAGGTTGTATTGAGAGAGGTGGCTTCAGAGTAGTCCACTGTAGGGTCCGAAGTGCCATGAACAATCATCAGCGGAGCGTCACCCGAATCGAACCGTTGTACCCCATCCAAAGCCGTCAAGGCATCCACGGATCCGCTCCCACCCCAAAAGTCCAATACCGTCTGCACCTCAAACGATTCTCCAAGATTGGTTGACGATAGAGTCGGGTCTTGGAAAACTGACATCTCCGTCACGTAATCTTCTTCATTCGATGCCCCCATGGCAATGGCCATGGATGCTCCAGCTGACCCGCCCAGGACTGACACATGGTCCACATCAATGCCATACTC
>JBELJW010000211.1:0-3148 GCA_042089975.1 Flavobacteriales bacterium | reverse complement strand
TGTGGGATGTCAGAACATCCACACTCGTAGATGTCGCCGGGTCCTCCACAAATGCCGCAGGCATCGAGGACCAAGCAAGATCCGTCGTCGAACGTTGCTGAAGGGTCAAAGTTGCACGCATTGTAATCGGTGCAACCGGCTTGCTCCAACTCGTCACAAAGGCCGTCTCCATTGGCATCGTTGAGACAATTGCCATCGCAATCCAAGTAGGCATCAGCATAAACGCAGTTTCCACCATCGTCGGTGGCGTCATCATTGTAGTTGCAGGCCGATGCATCGGTGCAACCAGGGATTTCAAACTCATCGCAAACACCATCGCCGTCCAAATCATTCACGCAATTGCCTTGGCAGTCCAACGGGAAGTTCGCGTAGTCACATGTACCATCTTCATATTCTGCAGAAGGGTCAAAATTGCAGGCATCTTCATCCGTGCAGCCAAAAGGAATGCAAGACAAGAAATCACAGGATCCATCGTCCTGAGTGGCATCGCTGTTGTAGTTGCAGGCCGCGGAAATGGTGCAACCGGACACTTCAGCATCGTCACAAACACCATTGTCATTCTCATCGGACGCACAGTCGCCACCACATTCCCCAATGGCATCGAGGAAAGCACATGAGCCGTCATCGTCTGTCGCCACGTTGTTGTAGTTGCAAGCAGAGGGATCCGTGCAACCCAATTCTTCAAGTTCATCACAAATGCCGTCTCCATCGCCATCGTTCAAGCATTGGGCATCGCAATCCAAGTAAGGGTCAGCGTAAGTGCAATTGCCACCATCTTCTGTGGCATCTGGGTTGTAGTTGCAGGCTTCGCTGTCTGTGCAGCCCGGGATTTCCAATTCATCACAAATGTCATCTCCATCTTCGTCATTCACACACGCGCCATCGCAGTCGTATGGGAAGGTGGCGTAGCTGCAGGAGCCGTCGTCAAATTGAGCACTTGCATCGTAGTTGCAAGCGGAGTCGTCGGTGCAGCCAAAGGCCAAACAAGAGATGAAATCACATGAGCCGTCGTTCACCGTGGCTGTGGCATCGTAGTTGCATGCCAGCTCACTGGTGCAACCCAAAACCTCATCGACATCACAAACACCGTTGGTGTTGTCGTCCGCTCCGCAATCGCCTCCACAAATGCCAAGGGCATCAAGTTGGTTGCCATCACAGTCGCAGTCGCCTTCCACGATGAAGGTGCAAGTGCCGTTGTCGAATTCGGCTTCGTTGTCGTAGTTGCAAGCCTCTGGATCGGTGCACCCAATCACAATGCAGCTCGTGAATTCACAACTGCCGTCGTCCAACAGGGCCGAGGGGTCAAAGTTGCAGGCCGAGGGGTTGGCACAACCGTAGCAATCGAAGTTGCACAAGCCATCGTCATTTGTGGCGCCAGAGGCATAGTTGCATGCAAGTTCGTCGGTGCATCCAAAAATCTCAAATTCGTCGCATGTGCCGTCTCCGTCGTCGTCGTTGACGCAATCGCCATTGCAATCGTAGGGAAAGGAGGGGTAGGAGCAGGTACCATCGTCAAAAGTGGCTTCTGCATCGTAGTTGCACGCATCTTCATCTGTGCAGCCAAAGGCGAGGCAAGAGACAAAGTCACAAGATCCGTCATTCACATTTGCTTCTGGGTTGTAGTTGCATGCCAATTCAATGGTGCACCCCAGAACGTCAAAGGCACAAGACCCATCGTCCAAAGTGGCCTCCGAATTGAAGTTTGAAGCTTCTTCGTCTGTGCAGCCACACACCGGTGCACTGCCTCCAGTGGAGAAGGAAAGATCCACACGAAGGTCGTTCTCTTGATCGCCTTCGGGGAAAATTTGTCCTCTGAAAGAACCGCTCAGGTCCCCGCTGGTGGTGAGTTGGGCCACCAACACGCGCTTCGAATCTCCCGCCAGGGAGTTCGTGGCTGTGGGGGGGAGCAGGTACCACCCTGACCCTTGATTGTCATCCACGAAAAAGCTTTCGCCATCCTCGAAGGCCAAAGTCCATGCTCCGGACAAAAGAGAGGCATTCACCTCGCCCGCTGAAGATGTTGATGGGCCTTCCAAACCGATGGTCACCCAGCTGTCATAAGCCAAATCAGGGAGGAGTCCCATGGCAGCGGCACTGTTGTTGGCGGGGGTGGCCCCACCAAAAATGGGTTCTTGGTAGAAGCTCGTGGTCGTGGCCAATGACAAGGGGAATTCATCGTCGCCCACCACAGCGGAAAGGCCGTCGGTGGCATTCACCGTGGTCACGTACACCCTGTAGGTGGTCATTCCCTCCAACGAACCGGAGTCGTGGACCATCACGGTTTCCAACTCGATGTCGTACCCAGGGGTTGAGGAGGTGGTTTGAATCCCACCGGCCTCAGCACAGCTGCAGAAATCGCAAGAACCGTCGTCGTCTGTGGCTTCTGGGTTGTAGTTGCATGCTGAGGTTTGGGCACATCCACCCACCTCAAATTCGTCGCATACGCCGTCGTTGTCCGCATCTGAAAGACAATTGCCCTGGCAATCCACAGCAAATTCTGCCAAAATGCAAGACCCATCGTCTTGGGAAGAAGATGGGTCGTAGTTGCAAGCGTCGCTGTTCGTGCAGCCCTGACAAGAGTCAAAATCACATGAGCCGTCGTTGAAGCCAGCCTCAGGGTCAAAATTGCACGCTGCCTCCTCTGTGCACCCCAAGGACAAACAGCTGGTGTAGTCGCACGACCCATCGTCGATCAAAGCCTCGGGGTCGAAGTTGCATGCCCCTGTGGCAGTGCATCCCTGACAATCAAAAGTGCATGATCCATCCTCTTGGGTGGCACCGGAGCTGAAGTTGCATGCCTCTGCGTTGGTGCAGCCAGGTGTCTCGAAGGCATCACAGATTCCATCGCCATCCGAATCTTCCAAACATTCACCATCGCAGCCATAGGGAAAGGATGGGTAGGAACAGGTGCCGTCGTTGAAGTTGGCATTGCTGTCGAAGTTGCAGGCCCCGCTGTCCGTGCATCCAAATGACAGGCAACTCAAGAACTCGCAAGAGGCGTTGTCCTCAAAAACGACTTCGGCATCGTAGTTGCACGCAACCTCCACGGTGCAGCCAGTTTCCTCTGCGTCACAAACGTCATTGGCATTGACGTCGTCACATTGGCCGAGAACACTTAGGGAAGTCCAACCCAACATGACGAAGCATG
>JBELJW010000022.1:0-18514 GCA_042089975.1 Flavobacteriales bacterium | reverse complement strand
GCTCCATCCAATTTCTTGCCATTCCTCCAGTGGTTTGCAGCGTATTCTCGCTCCGACTGGAAGGGAGATTGGCGTGCAGGCTGCACAGTGGGGGTCCTTCTGGTCCCGCAAGCCATGGCGTATGCCACCATTGCAGGTCTGCCCGTGGTGTACGGCCTTTATGCAGCACTCGTTCCTCCTTTGGTGTATGGTTTTCTTGGAAACTCCCGGTCACTTGCCGTGGGACCCGTGGCGATGGACAGCCTTTTGGTGGCCGCAGGCCTGTCGGGATTGGCCGCAGTGGGGAGCGATGCCTACATCCAATGGGCGCTTTTGCTCGCCTTGATGGTGGGGACCATGCAGTGGACCATGGGACGACTCAAAATGGGGTTTCTCATTCACTTTCTTTCACGGCCGGTCATCAGCGGCTTCACGACCGCAGCCGCGTTGCTGATTGGGGTGCATCAATTGCCGGCACTTTTGGGCATTGCTGTGGAGCGGACCGCTCGGCTGCACGTGCTGTTGGGGGAGCTTTGGCTCCACCTTCCGTCCTTGCACATGCCTACAGCCATGCTGGGTCTGTCCAGTTTTGGGCTGATGTGGGGATTGAAAAAGTGGGCCCCACAATGGCCTTCAGCACTGATGTTGTTGGTGGCAGGTACATTTTGCTCATGGTTATGGGCATGGTCTGAATCCGGGATTTTGACGGTTGGAAATGTCCCACAAGGATTGCCCAACTTCTCGGTCCCAAGCGTTTCCTTGGAGCGAATCGAGACCCTCCTCCCCATGGCGGCAACCCTCGCCCTCGTGTCCTTCGTCGAAGCCATGGGGGTCACCAAGGCCTTGGCCACTTCCACTCCGAATGACGTGAATCCCAACGATGAACTGAAGGCCTTGGGGTGGGCCAACTTGCTTGGCAGTTTGTTCCAGGGCTACCCGACATCAGGCGGGTTTTCCAGGTCTGCGGTGGCCCACCATTCTGGTGCGCAAACACCTGCCGCCTCCTGGGTGGCTGCTTCCGTGGTGGGGATGACGTTGCTCTTTTTGACGCCTCTTTTCCAACACCTGCCTTTTGCAGTGTTGGCAGCCATGATCATGGTGGCCGTCATGGGACTGGTGGATGTCAAGTACCTCCGAGTTCTGTGGCAACAAGATCGGTTGGAGGCAGGCATCCTGATCTTGACCGCATTGGTCACACTCTGGGTCAGTCTCCCGATGGGGATGGCCACAGGCGCCCTTGCTGGTTTGGGGGTCCTGGTCCAACGAATGATACAACCCCACGTGGCGGAATTGGGCAAGCTGCAAGGCGTCTACCGCAACCTCATGCGGTTTCCTGACGCGGTAACAGATCCGAGGATTTTGATCGTCCGCTACGATGGGCCCCTCACCTTTGCCAACAGGGCACATTTTGAATCTGAAATGGAGCGACTTGTGCATCTCAAAGGCCCAGCCTTGCGGCTCATTGTGCTCCAGGCGGACACCATATCGTCCATCGACGCGACATCTCGAGAAACCATCAAGGCTTTGGTCAACCAATGGCACCAAAATGGCTGGAAAACGAGCATTTCGGGGGCGATTGGCCCCGTTCGTGACGTCCTTGCCAAGGATGGCCTGTTGATGGCCGATCAGCTGTCTTTTCAAATCAGTGTCGACCACGCTGTTCAACAATTCAACCAGCCAGGCTCCGTCCCTGACGCCGCAAGGAATATGGCCCAACAACACTCTTCTTCGACTTCCTCATGAACATTCAACAGATTTACACAGGCTGCTTGGCCCAAGGGGCCTACTACATTGAAAGCAATGGAGAAGCCGCCATCATCGACCCATTGCGAGAGGTTCAACCTTACCTGGATTTGGCCCAATCCCGCGGCGCAACCATTCGGTACGTTTTCGAAACTCATTTCCATGCAGATTTTGTTTCTGGGCATGTCACCCTCTCAGAGCGCACAGGGGCGCCCATCGTTTTTGGACCCCAAGCGGAAACAACCTTCGATTCCACGGTGGCGCAGGACGGGCAAATCTTTGCCATTGGTGACATCTCCATTGAAGTGCTTCACACTCCTGGGCATACGCAAGAGAGCACCACCTACTTGCTCCGTGATGTGAGAGGAAAGGAGCATGCCATTTTTTCAGGGGACACGCTCTTTCTAGGGGATGTCGGCCGACCTGACTTGGCCCAAAAGGGGGAATGGACCATGGAAGACCTCGCCAAGCAACTCTACCATAGCCTGAGGACCAAGATCATGCCGTTGCCGGACAGCACCATCGTGTATCCTGGGCACGGGGCAGGATCTGCCTGCGGCAAAAACATGAGTTCTGAAACCGTGGGCACCTTGGGGGACCAAAAGGCCAACAACTACGCCCTTCGCGAAGACATGACGGAGGAAGAATTCGTGAAAGAGCTTACCACAGGTCTCCTCCCTCCTCCAGGCTACTTCCCCATGAATGTGGCCATGAACAAACAGGGGTACGAGAGCTTCGAAGAAGTGCAAAGGCGCGGTGGCAAGGGATTGGACCCCGCTGCGTTTGAATTGGCCGCCAACGAAACAGGAGCTGTGGTGCTGGACATCCGATCCACAGAGGCATTCATTGGTCAACACATCCCAAGGTCCACGTTCATCGGTCTGGACGGCAACTTCGCACCATGGGTGGGCGCCATGATCGTGGACGTCAAGCAGCCCATCCTCTTGGTGGGCGACGACCAAGCCCAAGTCGACGAAGCGGTGACCCGTCTTTCACGTGTGGGCTTCGACAACACTTTGGGCCATCTGGAGGGGGGCCTCGACGCATGGGTGAAAGCGGGAAAAGAAACCGACCACATCGAGGCCGTGGATGCAGAAGCCTTTGCCGCAGTGCGGCAAAACCATCCGAGGGTTTGCGTGCTGGACGTAAGGAAAGACGGGGAGTTTGCGGCAGAGCACGTTGACGGCGCCATGCACATCAGCTTGGCTTCCCTTGTCCAAAACATGCACCAATTGCCCAAGGACGAGCCTTTCTACATCCACTGTGCAGGCGGTTACAGAAGCTTGATCGCCCATTCCTTGCTCAAAGCACGTGGATACCATCAAGCCATTGACGTGCTTGGGGGCTACGAAGCCATCGCAGAAACCAACGTGCCCAAGACGGATTTTGTCTGTCCGAGCACCGTTTCTTGACACCGATTTTTGCCTAGACTTTCTCTACCTTTGACGCCCACGTTGACCCAGGTGGCGAAATTGGTAGACGCGCAGTCTTCAGGCGGCTGTGCCTTCGGGCGTGCTGGTTCGAGTCCAGTTCTGGGTACAAAAACAGCCCCAGCCTCGTGCTGGGGTTTTTTGTGCCCTCGCTTTTGCCGAAGAACCCCCACCTGAACCCACAGGACGGCATGTGGGCTTATTTTTGACCATGGTCCAAGGCAACCAAATGAAACCCACCTCCTCTGTGCTTTCCTTTCAGGGAAGGCAGCGTCCTGTGGTCATTGCGGGGCCTTGCAGCGCGGAATCCCGAACCCAAGTCCTCGAAACGGCCAACCTCTTGGCCACATCGGGAAATGTGAGCTTCTTCCGCGCCGGACTGTGGAAACCACGGACGCGTCCCAATGCCTTTGAAGGTCTCGGAGAACGTGCTTTGCCTTGGCTGATGGAGGCCCAAAAGGCCACCGGATTGACAGCCATAACTGAGGTGGCGACACCGGAACATGTGGAGTCGGTTTTGAAAGCCGGGATGAAGGCCATTTGGATTGGTGCGCGTACGACGGTGAGTCCTTTTGCTGTGCAAGCATTGGCCGAAGCCTTGCAAGGGACCGACCTTCTTGTGATGGTCAAGAACCCAATGCATGCGGACCTCAAGCTTTGGATGGGGGCGATTGAACGGGTTGCCCGCACCACCAAAGGCGAAGTTTGTGCCCTGCACAGGGGGTTCTCCAGTTACGGCACCAGTGAGTTCAGGAACGCCCCAATGTGGGAAATCCCGATTGCCTTGCGGTCCGAAATGCCAGATATCCCCATGTTCTGTGACCCCTCGCACATCACAGGGAATCCGGACAAACTTCGAGACGTCTCACAACGTGCGATGAATCTTGGCATGGAAGGGCTGATGATTGAATCTCATCTTGAGCCCTCTCAAGCACTCAGCGATGCAGAACAACAAGTCACGCCCGACGACCTGCACCAAATGCTGGATCACCTTGAAATCCCAGTCACACATCACGTGAGCCACAGCGACAGGGAGGACTTGGAGGGACTTCGTCTTCAAATCGACAGCGTCGACGAGCAACTCATGCAAATGCTGCACAAGCGCATGGATTTGGCCCGTGCGATTGGTGCATTGAAGCAGAAAAACAAGTGGTCTTTGTTGAGTGTTGCCCGCTGGAGAGAGATCATCCGAAGCAGAACGGAATGGGCGCAGCATCACGGACTCAATACAGAGTTTTTGGGGAAAGTCCTTGGCTCCGTTCACGAAGAAAGCATACGAATCCAAGGTGACGAGGCCGACCGCAAGCGCGCTGAAAGGCCAAAAAAGAACCAGTCTTAAAAGATTGTTTTTCAAGGAAATACGACTTTCCCTTCTCTTTTTCTAGACCCAATTGTAACCTTTTACTCCTCAGCTGGGTATAGGGTCTTGGTTTTGGTTAACCGCGCTTACAAAGCGCACGAATCAGGCGATTTGGTGAAGGGGCTCCTCAAACGTGAGGGCCCCTTTTTTCATGCCCGTATTTAGGAGATGCTCACGAGGTGAACAATGCGATCCAGAGGGAGCGCGAGAGGCGATAAAGCAGCGGCAACAACCCAAGCAACAAAGTGATGCCTAGGCCCAAATACAGTTCAGCGTGGGTGAACATCCCAAACTCAATCCACCCCCAGGCATCGAAACACAGCAACGCGACCAGAAGTGCCACCCAAAGGGCAACGGTCAAGGCGTAGCTGACGTAAGCCGCCCCAAAATAAAATCCCGGCTCCCGCGAGAAGTCCTCTCCACAAGCGCAACAATTGGGGTGCATTTCTGCAACCCTCTTCAACCGGTAGGCATTGGGTTCGACAAACAAATCTCCCTTGCCACATCTCGGGCACCGGAACCGAAAGAGACTGTTCATTTTTTCTCTGAACGTCATGAAGAGGAGGCAGGCCGCTGAAGCCTCTTGTAGTTGGCATAATTGGGGTTGATGCCGATTCGTTTCAGCTGGGCTTTCAAGCGTTCCTTCAGCGTCCACGTGTTGAGAGAAGGGTCAAAATTGAAATGCCAGTTCATGGCCGCAACCCTGGGTTGCATGACTTTGGGATGACTTCCTTCGAAGCGGTTCAAGGAACGGATGTGGTCCTCGTAAACAAACGCATCTGGACCCACGAAATGTGATTGCACCCAATCGTCATCATGCCACAATTTGTTGAATTGAATCTGCTTGTCTTGCATGACCTTCGGTGGCTTTACCCATCCATAATGGTGGATGTGGGCATCCAGCTCCACAACACGCAAGAGCTCATTGGCCCGAATCCGAAATCCTTGGGCATCTCGAAAGGAACAAATGGAGGGCTCCGCCCTGACCACCCTCACTTCGTGTCCATACCAGCGATCAGATGCCCCCACAAAATCGTACGAGCCATAAAAATGTTTGTATGGAAACAAAAACCCATCCACCTCTTCATCATGGAGATGCCTTCGCATGGCTTGACGAACCGCCATGTGGTCCTTTTCATGCATCACTTCGTCCCCTTGGATGTAAACTGCCCAATCTGCATCAGGCGAAATGGCTGCGAAAGCCTTGTCTGTTTCCGCAGCAAGCACCCTTCCTCCTTCTCGCAGAGTCTCGTCCCAAATGGTGTCCACGATTTTCACTTTTGGAGAATTGATCGATTCCACAAGTTCGCGGGTTCCATCTGTTCCTTTCCCAACAGCCACAATCACTTCATCGCACAAGGGCAAGATGCTCTCAATGGCCTCCACGACTGGGTAATCGAACCGAATGGCCTGACGGATAAAGGTGAACCCTGAGACAAACATGGTTCCGTCAGCC
This sequence comes from Flavobacteriales bacterium, assembly GCA_042089975.1. Classification (GTDB taxonomy): domain Bacteria; phylum Bacteroidota; class Bacteroidia; order Flavobacteriales_D; family Sanyastnellaceae; genus UBA11663. The sequence goes on along the minus strand of JBELJW010000022.1, from coordinate 12,546 downwards.
TTGTTGGATGTGGTGAAGTTCTGCGTACTTCCCATCCAAGGACAAAAGCATCGCATGCGTTCCTTCTTCAGCCACCCGCCCCTGGTCCATGACCACGATGCGGTCGGCATCGCGAATCGTCGACATGCGGTGCGCAATGACCAACACTGTCATCCCTTCCATGGAACGGCCAAGGGCATCCTGCACCATGGATTCTGATGCCGCGTCAAGCGCCGAAGTGGCCTCGTCCAAGATCAACACCTCGGCGCGGCGGTAAATCGCGCGGGCCAAAGCCACCCTTTGCCGCTGACCGCCACTCAACTTCCCGCCTCCATCCCCAACTTCGGAATCCAGTCCAAGGGGCAAGTCTTCCGCAAATTCCATCACATGCGCTGCTCGGGCAGCCCACAGCAGTCGGTCACGGTCAACAGGCACTTCGGCCAGCGCGATGTTGGAGGCAATGGTGCCATGGAACAGAAGCGCATCCTGCGTCACGACTGCCAAGCGGTCACGCCAGGCAGCCCCGCTCACTTCGCCCAGGTCTTGGTCATCGATGCACACAAGGCCCTGATCGGGCTTGGCAAATTTGCTCAGAAGATGGGCGACCGTGGTTTTGCCCGCTCCCGAAGCCCCAACCAAGGCCACCACCTCCCCTCGTTTCAGCGTCAGGTCCAAGCCAGAGAGCGCCGGTGCACTTTGGCCGGGATAACTGTACTCCACGCCTCTGAATGAAATTTGAGACCAGGATGCCGGAAGCTCCTGCAGCAAGCCTGCCTCGTCCATCTCCACTTCACCAAACAAGGACTCCAACCTCTCCAAGGAAGCCACGCCTTTGGACGCGCGGAAGTACCCGTCAGACAGCGACCGTGCCGGCGGGATGATTTGAGAAAACACCACCAAGTAACCGATGAACCAATCTCCTGACAAGGCTGAATCGCCGGCCAAGACCAACGTTCCGCCGTACGCCAGCAACATGGACATCACAGAAAGTGACACCACCTCGCTCATCGGGGACGACATGGACTCGCGGCGGTGCATGCGCCTCATGGCCCTGAAGTGTTCCTCGTTCCGGAACTGGTACGCTTCTTTGAAAAAAGGCTCTGCATTGAAGGCCTTGACAATGCGCATTCCTGCCAAGGATTCTTCGAGCACTGAAACAAGTTGTCCAAGCTCTTCCTTCCCCCGCTGGGCATGGCGCTTCAACCGCTTGGACCAACGGCTGATCAAAACACCGGTCACGGGCAAGAGGATGAACGCAAAGAGCGTCAGCTTCCAGCTGAGGACCAACAAAGTGGCCAAGCTGACCAAGATCATCAAGGGCGACTTGAGCATGGCTTCAATCGACCCGATGACAGAGTGCTCCACCTCCATCAAATCATGGGTGAATCGGCTCATCACGTCCCCCTTCTTCGATTCCGTAAACCACGCCATGGGCATGGACAACAGGCGTCCATAGAGGGACTGTCGCAAGTCCCGACTCACCCCTGTGCGAATGCCAGCCATGGCATAAAGTGCAGCATACTGCACCGCATTTTTCAGCACCGCCAGCACCACCATGGCCGCGCAAAGCATGCCCAATGCCCTGGCGGATCCTTGCACCTGAACAATGGCGTCAAACCACTGGTTGACGGCCGCCAACCACCCTGAACCTTCCACGGGCGAAGAAGGCGGCTTCACTCCGCCAAAGAGCACACGCAGGAAGGGAACCACGGACAAAAAGGTGAACAAAGAGAGAACAGCACTCAACCCATGGAGCACCATAATGCCCAGCACCTTTCCGCGCTGTTGTTTCACCAAAGGCAAAAGGGTCCTGATGGACCTCATCCGCGAACGAGTTCAGAAGCGAATCCCACATAATTCGCTGGCGTAACGTTGCCCAATTCTCTCTTGACTTCCTCCGAGACGTCCAGGCCTTGGATGAAGTCATGCATGACTTCCCGGTTGATTTTTCCGTTGGTGCGGGTCAACGCTTTCAACGCCTCGTAGGGTTTGGGGTACGATTCACGGCGAAGAATGGTTTGGATGGCTTCCGCCACAATCGCCCAATTGTCTTCAAGATCGGCGGCCAGCTTGTCGCCATTCAACACCAACTTCCCAAGCCCCTTGCGCGTGGCTTTCATGGCCACGACACTGTGGGCCAAAGGCACACCTAGGTTCCTCATCACCGTGCTGTCCGTCAAGTCGCGCTGCAGCCGCGAGACTGGCAGTTTGGCCGCAAAATGTGTCAACAAGGCATTTGCCACCCCCAAATTCCCTTCGCTGTTTTCAAAGTCGATGGGATTGACTTTGTGGGGCATGGCCGAAGACCCCACTTCACCTTCCACAATCTTTTGCTTGAAGTAATCCATGGAGATGTAGGTCCACATGTCTTTGTCCAAATCCATCAAAACCGTATGGACGCGCCGAAGGGCATCGCACCAGGCAGCCAAGTGGTCGTAGGGTTCGATTTGGGTGGTCACAGGCGTTCTGGTGAGGCCCAGGGTGCCTTCGACGAAGGACTGGCCAAAAGCGGGCCAGTCCACATCAGGATACGCCACGCGGTGGGCATTGAATTGTCCTGTCGCGCCACCAAACTTTGCAGCATACACGGCCCCATCTAGAGCCTTGCGTTGGCCCCTCAATCGGTCCACAAAGACTTGCAGCTCTTTGCCCAAGGTCACAGGCGACGCTGGTTGCCCGTGGGTTCTGGCGAGCATGGGAACGTCCTTCCATTCTTTCGCCAAGTTTGCGACATCGTTTGTCGTTGCCTCCAACAACGGCAGCACCACTTCCTCCGTGGCTCGCTTCAGGGACAAAGGAATGGCAGTGTTGTTGATGTCTTGTGATGTCAAACCAAAATGGACAAATTCTTTCCATTGGCCCACGCCCAAACGGTCCATGGCATCTTTCACGAAATACTCCACAGCTTTGACGTCGTGGTTGGTCACCTTTTCTTGGTCCTTGACCCACTGCGCATCGGCCTCAGAAAACTGCCGATGCACCTCCCTCAGCGCCTCCTTCTTTTCCTTTGGGAAATCTGCCAATTGCGGCAAAGGCATGGCCACAAGTTGCAAGAAATACTCAATTTCAACCTCCACGCGGTGCTGAATCAATCCTTGTTCAGACAGCCACTTGGCGAGAGGCTCAGTGTGACGTCGGTAACGGCCATCGACGGGAGAAAGGGCGTGCAGCATGTTGGGGATTCTAGACCCAAAGGTACTGAACTCATCCACGCATTGGTACCTTTCGGCCATGCGCTTTCACACGGTACATACAGGAAATTTCAAGTTGGATGGTGGGGCCATGTTTGGGGTGGTTCCCAAGCAACTTTGGTCCCGCACCAATCCTGCCGACAACTTGAACCTCTGCACATGGGCCATGCGGTCGCTCCTCGTAGAGGTCGGCAGCAGAAGGGTGCTCATCGATTGTGGCATTGGTCAGAAACAATCCGAGAAGTTCTTCAGCCATTACCACCTCCACGGGGACCACAGCCTGGACCAAGGATTGGCCTCAGCGGGCTGTTCCAGAGAAGACATCACAGATGTGTTTCTCACCCATCTGCACTTCGACCACGTCGGCGGTGCCGTCGAAAGGCTGCCCAACGGCCAACTCGAGCCCACCTTTCCCAATGCCACGTATTGGTCCAACGCCGACCACTGGGAGTGGGCCATGGCCCCTAACCCAAGAGAAAAAGCCTCATTCTTGGCTGAAAATCTGGCCCCGCTCGCCCAATCTGGTCAACTCAAAATGATCCCAAGACATGGGCGCACCGTCTCCAACGCCATGGGGATTGAAGGCTGGGATATTTTTTTCGCAGATGGCCACACAGAAAGCCAAATGATCCCGCTGCTGCGCCACCCCAACGGAACCACCACAGCCTTCATGGCCGACTTGCTCCCAAGCACGGGACACATCCCATTGGCCTACGTCATGGGCTACGACACGCGACCTTTGCTCACCCTTGAAGAGAAGGAACTCTTCTTGGACAAGGCTGCCAAAGAAGAGTGGATCCTTTTTCTGGAACACGACGCACAACACGCTGCTTGCACGGTCCGGTCAACTGAAAAAGGCGTGCGCCTTGGGGAAGCGGCCCCCACTTGGGAAGCTTTGTGCCGCTGAATCCTCAGGGAGGATTCAAGCGATGCCTCTGACGATGCGCGCGGCCAAGCCCGGGCCTTCGTAAATCATGCCTGAATAGACCTGCACAAGGCAAGCTCCAGCGTCCATTTTTTCACTTGCCGCCTCAGGACCATCAATCCCTCCCACACCAATGATGGGGAACTGTCCGTCGCTCTTTTTCTGGAGATACGCCACAACCTCTGTGGCCCTTCGACGAAGCGGTGCGCCACTGACTCCGCCTGAACCCATGGCCTGCACTTCCTCTTCTGGAGTGGTCAATCCTTCGCGAGAGATGGTGGTGTTGGTGGCCACCACCCCATCGACGCCCTCTGACAACACAATATCCACAATGTCGTCGAGCTGACCGTCGGTCAAATCTGGGGCAATTTTCAAAAACACAGGTCGGGCCCCGGGATGACTTGCGTTGCGTTTCACCACTGCTCGGAGGAGCATCGTCAACGGCTCCTTGTCTTGCAACTCCCTGAGGCCCGGCGTGTTGGGGGAACTCACATTGACTACGAAATAATCCACATGGGCATGCAAGGCGTCCACGCAAGTGAGGTAATCCTCCACGGCTTTGTCATTGGGGGTGATCTTGTTCTTCCCGATGTTTCCTCCCACCACCAATCCTTTGGGGCGACGGATCAACCTCCCCGTTGCCGGAACCAGTCCATCATTGTTGAAGCCCATGCGGTTGAGGATGCCCTGGTCGGCGAGCAAACGAAACAGTCGCGGCTTGGGATTGCCTGATTGTGCGCGTGGGGTGAGGGTTCCAATTTCCACAAATCCAAAACCCAACATGGCCAATGCATCCAACCAACGGGCATCCTTGTCGAAGCCTGCGGCCAATCCCACTGGGTTTGGAAAGAAGAGCCCAGCCACTTCCACTCCCTTGCCTTTGTTGCGCCTGCGCGACAAGCGTCCCATGCAAAACGGCACGCCTGGGACACGTGAAGCCACAGTCAACAAGTCCATCGCTGCGTAGTGCGCACGCTCTGGAGACATCAGGAAAAACAAGGGTTTCAGTAGTTTTTGATACACGACGCAAAAGTAATTCCTACGCCCAACCATGCACGCTTTTTGTGGAAAACCCTGTTGATAGCGTTCATGACAAGTCGTGTCGGACGCTGAAAACGACCCTTTAGCTTTGAATCCCAAGGATGAAGAACCTGGGACTACTCAGCTGGCTATCAAAGAAGAAACTCACCGACGAACAGGTGGCGAACATTTTCGTCAACACCTCGTTCGAGACGGTGGAAAGCGGCTGGCCTCAAGTGGCAGAATTTCTGAATGCGGCCCCTGAATTCGAGACTCCACCGCACCTGAGCACAGAAGACTACGGGAAGTTCTTGATGATTGTTGTCGCGGCCAACCTCAGCCTCATTCCCAAGCACTTCGACCATGGCGTGGACCGTGCCATCATCCAAAGGTGTTGCGCAAAGTTTGGCTTTGCGCTCGGACTCCCCCCGGATTCGTTTGCGCGAAAAATCAAGGAGTTCCGCAGTTTCATGAAGGAAATCAACCGGCCCAGCAAAAATACCTTGACCGCCATGACACGCGCCGTTTGCTACAAATACGGTGTCATTGCCAACCAAGAGCCGTACTTCCGCGACATGAATGTCCCCAACCCCATCCTTCAAAAGAACCTCCGCGAGGTCATGGAGCACTTCCTTTGGGATTGGGACGACTTTGTGGACCAGTACCGTGTGGTGCAAACCACAGAAGAGGACGCCCTCTGATCAATCCACCAACCGGGACAAATCACGGGCTTGGTCCTTGTCCTTGAGGGATTGTCGCTTGTCGTGCAACTTCTTTCCCTTCGCCACTGAAAAGCGCAACTTGGCATAGCCACTCTCTGCCACAAAAAGCAAGGTGGGCACAAGGGTCACCCCCACATCTTTCACCTTCTTTTCCAATTTCTTCAATTCTGTCCTTTGCAGCAAAAGCTTTCGCTTCCTGCGCGTGTCTTGGGGCATGTACCCTGCATTCGCATATTCGGCCACATACATGTTGAACACCCAAAGCTCCCCATGGTCGAAGCGACAGTAGGATTCACCGATGCTTGCCTTGCCCGCCCGGATGGACTTGATTTCCGAGCCTGAAAGCACAAGGCCGGCCGTGAAATCATCCGTTAGGAAATACGTGTAAGACGCTTTCTTGTTTTTGATGTGAACGGCCATGGCGCAAAGTTACACCCGTGGGTTTTGGAAGGGCACATGTCTTGGCGGAACTTGGCTGCATGACACATCAAGCATTGAAAGACCTGCCGAAGGTGGAACTTCATTGCCATCTCGAATTGGCCTTTCGGAAGAAAACACTTCAGCGCTGGGCGGTGGAAGCGGGCATGGCCATGGAGGCTGACCACGACTTTGCGCAGGGCTTTCTGATCACAGAGCCCATGGCGGACTTGCCATCGGTGTTGCACAAGTTCCTCAACACACGGGACCTGTTGGACTCGGCCGCGAAAGTGGAACAGTTGACGTTTGAAACATGCGAAGACATGTACCTCGGGAGCAATGTCCGGGTCCTTGAACTGCGTTTTGCCCCTTCCTTTTTATTGGATGCGCATCCCCACATGAACGGCGACGATTTGTTGGACGCCATTTTGCGCGGCGTGGCCCGAGCAGAGGCCCAATACCCCATGGCCGTTGGGCTTTTGGGATTGCTCCAGCGGATCAAATCCGTCGAAGACAATGCTTGGTGGTGCGATTGGATCTTGGAACGCAAGCAGCACTTTGTTGGGATGGACCTCGCGGACGACGAGGTGGCCTATCCAGCATCTCCCTTTGCCCCATTGTTCCAAAAAGCCAAAGCCCAAGGCCTCGGCATCACAGTGCACGCCGGCGAACCAAATGTGAAAGGCGCAGCACGGAACATTTTGGCGGCCCTCGACGAATTGGGCGCGGACCGCATCGGTCATGGCGTCCAAGCCATCCACGACCCTGAAGTGGTGGCCAGACTCGTGGACGATGCCGTTCCACTGGAACTATGCCCATGGAGCAATGTGCTGACACAGGCTGTCCCCTCTCTGCAAGCTCACCCTTTCAAAGCATTGATGGAGGCAGGGGTTCGCACCACCCTGAACACCGACGACCCCGGGGTGATGGACATTTCCTTGATGGATGAATGCAAGAACGCCACACAACACTTGGGATTGACCCTTGAGGACTTGCAGCAATGCAACGTTTGGGCCAAAGAAGCGTCTTTCATTCCAGCAAACCGCATCCAAAACATTTGGCCCTCATGACCCACTCTTCAACCACCCACCTTCTTGCCATTGCAATGCTCTTTGTTGCACGCGGCATCTGGGGCCAAACCCAAACCGTTGGGACCTTTGTCAACGCTGAAGAAGCGTGGCCTGGCTACACCTTGCTCGATCCCATGAGCACTGGCAACACCTACCTCATTGATGCATGCGGTCAAGTCGTACAAAGTTGGTCGTCCGAACACAACAGTGGAGGCGCATGCTACCTCTTGGAGGACGGAAGCCTGCTCCGAGGGTGCCGCATCAATGGTGCCTTTGCAGGAGGAGGTTTGGGTGGGCGCCTGGAGCAACGGTCGTGGGAAGGTGATCTCGTCTGGAGCTTGGATTTTGCCAATGACAGCATGCACCACCACCACGATGTCGCCTGGATGCCCAATGGCCATGTCTTGGTCTTGGCGTGGGAGTCTCGCTCCGCACAGGAAGCCGCAGCCGCAGGAAGGGTCAATCCTCAATTGATGTGGCCTGAATCGATCACCGAGATTCAACCCACCTTGCCTGCAGGAGGAGAAGTGGTTTGGGAGTGGCACGCATGGGACCACTTGGTGCAAAATGCAGACGCCACATTGGACCATTTCGGAGAGCCGTCCGACCACCCAGAGCTTCTGGATGTGAACCATGCTGCCGTGGGTGGTGGAGGTGGCCCAGGAGGGGCCAACAGTGGCGATTGGATGCACGCCAACGCTGTGAATTACAATGCCGATTTGGACCAAATCGCGGTCAGCTCGCGCCGGTTCAACGAGGTTTGGATCTTGGACCATAACACCACCACAGAGGAAGCCCAAGGCGCTCAAGGCGACTTGCTGTACCGTTTTGGCAACCCGGCCGCCTATGGGTTGGGAGACGCGGACGACCAGGTGTTGTTTGGCCAACACGATGTGCAATGGGTTCCGGCGGGACACCCTGATGCAGGAAGCTTGGTGGTCTACAACAATGGAGACGGCCGCCCGGGATGCAACTGCTCTTCCATCGATGTTTGGTCTCCACCAGTCAACGGAGAAGGAGCCTACGAGTGGGTGGCAGGCATGCCCTTTGGCCCAGAATCCTTGGATTGGAGCTATCCAGAAGTCCAGACGCCGACCTTCTTCAGCCCCAACATCAGCGGGGTCCAACCCCTGCCCAACGGCAATTACTTGATCTGTGAAGGCGCCGAAGGACACCTCTTTGAAGTCACACAAGAAGGGAGTGTTGTTTGGGATTACATCAATCCTGAAGGCAATTTTGGAGCTGTGCCACAAGGAAGCACCCCCAACCAAAACAGTGTTTTCAGGGCCTACCGCTACGGCATGGAACACCCTGCATTTGAGGGCAAGGAATTGGTTCCTGGCGACCCCGTCCAAGGTCCTGACGACCTGGACTGCATCCTCTTGAGCGACTCCAGCACCTCAGCCATCTCTCCGATTGTGGCCGCAGGCCTTGCCCCCTCCCTTGCTCCATTTCCAAACCCAGCAAGAAACATGGTCCAATGGGAGTCTCCATCTGACGGCACTTGGTCCCTCGTCAATGCCCAAGGCCAAGCCGTGATGACTGGCACCTCCACCACTGGGTCCATTGCATTTTTGGAAGTGGGACATCTGCCCCGCGGCTTGTGGACACTGGTCTTTCAGCCGGAGAGCCAAACTTGGCAAAGGACCTCGGCGCGTCTTATTTTGGCCCCACATTGACCCATCTTACACTTCATCCTCAAAACTGATATTTTACATACCACTTTTATGAAATACATTTCTCTCTTGACCGCATTGTGCTTGGCCCAATTTGCATTGGCCCAAAACACCATAGGCACGATGGCTTACACCCCCGATGCCGTGGACGACGGCTACACCCTGCTTTACCCCCACAATCAACCCAATGTCTACTTGCTGGACCTCTGCGGGGAGGTCGTGCACACATGGACCAACGATGCAGGCTTTCGGCCTGGGAATGTTGCCTACCTCCAGGAAAATGGAGACTTGGTCTTCACCTACCGTCCGCAGCTGTTTGCGAACGATGCCATTTGGGCAGGTGGTGGCGGACAAACCGTGGAACGCCGCTCCTGGGACAACGAAGTTCTTTGGTCGTATTCCCTGAACGACAGTACCGCGCGCTTCCATCATGACATCGAAGTCAAGGACGATGGACATGTCTTTGCCATTGCATGGGAGCATTTCTCTGCAGACGAAGCCCTCGCAGCAGGACGCGACACCATGCTCATCCCAGAGGAAGGCCTCTGGTCAGACATGATTCTTGAATTGGCACCGAATGATTCGGGAAGTGCGGACATCGTCTGGGAATGGCATGCATGGGACCATCTGGTGCAGGGTTTTGACAGCACCAAAGCCAACTTCGGCACCGTCAGCGAGGACCCTACCCTCATCGATCTCAACCATGGTACGCCCAGCTCACAGGCGAGCGATTGGCTGCACATCAACGCCATTGATTTCAATCCTTACTTCGGGCATTTGATGGTCAGCGTCCCCACCTTCAATGAGTTGTGGATCATCGATTACAACAATTTTGACCCTGGAACGCTCTTGTGGCGTTGGGGCAACCCAGCAGCATATGGCATGGGCTCTGAAGAGGACCAACAGCTTTACTACCAACACGACTGCCACTGGGTCTTCGACCACATCACCTTGGGGAATCCTGACTTTGGGAAAATTGCCGTCTTCAACAACAGGGTGCCTGCAGGGGAAGACCAGTTGTTGAGCTCCGTGCACCTCCTCAACCCTTCGTACACGGACTATGACAACACGTATGCTGCGGATGAGACTACTGGACAATACTACCCCGATGGGTTTGACTGGTCCTACACTGCGTCAGACTCCATCTACTCCTCAGGACTTTCATCCTTTCAGCGATTGGACAATGGGAACAGCCTCATCTGCTACGGCAGGTGGGGGGACACTCGTGAGGTCACACCTGAAGGGAGCTTGGCGTGGCGCTACAAAACACCTTTTGTGAATGCCGGCGGAACAGCGATTCCTGTGGAACAGGGCACCCTTCCCACCATCAACCAAAACCTCACCTTTCGCGCACACCGCTACCCTGCCGACTATGCCGGGTTTGACAATGCAATGCTGATGCCCCAAGGAGCCATCGAATTGGAGCCCATGCCTGTCCTTGCTTGTGGCGTTTTGGGATGCACTGACCCCACGGCTTGCAATTATGACAGCCTTGCCACCATTGCCATGGACGAATCCTGCATTTTCTTGGAACTGGAGGTCTTGGTCACCTCTGGAGACATTGCCATCCCTGATGCAACAGGTGGACAAGGAGGCTTTTCTTTTGCCTGGTTCATGGAAGGTGACTCTTTGGCCTTTGCCACAGACAACTCTGTGGACAGCCTCGCGGCAGGTGCATATACGGTCACGGTGACGGACAGTTTGGGTTGCATGGCCAGTGCCGATTTTGACATTGACATGGTCGACAACGTTGGCGATTTGGATTGGGATTGGACCCTCTTCCCCAACCCCGCTTCCCAAAGCATCCGCATTCATGGTCATGCAAACCGTCAAGGGATCTTCACGATTTGGTCCGCCACAGGCCAGCCTGTGTTGACCCACTTGGATGCAGGATCGGACATCAAACTTGACCTCTCCGGACTTCCGGCAGGGATGTACATCCTTCAATGGAAGGGTGATCAGGGACAACATCAACAACGGTTCCAGATTGTCAGGTGATTCTGCCAGCATTGGAAAAAGAAAGCCCAAGCCGTGACCGGTTTGGGCTTTTTTTTGGCCCGTGACCGGTTACCTTGCAACGCATGAACCGCACCATTGTCTCGTCAGAGAAAGACGGCATATTGACGTTGACCCTCCACCGCCCAGAAGTCTTCAACAGCTTCAACCAAGACATGGGCAGGGCCTTTCAAGCGGCGTTGGACGAAGCCTCCCAACGCGCGACTGTCCGTTGTGTGGTGATCCGAGGAGAAGGCAAGGCGTTTTGCGCCGGCCAAGATCTCAAAGAAGTGACTTCCGAAGCCTCCCCTGGGTTCAAGGTGATTGTGGAAGAAACCTACAACCGAAGCATCCGTCGCATTTGCAGCATGGAGAAACCTGTCATTGCTGCAGTGAATGGGGTGGCAGCCGGAGCAGGAGCCAACATCGCCCTTGCATGTGATTTCGTCGTGGCCAAGGAATCCGCCAAGTTCATTCAAGCTTTTGCCAACATTGGCTTGATTCCCGACAGTGGAGGCACCTATTGGCTGCCCCGCCTTGTGGGCATGGCACGCGCCAAAGAGCTCACCATGTTGGGCGTCCCTCTCACCGCAAGCGAGGCACATCAGATGGGCTTGATCCATCGTTCAGTCGCGGATGACAAGTGGGAGGAGGAAGTGCATACCTTGGCCATGCGCCTGGCCCAGATGCCCACCAAAGGCCTTGGCTTGACCAAACGGGCACTTCACGAGAGCATGGGCAACAGCCTTCAAGATCAACTCTCCTTGGAATTGGACCTGCAGTTTCAAGCGGCGGAAACAAAAGACTACGCCGAAGGCGTGCAAGCTTTCTTGGACAAGCGTCGCCCCCAATTCACTGGAACATGAAAGCCCATTGGATCGATGTGCAGGAAGAACTGCCCAAGGACGACCAGAGGGTGCTTGGCTACATCCCCGACAACAAGGTGTTTCTGCCTGGAAGAGGTCTAGAATTCGAGCTGCGCGAAGTGGTCGTACTGAGGTTTTGCCTGAACTTTTACCAAGACAAGCCTGACAAGTTGAAGAAACACGGTCTTCACTTTTGGGCCGGAGAAGGAAACAGCAACCACTTCTTCAACGATGTGACCCATTGGTGCCCGATGCCCTCCGGGCCTGAGGGAGAGCCTTGACTGCACCTGCAAGGCGTTCAGTCGCAAACAGTGCCGATGTTGGCCAACAAAACGAGCAAATCGCCAATCCCCACCGTGCCGTCCTCATCCAAATCTCCTGGGCAAGGCGCAGCAAGCACAAAAGCGCAACTGCCATCATCAGAGGTGGCGCTGGGGACAAAGTTCGTCGCTGAAGGATAGGTGCACCCGGCCAAAGAAAAACCCTCACACTCCCCTCCTTCTTGTGCCCAAGGGTTGTAAGCCACATCCATGGGGTCCAAACATCCAAGACAAGGTGCCAGCTCGTTGTAACAAAAAGACCCCAAATCAACCGCTCCACCACCTGCCTCCAACACAACCTCACGGGCCAAATCCTCCACGGTGCCATCTGGATGCACAAATGCATAGAAATGCGTGCCTTGGGT
>JBELJW010000210.1:0-3249 GCA_042089975.1 Flavobacteriales bacterium | reverse complement strand
TGGAGCGCAAGCTTGGGGTCAACGAAAAACTCGCTGTGTACCTGCTCGAGCGCAAAGCCGCGACAATCATTGCCCGCGCCAGCATCACGCCAGAAGCCTCGTTGATTGAGCGCGCGCGCTACGCAGGCATGGTGGGGCCTGACAAGAGGCGCACCATCCTGACCTACACCGCGGCAGGACTCCTGCTCGCCTTGGCCCTTGCAGTGGCCCGCATGCTGTTGTTCGAGCGACTCGAGACCATGTCGGAACTGCGAGAAGCCGTCGAGTCCCCTGTCATTGGAGGCATCCCTTTCTACCCTGAGATGGCGCAAGACCCCATCGCTTGCCGCGCCGACAGCCGCAGCGCAGTGACGGAGGCGTTCAGGGCCCTGCGCACCAATTTGCAGTACCTGCTCGCCAAAGAAGGCGCCAACGTCATTTTGGTCTCTTCGTTGCACCCCCAAGAGGGGAAAAGCTTTGTGTCGAGCAACCTGGCAAGCATTTTGGCCAAAGCGGGCAAAAAGGTGGCCCTCGTGGACTTTGACATGCACAAACCAAGAATCCATCACTACTTGGGGATGTCCAACGATCGCGGGGCATCCACGGTGATGATCGGCCAAGGCACCTTGTCGGACGTGACCCAAAAAGGCCCGTATGACGCGCTCGATGTCATCACCGCTGGCCCTGTGCCGCCCAACGCGTCCGACTTGATTTTGAGCGAACGGATGACCGAGAGCATCGCCGCCTTGAAAAAGAACTACGACTTTGTGATCCTCGACACCCCACCGATTTCACTGATCAGCGACGCCCTCGTGTTGATGCAACACGTCGACACCGCACTGCTCGTGACCAATGTGTCCAAATCGTCCAGGCGTGGCGTGCAACATCTCGAAGACTTGTTGGAGCAGAACAATTTGTCGCATGCCTCCTTTGTGCTGAACGGTGTCAGGTCCAAACGCTGGGCACGGTACTACAACCGCTATGCCACGAAGTACGGGTACGCCGCCTACAGCGCCGACTACGGCTACGGGTACGGCTACGGTGGGTCAGAGCGGTACAAGAACCCCGAGGCAAAAGCTTGAGGGCCATGGGCCATGCCGTCCGCAGCGTCGCCCACACTCCCATGTGAGCAACACGGGGGACGCAACCCATGTCCTTGGGTCGGCGTCCATACTTTAGCAAGGGAAACGCCGTTCTTCTTCCTCGGCATTCCACACTTCCATGACGGCCACCTTTCATACCAAGCCTCGTTCCATGAAGCGGATGTTCCAGCGATGGAATGGCTGTGTCGTGCTTGTCCTGCTGCTGGGTGCCTCCTTCATGGGAGCCCGCAACCACGTGCACGCGCAGTCCCCCCCCAACTTCACCCACATCGACAATGTCAATGCCGCGGGCAATGCGACGCTGTATTGGGACGTGTTCTCTCCCGTGGGCGCAGAAGAATTTGTCCAAAACGAGGTGAAGGTGTTCGACATGGACCTCAATCCACTGGGGACCCAATGGCACCTCATTTCCTCGGAAATCGTCAATGGCAACTTGGTGCTTCCCACAGGATGGGTGATGCCGTCCTTTCTGTACGATGCCAACCAATTCGCCCATTGCTTTGTGGGGGTTCAGGTCACGGTGGAAGGCGGTGTGCAATCGGTGTCTGAGCAATCAGATTTTTTGTGCTCCATCCATTTGGACCTTCAGGAAGGGGCATTGCCTGGGACCTTTGACTTGACGTGGAACAGCCCCTACGTGCTGTCCCCAGGAAGCATTGGCGGCATGTTCCAACTCGAACGGCTCGACGGCGCGTCAGGCGAGTACGAATTGGTGGCTGAATTTCCTGACTCCCCCTTTGGCGGGTTCTACACCGACAACCCTGGACCCTGCGCGCAGCAGTTGATCTACAGGGTCCGGCAAATTGCAGAAAATGGCACCGACATCCATGTCAGCAACATCGTGGACTACCTCGTGGGGACAGTCGGTGGAGAGACGCCCACCGTCACCCACGTCGATGTGGAGAATGGACAAGCGCATGTCTATTGGGACTTTGAGCCCGAGCCAGAAACGCTCGGGTACGTCATCTACAAATGCCTCGATTCCGGCGGGGGCGCGATTGTAGAAACCATCGACAACCCCAACGCTGACAATTTGTTTGTCACCACCTCCATTGCAGGGACGGAGCCCGAGAGCTACCAAGTGGCCGCCTACGATTGCATCGACGACGACGGCACCCCCAATCCCTCGGGTGCGGGAGGCTGCGCGCGGACAGTGTTCCTGACCGCGGCCCAAATCCCTTGCACCGACCGTGCCCAACTCGCATGGATCTATCCACAGGGCATCGCCGGCGAGGTGGTCGAGTTCATTCCCCAATACAGTGAAGATGGCGGGGCTTGGGTCAGCTTGGACACCTTGTCGGGCACCGGTCAATCGATGGTCCACGAAGGCGCCTCGCTCGAAGCCTCCGTGGCGTACCGGTTGTTGGCCAACACCAGCGAACTTCACACCGCTGCGTCCAACGTGGTGGAAGTCTCTTTTGAATACCCCGACGCTCCGGCCTCACCGCGAATCCAGCGGGCGTCCGTGCTCGACCGTCAGCGGGTGGAGGTGGTGCTTTCAACGGACCCCACCGCCGAAGAGGTCTCGTTGTATGAGTTCCAAAAATGGAACGACAGCGACAGCTCTTGGATCCCCTTGACGCCGCGTTACCCATCGAGTTTGGGCTTTCCCGTCAGCCATGTGGACACCGAACTGAACACCGACGAATACGCCTACCGCTACCGCGCTGTGGCCTACAATGGATGCGAGGCCGTGGTGGCGCAATCCCAAGAAGCAGGAACCATGCTGCTGAGAGGCTTCCAAAGCACCACCCCTGGCTTCTTTGAAAACAGCTTGGTGTGGACGCCCTACTCAGGGTTCGACAACGGTTTGGAGCGCTACGAGGTTTTGCGCAAACAAACCAACGACCTCGCGGTGCAAGGCACTCCACTTGCCACGGTGAGCGCATTGTCTGAAACCCACGAAGATGAAGTGGGGGACGAATTCGATTCGCCCGGCATTTTTTGCTATCGAATCCTTGCCATGGGATTCCCAGATTCGACCGAAGTGCTGCCGGGAGCGGCCTCCAATTGGGTGTGCCTGACAGAGGACCCCATTGTTTGGATCCCCACGGCCTTCAGCCCCAACGGAGATGACCTCAACGACTGGTTTCCATGGGCACCTGGGGAAGCCAACGTGGGCTTCCTGGGCGAACCGCAGGGCAGCAACCCCAACTTTCAGATGGAC
>JBELJW010000209.1:0-3255 GCA_042089975.1 Flavobacteriales bacterium | reverse complement strand
GAAGGGGTCAGTCGAATCTTTGGTGTCCACATCGCCCTGCTTCAAAGACACTTGACCTCCTGTGGCATCGATGGCGATGCGCGTGGTCACGTACTGGGCGAACATTTCCTTGGCGTTGTCGCGGGTGGACTCCACCTGAATCGCCCCGAGGATGTCCATCATTTTTTTGTCTGCAGCGTTGGCTTGCTGCCTGGGTTTGAGGGACATGGAAGTAACTGCCAAAGCAGCCCCTACCACAATCACCATCACGATGGCAAAGCCAAACGTGTAGCCGGTTCCATTTTTGTTGATCGCCATGAGTCTGTGGTTCTATTCGTTCGATGGATGGGTTAGGCCACGGCTGCGGTGAGTCGCTTTTCACGTCGCTTGATGTTGGCCTCAATGACGTAATGGTCAATGAGTGGGGCCATGACATTCATGAACAGGATCGCCATCATCACCCCCTCTGGATAAGCGGGATTGAAGACCCGAATCATGATGCTCAAAAGCCCCCCGAAGAATCCATACCATAGTTTGCCGGTGTTGGTTTGGGCTGCGCTCACAGGGTCAGTGGCCATGAAGACCATGCCAAACATGAACCCTCCCATCACTACTTGGTGCACTGGAGGCAGGGTCATGTAAGCGTTGGCGCCAATGAGATTGAACAGGAAGCCCATCACCAATCCACCTGCGAGGAAGGACGTGATGACCCTCCAACTGCCAATGCCCGTCCAAATCAACATGGCGGCGCCAATCAAGCACGCCAAAGCTGACGTTTCTCCCACCGAACCGGGAATGAGTCCCAAGAAGCAATTGCCCAACGAGAACATCCCTCCGCTGGCGAACATGGACATCGTGGCTTGGCTGGCGTCCGCAGCTGCTGTGCCCACCGTCCCTGCCAAGTGTCCCAAAGCCGTCGCTCCAGTGTAGCCGTCGACCAACATGCCGCCCGCTTTGCTGCTGGCCACATCGTGGATCCAGATTTCCCCACTCAACTGCTTGGGGTAGGCAAAAAACAGAAAGGCCCGGGCCGTCAATGCAACGTTCAAAATGTTCATGCCAGTGCCTCCAAAGACCTCTTTGGCCACCACCACGGAGAAGGCCACCGCCAAGGCCAACATCCACAGAGGAACGTCGACGGGCATGATCAAGGGAATCAACATCCCTGACACCAAATACCCTTCATTGATGCTGTGCCCGCGCATGCCGGCGAACAAAAACTCGATGCCCAAGCCCACGCCGTAACTGACGACAATGAGGGGAATGACCTTCCATGCCCCCACCATGACGTTGGCGAGGAGATCGCTGGACTGACCCAAGCTCAAGTGGTACTGGTGGCCTATGTTCCACATGCCAAACAAAAGGCATGGCACCATGGCCACAATCACCAAGAACATGGTGCGCTTCAGGTCGATGCTGTCGCGCAGGTGGGCCCCAGAGGAAGTCACGTGCCCAGGGGTGAAGGCGAAGGTTTCCAAGGAATCAAAGACCACCCAGAAGCGCGACAACTTGCCGCCGTCTTCAAAGTGAGGCTTGATGGATTGGATGAGGTTGTGAATGGCTTTCATCTTGCTTTGCTTCTTCTGTTGGGGATCAACCGAGTTCCACTTTCAATGCGTCCAAACCCTCCCTCACGATGGACTGGGCAGGGATTTTCGAGGTGCAAACGAATTCGCACAAGGCGAAATCTTCAGGAGCGACTTCATAAATGCCGAGTTTCTCCATGGCATCGATGTCATTGACCATGATGCTCTTGATCAAGTGCACCGGAAAAATGTCGAAGGGAAAGACCGCTTCGTATTGACCGCTGACCACAAACGCACGGTCTTCTCCGTTTTGGTTGGTGTCCAAGGTGTACGCTTTGGACTTGGGCATGAGCCAGGTGGGGTACGCACGGCTCGCTGAGAACTTGTTGATTCCAGGGCTGAGCCATCCTTCTGTCAACATGAACTTCGGATCATGTCCTTCTGGGAGCGCAACAATTTGGCTGGCCGTGGCGCCGAGATAACCTTGCGGTCCGGCGTTGGTGCCTGTGAGGACGCTGCCACTGATGAGACGGGCTCCTTCTTTGACGTCCAAACCCAAGCCCGAAAGTTGGGCCCCGGCTTTGGTTCGAAGGTGCCTAGGGTTGGTCATTTCCGACCCTCCAGCTGCAACGACACGTGTGGCATCGTAGTGGCCCGTGCGCAACAAGGTGCCCATGCTGATCACCTCCTGAAGGCCCAAGGTCCATATCACTTCGCCCTTGTTGATGGGGGCTGTGTGGTGGATTTGAACACCGACATTTCCTGCTGGATGGGGGCCTGAAAAGGAAGTTGTGTTGCATCCGGTCAGGGAGGACAACTCATTCTGGTCTGGACGGATGCCCACATGCACATCACCGTCCCCTGCCAAAATGGCCAAGGCATCGATGCCACGCTGCAAATCTTCCAGTCTTCCATCCACGACCACGGCTGGGTCTGCCGCCAAAGGCGACGAATCGAAGCCGCTCACATAGATGGCACGGGGGGTGTCGGACGGGTTGGCCAGCACGTCAAACGGGCGCTGGCGGAAAAAAGCGAAAGCGCCTGACGCGGTCAAGCGGGCCAAAAGGGCCTCGCGGTCTCCGCCCTTCCAAGGGCCAAAATCACGCGATTGGTTCGCACCATCGGCTTCCACAACCACCGCCAGAATGCGCCTTTTGGCGCCGCGAACCACTTCTTTCACCGTCCCTGACACAGGGCTTGCAAACATCACTGTAGGGAATGTTTTGTCGTGAAAAAGTGCATCGCCGGCTTGGACGCTCGCCCCTTCCTTCACCACCAACTTGGGGATGAGGCCTGGGCAGTCGGTGGGCTGAACAGCCACCACTGAAGGTTGCGGCGCATCGGCGCACGCGGTCGAGGGCGTTCCGGTCAACCGGATGTCTACCCCCTTTTTGATTCGCAAGGTCTTGGACATGATCCAAAGGTTTTCGGGGCGCAAAGTTAACCCCCACAACTCAAAAGAACGGCGCAAATGCTTGCGCGATTTGTCCACGGTCGCAAGGTCAATTTGACAAAGGTTTTCCTACGAACTTTGGGGCATGACTTTCAGATGGCGTACATCGGGCACCGCATCGCGCGGCTTTTGGACCGGAATGATCCTGGCCTGTCTCTTTTGTCCGTCCACAAGTGCGCAGGTCCCTTCGCAGCCTGCGGATGGGCCTCGGGTCGAAACCTTGCTTGTCCACCCCACAGGACAGCCCCTTTCTCCCCCGGTCGTTCCGTTGTACCACGCAATGGGGCGGCGGGTGTT
>JBELJW010000208.1:0-3327 GCA_042089975.1 Flavobacteriales bacterium | reverse complement strand
GTACGGAGCAGCATTTCCATGCCCATGGCAAAAAGGACCAAGGCAATCCACGTTGTGCCTGCTTCGCTTTTGCGCTGGTAGCGAAGCACATTGAATTCCGTCTTTTCAAGGGCGTCAATCTCCGCGTAGATTTCCTTCAGCTTTTTCATGTTGGTGGCGCGGAAATATCGGCCGTCTGTCAATTCGGCAATGCGCTGCAAGGAGGGCTCGTCGATGCGGACATCGACCCAATCGTATTGGTAGGTGCCATTGGCGCGAATGGCCACAGGGCTCTTTGCTTTGCCGATGGTGCCAACCCCTATAGTGTACACCCGGATGCCGTTGAGGCGCGCGAGTTGCGCAGCGTCGAGGGGTTCCATTTGGCCCGCGTTGTTTTCCCCATCTGTGAGCAGCACGATCACCTTGCTCTTGGCCTCCGACGTCCTCAAACGGTTCACGGCCACTGCGAGCCCCGTGCCGATGGCCGTCCCACCTTCGAGCATTCCTGTGTCCAAAGCCTTGATGCCATTCTTGACGACAATGTGGTCGGTTGTGATGGGCACCTGTGTGAAGGCTTCCCCTTCGTAGGCCACGACCCCAATGCGGTCAAAGGGGCGACGGTCCACAAATTCCATGGCCACCTCTTTGGCAGATTCGAGGCGGTTGGGCTTGAAATCCTTGGAGAGCATGGAGGCACTCAAGTCCATGGACAGCACAAGATCGATGCCTTCCCGTGTCATGTTTTCGACGGTGGAGGCTGTTTGGGGCCTGAACAGGGCCACCGTCAGGGCCGCCAAGGCCATGGTGCGCATCGCCCTTGGCCATTCGAGCATGACGTTTGCCATCATTTCCGACCGATTCGATGGCGCAGGCACGTCGGAGGACCACTGGGCCTGCGACCACCGCAAGCGAAGGGGGCGAAAGATCCTGCCTGGGCTGAACATCAGCCCCAGATGCACCAGAAGGGCCAATGCACCAAGCCATCCCCATGGTTCGGTCCACTCGACGCCTGAACGGAACACCGCCCAAGCCATTCCAACCCCAAGAAGAACCAAGAGGTGCGGAAAGGCTTGTGCCCCAAGTCGTGTCCATTCGGGTTTAGACATCGTGGCGAGGGGAAGAGGGTTCGACATCCACGTTCGAGGTGTGCTCGACGAATTCAATGTAGGACTCCAAGGTGGCCTTGTGTGTCAAATGGGGCAGGTCCCCTTTGGCAAACTTCACCACATCGGCTTGTTCCAAAGCACGTACCAATCGTTGGTGCCAATCCATAGGCACACTCGAAGCGCCCAACATCGCTTGAATTTCTGAAGTGGTACGTTCCGCGGCCTTCAATCCAAATTGTTGTTCGAGGTAACGCCGCAGGACCAACGAGGCTTGGGCTTGGACTTCCTTTGCTTCTCCACGGGTCCACCTTTCTTCCTTCAGCAATGACCTCAAGGCTTCGAGGGCCACTTCATGGGCAGGACGTGCGGGAACGATGGGCCCTTCAGAGGGCTGGTCTTGTTCAGGAACGGGTCGACGTCTCCAAAGCCAGCGTCCTGCAACCAGGGCCAAAAGAAGCAAAGCGAGAAGTGCCCATTCATTCTTGTGGCGCAAAAATTGTTCCCATAGGGTCCATTCGAAGGCCACGATGCTTTTGGGAGGAGAGGGGGTGGCATCCGCGTCCAATTGGGGAGCGATCACCTCCACGCGGATGGGCTCGGTTGCCATGTCGCCAAAGGCCACGGGCGGCAAGACCACCCATCCCGAATCCCAACTGGTGACCACCCATTCCTTGCGCAAAAGGACGTCGCCGAAGGAACCTTCAGGAGCTGCAAGCGTGTCGATGACACTGGAAGACAAAATCTCAAAACCACCAGCTGTGGTGTCGGACCAAGCGGGCCAAGCGGTGCTGTCGGCGACGCCGTTGGTGAGCTCTTCGATGGTGAGAAGCCATTCGGCGGTCAGGGTCATACGCTCCCCCCATTGGAGGGTGGTGGTGTCCGCCTGCCATTCGACTTGGCCTTGGAGCACTGCGCCCAATGCCAAGCACAAGGGTGCCGTTGAAAGGGCCTTACGCACGTCCATGGAACAACTTCAACAATGGTGGAACGATGGATGATTCGGTGCTCAAATGGGCGCAGTCAATCCCGGCTTTGGCCGTGATTTTGGCCACTTCTTGCCGGTGAAGCAGGCTGTTCTTTTCCCACGATTTTTGAAAGACGCGCGACGAGGTGTTGCGCCAGCGCCACGTGCCTGTTTCTGGGTCTTCCATTTGGACCCAACCCAGGGAAGGCATGTTCCTGTTGAGGGGGTCGTCGGTGTGAAGGGCCACCAAGTCATGGCGGCGGCCTGCTCTTCGCAGGAGGGTCTCAAGGTTGCCGTCGGCTTCGACGCCTTTGAAGTCTGAGATGAGAAATGCAACTGTCCGCTTTCGCATGGCGGTGATGAAGTGTTGCAACGCTTTGGCAACGTCGCTGCCTTGTCCTTGCGGACGACAATCCAAGATGTCGCGAACCATGCGGAGCACGTGGGATCTTCCCTTTCCCGGAGGGATGTACTTTTCAATCCGATCGGAAAACAACACGGCCCCCACCTTGTCGCTGTTGCCAATGGCGCTGAAAGCCAGGATGGCGGACAATTCAGAAATCAAATCCATTTGGGTCCGTTCCCTTGTCCCACCTTGGACCGAGGCGCTGACGTCGATCAGGAGAAAAACGGTCAATTCACGTTCCTCCTCGAACACTTTCACATGGGGTGTTCCTGTACGGGCAGTCACGTTCCAGTCGATGGTCCGTACCTCATCGCCAGCTTGGTACTCACGGTTTTCCGCGAAAGCCATGCCGCGTCCCTTGAACGCACTTTGGTATTCTCCTGAAAAGATTCGGTCACTCAGGCTCCGGGTGGAAATGTCCACCTGTTGCACTCGCTTCAACAATTCTGCCGCATCCATGACTGGGGATCAAAGGTCAAGGGACCTCGACGTGGTCCATCAATTCAGTCAGGATTTGTTCCGAGCTGATGTTTTCAGCTTCGGCCTCAAACGTTGTTCCGATGCGGTGTCTCATGACATCCATGGCCACGGCGCGCACATCTTCTGGGGTGACAAACCCGCGATGCTGCAGGAAGGCATGGGCCTTGGACGCCATGCCCAAACCAATGCTGGCCCGGGGGGAAGCACCAAAGGCAATGAGGTTTTGAAGGTGTCCCAACCCGCAATCTTCAGGGTTCCTGGTGGCGAACACGAGGTCCACGATGTACCGCTCGATTTTTTCATCCATGTAAATGGAACGGACAAGTTCACGCGCTTCAAGCACCTCCTTTTGGCTGACCACCCTTTGAGGTTTGGGCAAGCCGTCTTGTTGC
>JBELJW010000021.1:0-19298 GCA_042089975.1 Flavobacteriales bacterium | reverse complement strand
CCCAACACGGTGGCCAAGATGCCATGTACTTCACGGGCAACAGCCTCGGCCTTCAGCCCAAAGCGGCGGCAAAGGCATTGCAAGTGGAGCTCGACGATTGGGCGCGTCTCGGGGTGGAAGGACATTTTCATGGACAACATCCATGGGTCAACTACCACGATCGATTTGTGGACGGACTCACCCATTTGACCGGTGCAAAGCCGCATGAGGTGGTGGCGATGAATGGCCTGACGGTGAACCTGCATTTGCTGCTCATCAGCTTCTACAACCCCAAAGCAGGACGCACCAAAATTTTGTGCGAAGCCAAGGCCTTTCCCAGCGACCGGTACGCGTTGTGCAGCCAAATCAAGCTGCATGGAGGCAACCCAGCAACCGACTTGGTGGAGGTGGCCCCAAGGGAAGGAGAACATCACTTGCGGACGGAGGACATCGTGGCGGCAATCCAAGAGACAGGCGACGCCTTGGCCACCGTAATGATTGGCGGCGTCAACTACTATACGGGGCAACTTCACGACATGGAGGGAATTGCCCGAGCTGCACACAAGGTGGGCGCCACCTGTGGTTTTGACCTCGCACATACCATTGGGAATGTTCCCCTGGAGCTGCACAACTGGAAGGTGGACTACGCTTGTTGGTGCAGCTACAAGTACCTGAACTCCGGACCAGGAGCCGTGTCAGGAGTGTTCATCCACGAACGTCACGTGCGAGATGCCCAAGGCCTTGGCACCGCGATGCAACGTCTCGAAGGTTGGTGGGGACATGATGCCGAGAGCCGGTTCAAGATGGCCCCCGACTTCGTGCCTATGCCAAGTGCCGAAGCATGGCAAATGAGCAATGCCCCAGTCCTGAACATGGCGGTCCACAAAGTCGCACTGGACTTGTTCCTGTCGGTGGGCATGTCCGCTTTGCGCGAACGCTCCCTGCGGCTCACAGCATTTCTTGAAGAAGTGGTGGATGCCGTCGCCGAGGTGACTGGCACCTCCCTCGAAATCCTGACCCCAAGAGATCCAGAAGCACGTGGGTGCCAATTGAGCATCGTGGCACATGGGCATGGGCGGGAGCTGTTTGACCACCTCATGGCCCATGGGGTCGTGGTGGATTGGAGGGAGCCCGCAGTGATTCGCATGGCACCCGTGCCGATGTACAACTCCTTTGAGGACATTGTGAGGTTTGGGCACGTGCTGAAAGCAGGCCTCGAAGAACTCGGCCCAAAAGCTTGACGGCGGAAAGGCGATTTGTGTCGTCCTTTGCACCATGGCACGTTCAAGATTTGCCGTTTTTGGCGCTGGGCGCTACGGCACCCAAATCGCCCTTTCCCTCGCAAGGAGAGGCGCTGAAGTTTTCACGTTCGACGCCAAGGCGGACCGGGCAGAGTTGCTCAAGGAAGATGTGGCCCTCGCGGTCACCTTGGACGCCACCGACAAAAAGGCCTTGATGGCCCAGCACGTCGAGGACCTCGACGCAGCCGTGGTCGCCATTGGCGAGAACTTCGAAGCCACCGTTCTCACCACCCTCAACCTCCTGGACCTTGGCATCCCTCGTGTGATTGTGCGCGCCAACGACGCCAACCAAGAGCGCATCTTGACCAGTTTGGGGGTCACTGAAATCCTCAGTCCTGAAAGCGAAGTGGCGGAAGTGGTGAGCGAGCGCCTCATCAACCCCAACATCCGGGGCTTTCTGACGTTGCCCGACGACTATGAGATTGCCGAACTCAAAGCCCCACAAGCTTGTCACGGTCGCCAATTGCAGGATTTGGAATTGGCCAACCGCTATGAACTGCGGCTGATCACCATCCGACGTGAATTTGAAGAAGTCGGCGACGACGGTTCGCCCTGCATGCGCGAACACATCTTGGGTGTACCTCGCCCCGACACCACCATTGAAGCCACGGACACCCTCGTCGTGTTTGGTTCATTGGGTGCTGTCAAAAGGTTCCTCGACGTCAACGGCTGAGGCCCACCAAGGCAGCCGGTTCAAGGCCCAAGGCACCAAACGCTGTCCAACAACCAGGTCGTTTCCACCAACCAATTGGCGCGGAGCTCAACAGCCTCACTCTTGGCCACCGGCTCAGGTGGGGTCCAAGCCTCCACATCGACAGAACGCCACACCCCATCGCCTACGGGGTCGCTCCACCACGTGGCTTGCACTTGGCCTGGGGCAAGCGACGGCCACCGCAGCAAAGTGTCCACGGCCACATCGACCAAATCCAAGCGGTTTCCTTTGGCATTGGTCAGTTCCAACTGCCCGGGACATCGCACCCCTTCAAGGGAGAGCACCCACGTGGCCAGATCCTCTTCCTGGGACAATTGCCATGTGAGGGTCAAGGTGTCACGCGGCCACCATTCAAGGGATGACAGGCGCTGGGCTACGCCAGGCAAAAACGTCCACTCCACCTGGGATCCTTTGGCGCAACCAGCAGCGAGTGACCATTCCGTAGAAGGCGGATCCCACTGCACCACAGGCGTCACTGGCACACTGTCCACAGCCAATCGCCAACGGGAAGTGTCCAAGATCTGCACAGGTGCAGACAAGACCACGGTGCCGGATTCTCTTGGGAGCAATGACCCCATGGGTTTGTCCAGTAAGGAAAGGGAGTCCAAGGCGACCACGCGCGGGCGAGGCACATCGAGGGTGTCCGTCCAACCCACTGCTTCTCCCCATGGCGCCTTGTGATGCCAGACCATTTGCAAGGCCAAGCTGTCGAAGCGTTCCGTCCATCCTGCTGCGCGCACCACACCCCCTCGCACCCCTTGCAAGGAGTACTCATTTGCCTCCCTCGTGCCGGGCATGCTGTCCGTCAACGCCCAGGACAACGAGTCCCCTTGGACCCAAGGCTCACTGAGTTTCCAGCGGGCCCAACCCAAGGTGTCACGCCGGGCCTCAGAGAGGTAAGGAGCGGAAGGCGCTCTCGTTGGGCTGGCCTTCAAGTCCCAAAGCGTTGTGTCTTGGGACTTGGCAGAGGCTGGACCCACAGCAACCATTTCCCCAGCGTCCCAAGCGTAGTTTCGGTTGTCATCCTCCACGGCCAGCACCCGGAAGCCGCCCTGGGGCAGGTAAGCCGCCTCGAACCGACCTTCGCCATCGGTGGTGGCCACGTAGCTTGGCAATGCCCCTGCCAACAGGCTGTCCACCGGCCATGCATCGGGGTACAAAAGCACGCGGAACCCATCGAGTGGTTGACCCGTCAAGGCATCCCTCACCTGGCCTCGAACAGACAACGTGTCCAGCTCTGTCCCCGTGGAAAAAGCATGAAGAAGGTTTTGGGCTGGGTTGCCTTCGTTGACGTCGACCACGGCGTCCCCAAATTGGAAGACATACGTCACGTCTTGGGCCAGCGAATCGTCCCAGCTCAGAATCACTTCGCGGCCCCTCACCTCGAGCTCCATCCCGGCACCCAATGGGGGACTCACCAACAATTGGGAGCGCCATTGTGGGGCTTTGACGTATTCGTCAAAGATGAAGCTGATGGCCTGGGGCCGGACTTCCACGGCCCCCACTTCTGGAACCGATGACGTCCACTTGGGGGGTGTTTCATCCTTGGGACCCCCTGAGGGACTCCCAACTTGGGCGCATCCTGCCGCCACAAACCACAGCAGGGCCAGTGCGCCCATCTTGCCCTTTCCGTGTGGGAATGCTTTCATGACCATCTCCACGTTGACCACCTCTCCTCCAGCATGGCTGTCAAAGCCTCCATGGCCTGGACATCCTCCGGCCCAAAATCTGCAGGTTCTGCGCTGTCCAAATCCCAAACGGCGACAACTTCTCCAAGGCCGTTGCGCACAGGCAGCACCAATTCGCTCATGCTGGAAGAACTGCACGCCACATGACCGGGAAACGCATGCACGTCTGTGACCACTTGTATGGTTCCGGATTCCCAAGCTGCTGCACAGACGCCTTTGCCTCGGTGCAATCGGGTGCAGGCGACAGGTCCCTGGAAGGGCCCGAGCACAAGGTTGTCCTCCACGGCATCCACCAAGTAGAACCCTACCCAATGCCACCCCGCGGCGGAATGCACCGCGGCACAAGCGTTGCTCAGGTTCGCCCACCCAGAGGGCTCGCCCTCAAGCAACGCCCTCAAGGGTGCCTGGAGTTGGCCAAGCCGCCTGAAGCGGGGCTGTGCCATGTCGATGGGAAGGTCGTTTGCCACGGTCCAAAAGTAAGCCTTTCGTGCAGCCTATGCCAAGCCCAACCACACGCCCCCCAACACCTCATGACCCTCCTTTTCAAGCGCCCGACGGCACATTCGAAAGGTGGCGCCTGTGGTCAACACATCGTCCACCAACACCACCTTCTGGGGGCCATCATCGTCCACTGGAGTGGCCGCATACGTCCCTTCGAGGACGCTCAGGCGGGCCGCGCGTGTGGAGGCCGTCAAGGAAGGGAGGTGCTGAACCCTTCGCAGCGCCTTGTCGTGAATGGGAAGGCTCCACACGCTGGCCAGCCCCTCGGCAAGGGCCATTGAAGGATTGAACCCCCGGCGGGCGCGCCGTCGCCAATGCAAGGGAACGGGCACCAAGACCGAGCCCGGCGGAGGGGCAGGCCAGTCTTGGGCCATCCAATGGCCCAAAGCGCGGCCCTTTTCCGGGAAGGCCCCGTACTTCATCCGATGCACCACAGCGTCGGTGCCGCGCGCACCGCAAAGCCGGAAGCCCAAGCCCCACACCTGAGCCCCGCAACGCAAAGCCGCGAGGGCCTGGGAGGCCTGTCCCGAGGGAAGCAACGGCCAAGCCCATCGGCACGGGGGGCAAATTCCCGCGACTTCGTTCAACGTCAACGCCACGCCACATTGCCAACACAAGCCCAAGCCCATCATGCTTCTGCAAAGCGGCGGAAGCCGCGTGATCTTCCACGCCATGGGTCAAAACAATGCACGTTTCCATCGTGGAACCCAAACGATGCACCCCCGCATGGGTTCGGTGCATGGACGCAACGGCCGTTCGTAGATTGGTCCTGTGAAGTTTGGCAAACTCGACCACCCCCCAGAGGCCTTGGATTGGCGTCTTCCAGCGTCCCCCGACGGCTACGGCTGGTCCGATGTGCAACCCGAGGGCAGCGTCGGTTCAGAGGCCATGGACAGCAGTGCACCGGGGCCTATGGTACGGGCAGGCGGGACCATGTGGACCATCAAGCCGTGGAGAGGCAGTGTTTATCCTGAGAAAGATCCACAGCGCACCTGGCCCGGGCATTACGGCAGGCAGTTTGGCACCTTGGAATTCAATGCCACGCATTACCGCATCCATCCCGCCGACCGCATGGCCGAGTGGGCCTCTCACATGCCAGAGGACTTTCGGTTTTGCCCCAAATTTCCTCAGATCATCACCCACTACCGTCGGTTCAAGAACTGCGACGGCCCCACCGACGACTTCATCGCAGGACTGTTGGCTTTGGGCCCGCACTTGGGACCATCGTTCGTCCAGCTGCCACCGCATTTTGCCCCCAAGCATGCCGACGCCATGGTCGACTATTTGAAGGCTTGGCCGAGGGCCTTGAAGGTTGCCGTGGAGTTCCGTCACCCCGAGTGGTTCGAGGGCGGCGCCCAGGCAGAAAGCGTCTGGTCGTTGCTCCGCGAATTGGGCATGGGCGCCGTCATCAGCGACACCGCTGGTCGCCGCGACGCGCTGCACATGCGGATCACCGCACCATTTGTGCTGGTGCGTTTTGGGGGCTACGAAGGCCACGCATCAGATCGGGAGCGCCTGCGGCAATGGGCCGAGCACATCGCCTCGTGGGCCCGAGAAGGCTTGCAGGAATTTCACATGCTCTTGCATCAACCCGACAGCGTGCATACCCCCGAGACGTGCCGGCAATTTGCAGCGCTTGTCAAGGAGCACGCCGGACTGCACGTCCAAGCACCTGTGGACGTGGGGACATCGCCGGCGGCCTCCCTCTTCGACTGAGCAGGATCAGCTCCAGAACATGGCGTAGAGTGCCACAAGAACCATCATGACGGCGAACGCCCCCACATTGTAAAGGCGGCCCGTTTGGAAGGTCTCGCCCGACAGGGAAATGGCCTTGGCATCCTCCTGGCCCTGGCCTTCTCGCCAGCTCACTGCAGCAATGATGGCCATGGTGAGGAGGGCCGTCCAGCCCATTTGGTCCAAGAAAGGCAGGTCCAGGAAGAGCGCGCTGTCCGACCAGCCCTTGGGCGCGACCTTGAAGTACATCGCCACAGGGATGCTGGACAGGGCGCCCCAAATCGCACCCTTGTTGGTGGCCTTTTTCCAAAACAAGCCCATTACGAAGACGGCCAAAATGCCGGGGCTCACCACCCCCGTGTACTCCTGGATGAATTGGAAGGCTTGGTCAATTCCCCCGAGCAAAGGGGCCATGAAGGCGGCGATGACCAAGGCCACGGTGGCCGAGATACGGCCCATGTTGACGGTGGTTCGGTCGTCGGCATCCGGACGGATGTACTGCTTGTAGATGTCCATGGTGAAGATGGTCGAGGTCGAGTTGAGCATGGAAGCCAAGGACGACACAATGGCGGCGGTCAAGGCCGCAAAGGCAAGTCCCTTGAGGCCTGCAGGCAAAAATTGGAGCAGCCATGGGTAGGCCTTGTCCGCCTCTGCAAGGGTGGGCATGTTGTTGGATGCGCCGTCGCCAAGTCCCGCCATCACTGCCGGATCGTTGATCATGACGTAGGCCGCGATGCCAGGAAGCACCACCACCAGTGGAAGGATCAATTTGAGGACTGCCGCAAACAAGATGCCGCGCTGGGCCTCCTTCAACGACTTCGCCGCCAGCGTCCGCTGGATAATGTATTGGTTGAATCCCCAGTAGTAGAGGTTGGCCACCCACATCCCTCCCACCAAGACCCCAATGCCTGGAAGGTTGTTGTATTGGGGATGCCCCTTTTCGAGGATCATCACAAAGCGCTCTGGGGCGACCTCCATCATGGCCTGCATCCCAGCCCACATGCCCGCTCCCCCGGACACCGCATCCAAAGCCAGGTAGGTCGTGACCAGCCCGCCCATGACCAAAAAGACCACCTGGATCACGTCCGTCCAAGACACGGCACTGAGCCCGCCGTACAGGCTGTATGCTGCGGCAAACAGAGCGAGCCCCATGACGCCGTACACCATGGGCACACCCATGATGGTTTCCAAGGCCAAAGACCCGAGATAGAGGACCGAGGCCAGGTTGACAAACACGTACAGCGCGATCCAGAAGACCGCCAGAATCGTTTTCAGTTGGGTGCTGTAGCGCTTCTCGACAAACTCAGGGATGGTGTACAAGCCCTTCTCAATGAAGATGGGCAGGAAGTACTTGCCCACCACCAACAAGGTCAGGGCCGCCATCCATTCGTAAGAGGCGATGGCCAGGCCCAGCGTGAAGCCACTGCCCGACATCCCGATGAACTGTTCTGCACTGATGTTGGCGGCAATCAAGCTGGCGCCGATCGCCCACCATGGAAGGCTTTTGCTGGCAAGGAAATAGTCCTCGGCACTTTTCTCTTGGCCATCTTTGGTGCGGGAGACCCAAAGTCCCACGCCCAAAATCAGCAGGGCATATCCAATGAAAATCGCGTAGTCGAGGGGCGAAAAAGACGTGTTCATGAAGGCAAGGTGAGGCGATGAAAGAGAGGCAGGGAGTCATTTTCCCAAGGGTTCTTCCAATGGTTGCCCAAACTACATCATTCCCTGCAACCTCTGCGTACTTTCGGTCCATGCCCGATCCCACCCCACGCATTTTGAACCGAACGCCAGGCATCGCCGGCCAGCTCCTCTTGAACCTCCGGGATGCCTCTCGGCACACCGACAAAGCCGCCTTTCGTTGGAACATGCAGCGCATGGGGCGCGAGCTCGGCAGCGCCATGGCCCACGTTTGGCCGCAGCAAGAAGCCGCCTGCACCACGCCCCTCGGATTGGCCGTGGAACAGGTCCCCGGACCGCAGCCCGTGTTGGCGTGCATCCTTCGGGCTTCCCTGCCTCTCCACCAGGGCGTCACGGACGTTTGGGACCAAGCCGATGCCGCGTTTGTCTCCGCCTACCGCAAGCACCACGAGGAAGGGTTCGACATCGAAATCGAATACCTGGGGGCGCCGCAAATGGAAGGACGTCCACTGGTGCTGGTCGACCCCATGCTCGCCACGGGAGCCTCCCTTGTGGCGGCCTATGAGGCCCTATGCGAAACGGGCACCCCAGGTTCGCTGTTTGTCCTGGCCGCCATCGCCAGCGAAGAGGGCCTGGCCCATGCCCAGGAAGCCTTGCCGTCGGGCACGCAGTTCATCTTGGGCGGGGTCGATCCCGAACTCAATGGCCAAGGGTACATCGTGCCGGGGTTGGGCGATGCGGGAGATTTGGCCTTTGGGCCCAAAACCAGGAACTGAGGGTCAACAGAAGCCAATCAGACCGACTCAGGAGTCCTGCAACTGCCAGCCTTGGCCGAGCAGTGGCTCTGCTTTCTTGTACTTGAGGGTTTGAACCTCGTCGCCCTTGCGGATGGTGACCATCTCGTTGCGGCCGATCTTCTTCTCCGCACGAATTGGGGCCACCGGAGCGGGGCGCGGGGCGCGCTGCTGCGGCATGCGTCCAGGAGCGATGGCGCCAGGACGGCCTGCCATGCCCCCTTGCTGGGCCGCGGCCCTCGCCGCTGATCCCTGCTCCGCCGTGTTCTGCACCCCGGCTTTTTGGGTTTGCACGCGGGGGGAGGAGGAAGGGCGTTGCGCTTGGCGTGCCGGTTGGGTCGCAGCGCCTGTGGGGATGGTGCACTTCATCAAGAAGGATGCGACCTGGGCGTTCACCTTTTGGACCAGCTTCTGGAACAGCTCGTACGACTCAAACTTGTAGATGAGGAGCGGGTCCTTCTGCTCGAAACGCGCGTGCTGCACATTGCTGCGAAGGTCGTCCATGTCGCGAAGGTGTTCCTTCCAGTGCTGGTCGATGATGGCGAGCACGACGGCCTTTTCCACCGTGTCGAGGACGCTTTTGCCCTCGGTGAGCACGCTCTGCTCGATGTCCGCCCCAATCTGGAGGGTCTTGCGGCCGTCGCTGAACGGCACCAAGATGTTCTTGTAATCGTTCTTGGGGTCGTCGTGGACGCGTTGGATGACCGGATGGGCGCGCTGGGCGAGGTCCGCGAGCTTGGCCTGGTACAACTCTTCGGCACGCAGGTAGGTTTGGTGGGCAATGTCCTCGGGCTTGCCGGTGGCAAAGGCCTCGGCATCCAAAGGAGGCTCGATGCCAAAGTCCGCGAGCAAGGCCATACGGTAGCCTTCGAAGTCTTTGTCTGGGTGCGTGGACAAGACATGGGCCTCCACGAGTTCGTAGAACATGTTGGCAATGTCTGTACGGATGCGGTCGCCATAAAGGGCGTTCCGGCGACGCTTGTAAATGACCTCGCGCTGCGCGTTCATCACGTCGTCGTACTCCAGCAAGCGCTTGCGGATGCCAAAGTTGTTTTCCTCGACCTTCTTCTGGGCGCGCTCGATGCTCTTGGTGATCATCCCTGCTTGGATGACTTCCCCTTCTTGGTGGCCCATGCGGTCCATCATCTTGCTGACGCGCTCGGAGCCAAACAGCCGCATGAGGTCGTCCTCCAAGCTGACGTAGAATTGGCTTGACCCTGGGTCCCCTTGACGGCCTGAACGGCCACGAAGCTGGCGGTCGACGCGGCGGCTGTCGTGGCGCTCCGTGCCCACAATGGCGAGTCCCCCCGAGTCCTTGACTTCCTTGGACAACTTGATGTCGGTGCCTCGGCCGGCCATGTTGGTGGCGATGGTCACCGTGCCGGGCTTGCCCGCCTCCGCGACCACTTCCGCCTCGCGCTGGTGCATCTTCGCGTTCAAGACCTGGTGCTTGATGCTGCGCATGCCTAGCATCTTCGACAGCAGCTCGCTGATTTCGACCGTCGTCGTGCCCACGAGGACGGGACGGCCCTGGTTGCTCAACTCCACCACGTCTTCGATGACCGCATTGAGTTTTTCCCGCTTGGTCTTGTAGACGAGGTCGTCTTTGTCCGCACGTGCAATGGGACGGTTGGTGGGGATCACCATGACGTCCAACTCGTAGATCTCCCACAACTCCCCTGCCTCCGTCTCCGCCGTTCCAGTCATCCCGGCCAACTTGTGGTACATCCGGAAGTAGTTCTGCAAGGTCACGGTGGCATAGGTCTGCGTGGCCGCCTCCACCTTCACCCCCTCCTTCGCCTCAATCGCTTGGTGCAGTCCGTCGCTGTAGCGTCGGCCATCCATGATGCGGCCGGTTTGCTCGTCGACAATCTTCACCTTGTTCTCCATCACGACGTACTCGATGTCCTTCTCGAACAGCGTGTAGGCCTTGAGCAATTGGTTCATGCTGTGGATGCGGGCGCTCTTGACGCCGTAGTCCTGCATGAGTTGTTGCTTCTTTTCAAGCTTTTGGTCGTCGCTTCCTTCGCCGTTGTCAATGCCCACCAACTCGGTGGCCAGGTCGGGCATGGTGAAGAAGTGCTCGTCCGACATGTTGCCCACGAGATACTCGATGCCCTTCTCCGTCAACTCGATTTGGTTCTGCTTCTCGTCGATCACAAAGAAGAGCTCCTCGTCCGCCTTGTGCATCTCGCGTTGGTTGTCGGCGAGGTAGTAGCCTTCCGTCTTGAGCAGCTGCTGGCGCATGCCGTCTTGGCTCAAAAACTTGATGAGGGGCTTGCTCTTGGGCAAAGCTCTGAACGCACGGAACAAGGCCAAACCGCCTTTCTCCACGTCCTGCTTGGAGGCCCCGTCCACGAGGTACTTCTTGGCATCAGACAAAAACCCTTGGGCCGCCTTCTGCTGCACCTTGACGATGCTCACCACCTTGGGCTTCAGCTCGTCGAATTCATGCTCGTCCCCCTTGGGGGTCGGACCGCTGATGATAAGAGGCGTCCGAGCCTCGTCCACCAGCACGGAGTCCACCTCGTCCACAATCGCAAAGTGGTGCTTGCGCTGCACCAATTGCTCGGGCCGATTCGCCATGTTGTCCCTGAGGTAGTCGAATCCAAATTCGTTGTTGGTGCCAAACGTGACGTCACACTTGTAGGCTTCCCTGCGCGACTCGCTGTTGGGCTGGTGCTTGTCGACGCAGTCCACGGTCAAGCCATGGAACTCGTACAAGGGACCCATCCATTCCGCATCTCGACGCGCCAAGTAGTCGTTGACCGTCACCACGTGCACGCCCCGACCGGCCAGTGCATTCAAGAACACAGGAAGCGTCGCCACCAGGGTCTTGCCCTCTCCCGTTTGCATCTCTGCCACCTTGCCTCGGTGCAGGGCCACCCCACCGATCAACTGCACATCGTAGTGGACCATGTCCCAAGACACTGTCGTGCCAGCCACCGTCCACGACTTGGACCAAAAGGCCTTGTCTCCGTCCACCCGCACGACATCCCTGCTCGATGCAATGTCCCTGTCCAGTTCCGTGGCGGTCACCTCCACTTCGCCTTCTGCGGCAAATCGACGGGCCGTCTCCTTGACCAAGGCAAACGCCTCAGGCATCACTTCCTCCAAAACCTCTTCCAAACGCTCGTTGATTTGGAGCTGAAGGGCATCGACCTGCTCGAAGAGGGCCTCCTTTTGGTCCAATTGGCTCAACGGAAGTGCCGCGGCTTGGTCTTGAAGGTTTTCAATTTCTTTCTGTTCACCGGCCACATGGTCTCGGATTCGAGTGCGGAGTGCATTTGAACGCCCACGCAAATCGTCCGCCGTCAACCCCGTGAGGGACGGCTCCAACTCCTTGACCCGATCGACGATGGGCTGTACTTCTTGAATGTCCTTGGCCGATTTGTCCCCGACGAAGGCCTTGAAAAGCTTTGCAAGCATGACACAAAAGTACAACGTGATGCACCCTGTCGAAGGCCAAAATTCGTTGCAGAAAAAACCGTGCCAATTTTCAACAACGTCCTCACCCAATCAAGGTATTTTCACCTTCCCCCTCAGCGTCTTAAGGTTTGCTGCTCAGTTCCTTACACAATGGTTGCATGACATTTGTTAAGAACTCTGCCCAATTGTGAACTATTCGATTTGCCCCGCAATGGGGTTGCGAAGTTTCTTTGGAGGGCTGAAGGGGGTTCCTTCGTGAACCTCCCAAGCACCCCCCCATCCTGATCAGTCAAATGGCCAATTTGCCTGCGAAATCAACCTCGTAGCGTGGCCGACTTCTCCCCTGAACATTCGTTCAGACCACGTACGAAACACACACAAGACCATGGACAATACCACCGAAACCCCCAAAGACGCACTCGTCGACAACCCCCAAACGGCCATCGAAGAGGTGCTGCCTGAAAATACCTCTGTGGTGGAACCCATCTTGGAAGACAACCCCAACCGATTTGTCCTCTTTCCGATCGAGCACAACGACATCTGGAACTTCTACAAGAAGTCGGAGGCGAGCTTCTGGACGGCCGAGGAAATCGATTTGGCTGCAGACATCGTCGACTGGAACGACAAGCTCAACGACGACGAACGTTACTTCGTCAAGCACATCCTTGCCTTTTTCGCAGCCTCAGACGGGATTGTGAATGAGAACCTCGCCGAGAACTTTGTGGCGGAAGTGCAGTACACAGAAGCCAAGTTCTTCTACGGCTTCCAAATCATGATGGAAAACATCCACAGCGAGACCTACTCGTTGTTGATCGACACCTACATCAAGGACAAGGCAGAGAAGGACAAGCTTTTCAATGCCATCGAAACCTTGGACTGTGTCAAGAAAAAAGCAAATTGGGCCCTTCAGTGGATTGACAACGGCAACTTTGCGGAGCGCATTGTGGCCTTTGCCGCGGTGGAAGGCATCTTCTTCTCTGGCAGCTTCTGTTCCATCTTTTGGCTCAAAAAGCGCGGCTTGATGCCCGGCCTGAGTTTCTCCAACGAGCTCATCAGCCGCGACGAGGGCATGCACTGCGACTTCGCATGCATGTTGTACACCGACCACATCGTCAACAAGCTTCCCAAGAAGACCATCGAGAAGATCATCCTCGACGCGGTGGAGATTGAGAAGGAGTTTGTGTGCGACGCATTGCCCGTTCGTCTGATTGGCATGAACGCCACCTTGATGAGCCAATACATTGAATTCGTGGCCGACCGCCTCTTGGTGGAATTGGGCAACGAAAAAGTCTTCAATGTGACCAACCCATTTGACTTCATGGACATGATCAGCCTCCAGGGCAAGACCAACTTCTTCGAGAAGCGGGTCGGCGAATACCAAAAGGCCGGTGTCCTCAACCAATCTTCAGAAGAAGACAACAGCTTCAACCTCGACGCCGACTTCTGACCCCATCCCTCTCTCGTTATACCTCTCTCTCCCCACTACGCATGTTTGTATTGAAGCGCGACGGCCGGCGCGAACCGGTCCAGTTTGACAAGATCACAGCACGAATCAAAAAGCTGTGTTACGGCCTCCATGATGCCGTCGACCCCACCAAAATCGCCATGCGCGTCATCGAGGGGGTGTACGATGGGGTCACCACGACCGAGTTGGACAACCTCGCAGCCGAAGTGGCCGCCACCAATGCGGTGACCCACCCCGACTACGCCCAGCTTGCCAGCCGCATCGCGGTGAGCAACCTGCACAAGGCCACCAAAAAGTCGTTCACCGAGTGCATGAAGGACCTGCACGAATACGTGGACCCCGTGACAGGACAAAACGCCAGTTTGATCGCGGATGATGTTTGGGAGATCATCCAAAAGAATTCTGAGTTGTTGGATTCCAGCATCATCTACGATCGGGACTTCAGCTACGACTTCTTTGGGTTCAAAACGTTGGAGCGTTCGTACCTGCTGAAGATCCAGGGAGACATTGCAGAACGTCCCCAGCAGATGCTCATGCGCGTGGCCGTCGGCATCCACAAGGACGACATGGACAGTGCGATTGAGACGTACAACATGATGAGCGAAGGCTGGTTCACCCACGCCACGCCCACCCTCTTCAATGCGGGAACGCCCAAGCCTCAGATGTCCAGCTGCTTCCTGCTCACCATGAAGGAGGACAGCATCACCGGCATCTACGACACCTTGCAGCAGTGCGCGAAAATTTCGCAAAACGCTGGAGGCATCGGCTTGGCCATCCACGACATCCGCGCCACGGGATCCTACATCAAAGGAACCAACGGCACCTCCAACGGCATCGTCCCAATGCTTCGCGTCTTCAACGACACGGCGCGTTACGTCGACCAAGGGGGCGGAAAGCGCAAAGGTTCCTTTGCGATCTACATCGAGCCTTGGCATGCCGACGTCTTCGACTTCCTCGAGCTTCGCAAGAACCACGGAAAAGAAGAGCAGCGCGCCCGCGATTTGTTCTACGCCCTCTGGACGCCCGACCTGTTCATGAAGCGTGTGGAAGAGAACGGCGATTGGACCCTGATGTGCCCCAACGAATGCCCAGGATTGTCGGACACCTGGGGCGCAGAGTTCGAGGCGTTGTACACCAAGTACGAGGCGGAAGGCAAGGGACGGAAGACCATCAAGGCCCAAGACCTTTGGTTCAAAGTGTTGGAAAGCCAAATGGAAACCGGCACGCCGTACATGCTCTACAAGGACGCCGCCAACAGCAAGTCCAACCAACAGAACTTGGGCACCATCCGGTCGTCCAACCTCTGCACAGAGATTATCGAGTACACCGCACCGGACGAAGTGGCCGTGTGCAACCTGGCGTCGGTCGCCATTCCCAAGTTTGTGAAGGAAGACCGCACGTTTGACCACGACAAGCTGTTCGAGGTCACCTACCGCGTGACGCGCAACCTCAACCGCGTCATCGACCGGAACTACTACCCCATCCCCGAAGCACGCAACTCCAACATGCGCCACCGTCCCATTGGGCTAGGTTTGCAGGGCTTGGCCGATGCATTCATCTTGATGCGCTTCCCCTTCGACAGCGAAGAGGCACGTCAATTGAACAAGGACGTCTTCGAAACGATGTACTACGCCGCTTGCACAGCGTCCAAGGACATGGCCAAAGAAGAAGGCGCCTACGAAACCTTCGAAGGCTCACCTGCCAGCCAGGGCAAGCTCCAGTTCGACATGTGGGACGTCCAACCCTCCGACCGTTGGGAGTGGGACATCCTCAAGGACGAGATCAAGGAACACGGCATGCGCAACTCCTTGCTCGTGGCGCCAATGCCCACGGCATCGACGGCACAGATTTTGGGCAACAACGAATGCTTCGAGCCTTACACGAGCAACATCTACACGCGCCGCACCCTTTCCGGGGAATTCATCGTGGTGAACAAGCACCTCTTGCGCGACTTGACCAAGCTCGGCTTGTGGGACGACGACATGAAGAACCGTCTGATTGCCGCCAACGGATCCATCCAGAACATCCCTGAAATTCCAGAGAACCTGAAGGTGCTGTACCGCACGTCATGGGAGATTTCGCAGAAGGCAATCCTCGAGATGGCAGCGGACCGCGGTGCGTACATCTGCCAAAGCCAGTCGCTCAACATTTTCATGGAGAACGTCACCAACTCCAAGCTCACCTCCATGCACTTCTATGCATGGAAGAAAGGCTTGAAGACGGGCATGTACTACCTACGGACCAAGGCCGCCACCGACGCGATCAAGTTCACGGTGGACAAGAAGTACAAGAACCAATCCAAGGAAGAGGCCCTTCAGGCCGCTCCAGAGGCCCAAGAAGCACAAGCTGCAACCAAAACTGCAGCAGCTCCTGCGGGCACCCAGCCCGAAGAGATGACGTACGAGCAGCAAGTGCAGGCCTGCAGCATCGACAACGGTCCCGACTGCGAAATGTGCAGCGGTTGATCGCCAGTCCGACCTCCACAAAAAAAGGCCTCCAAGTTGGAGGCCTTTTTCATGCTTGACATTTTCGTTGAGCGCCTTGACTACTCCTTCCACTTGATGTTGCACCCAATGGACGGAAGCTGGCCGTCTGAAGGAACGGGGTGACCCTCCAAGAGAAGGTCCAACACCTGCCGCACGTCGTTGCCACTCACTGGCACGTCATTGCCCGGCCGCGACCCATCGAACTGACCGCGGTACACACATTGGCCTTGGGCGTCGAAGATGCTGAAATCGGGTGTGCAGGCTGCGTCGTAGGCGCGGGCCACCTCTTGGGATGCGTCGTAGAGGTATGGGAACGAGAAGTCCATGGACCCTGCTAGCGCCGCCATGTGCTCCAGACCGTCCTGGGGATAGCGGGCGACATCATTGCTGGAGATGGCCACCGTCTGCACCCCCAGCTCCTTGTACGTCGCTGCCAGCTCCACCAAGGCCGGCAGCACATGCACCACAAAAGGGCAATGGTTGCACATGAAAACCACAAGGGTGGGCCGCTGACCAAACAAATCCTCCGACCGAACCATTTCGCCGCTGCGCGCCTCGGGAAGACAAAAGGACGGGGCCGAAAAGCCCAAGGGGATGGAGGTGGTTTCAGTGGCAGCCATGGGTGGGTCAAGCAGTGCGGGTTCGCCAAAAAAGGCCCCAGGTGGTCAAAAACAAGCCCACCCCCATGACCAAATGAACGGGTTGGGCCCAAGCAGGAAATGCACCGTAGGCAAACAACAATCCTGTCGTCATTTGGGCGGCGAGCAGCGCGAGGGTCGCGTTCCGGGCCCGAAGCACATGGCCTTGCCCAAAGGGGCCCATCCGCCACATCCAAAACAAATGGGACAGCAGCACCACCCAATACCCTGACCTGTGCACGAGGTAAAGCACTTGGCTGGACGCCAACTGACGCGCAAGGTCTGGCCTTCCCAAACCCTCGGCCAACAGCACGTCCACGGTTTCTCGGACTTCTGTTCCAGTCAGGATTTGGACCAAGGTCACCACCAAAGCCACGAACAAACCCCAGCGTGCCGAGCGGTGCCATCGCACACGGGCGCCTTTGAGGCGTTGGATGATCACACTGTCAATGGCAAGGATGGCCAAGGCGCCCATCATGTGGATCGTGATGCTGTGGGGCAACAAATTGCCGTCCACCAC
Source organism: Flavobacteriales bacterium (assembly GCA_042089975.1). Taxonomy (GTDB): domain Bacteria; phylum Bacteroidota; class Bacteroidia; order Flavobacteriales_D; family Sanyastnellaceae; genus UBA11663. The sequence continues at coordinate 2,413 of JBELJW010000021.1, read as the reverse complement.
CAACTTCCCAAGCCATGCCACCAACCCCAAGGCCAAGACAGCCCCCAAAGCAAGCACGGTGGTCCTCAACTCCCTCGCCCACGCGGAGGCCATCAAGAGCAACAGGGCTGGCACACCGGCCAAGGCCCCAAGCAAACGGTTGATGAACTCCACCCAAGTATGCAACGGATGAAAGATGTGGTAGTCGTGCTTGGTGTACAAGGACCAATCCCCTCTCTCCCGCTCGGCCTCAAAATCGCCTGCGATGACCTCCTTTTGGGCCACCCAAAAACGATCGTCCACAAGAAGCATCCGGCCAGACGCATAGGTCTCCCCTTCGTGGTACGTCACCTGTTCAACCTCCGTGGGAGGGACGAGCAAACCAAAGCACTTGGGCCAATCAGGGCACCCCATTCCACTGCCAGTCATTCGGACCACGCTTCCTGCCAGGACCACCAAAAAAGCCAACCAAAAGGCCCATCTGGCCAAAGGGAGCAACCAGCCTTTCATGCGTTCAAGGCGTGAACTTTGCGGCGCCATAATGCGTCACGGCCACCTTCTCCACAGGGTACATTCCATCTCCAATGGCAGTGACCTTGGCCACCAAAGCCTTTGCATCCACCACCTCCGCATCGTATTCCACCTTGGCCACATTGACCGCGCGGCCCTTTTCGAATTCGATGCTTGCAGACGCCACACCCGGCACCTCGAGGAGTTCCTTGCGGACTTTCGACACGCAGCCAATCTCACACATCATGCCTTGGACCATCATCTCGGCCACCGCCTTTTCCACCGTCCCCTCCACATGGGATTCTTCAAATACAGTGGGGGCCATTTGGGGGGCGTTGCCATTGCATGAGAGGAGCATGGTCGTGGCCAAAACGGAACAGGATAGAGCGATGCGCATGCGTCAAAGATATGTGGGCCAACGCACCCCTTGTGCGGCGTTGTGCTAATTTTGCAACTCATGGGGACCGCCAAAGCAGCCATGTGGCTCGCGCTACTCGTCCTCGGATTCATCTGGGGAAGCTCCTTCATCCTGATGAAGCTGGCCTTGTTCGACACGCAAGGACAACCGCTTTTTCCTGCCCTCGAAGTGGCCATGGGACGGATCGCCATCGCCGGCGTGGCGATGTTGCCCTTTGCATGGAAGCACCGCGCACACCTGACGGGAGCTTCCATTCCCTGGCTTTTATTGGTGGGGGGACTGGGCAACATGGTGCCTGCCTACCTCTTCACCACGGCCCAAACGCTCGTGCCATCCTCACTTGCAGGCATGCTCAATGCTTTGACACCCCTTTTCACCCTCCTCGTAGGGGTGGCCTTTTTCCGAAGCAAGGTGAGGGGATTGCAAGTGTTGGGCCTTTTGGTGGGCATGGTCGGCGCCTTCATCCTCGCCTTCCAGCCTGGCACCCAAGTGGCGCCCGACATGCTTTGGGGCGCAGCCCGGGTGGTCATGGCCACGGCCTGCTATGGGGTCAGCGTCAATGTGATTCGGCACCAACTGGGGCACATCCCGCCCGCCGGCGTGGCTTCCTTCGCCTTGGGTCTGATGGCCCTTCCCGCCGTGCTCCTCGGCTGGTCCCCATCGGCCATGGACTTGGCATTCTCCCATCCCGATGGCATGCGCGGCCTTCTTTCCGTGGTCGTGCTCGCCGTGGTGGGCACAGGGTTGGCCCTCATTGCGTTCAACCGAATCATCCAGCGCACCGACGCCCTTTTTGCCAGCACGGTCACCTACATCATCCCCCTGTTCGCCACCTTTTGGGGTTGGATGGACCACGAGCCTTTGACCTTCCTGCATTTGGTCGGTGGACTCGTTGTCCTTTCTGGGGTTTGGTTGGTGAACCGAGGAGGAAAGGCGGCTCCAAAATCATAGGGGCATCGTTTGGGCTTTTGGGACTTTCCCACTATCTTTGCGGCCCCTTTGTGGGAAAAAAATCATTCCTCATGTACGCAATCGTAGAGATCGCAGGGCACCAGTATAAGGTAGAGAAAGACCAACAGGTGTTCGTCAACCGTCTTGATGTGGAGGAGGGCAAAAAGGTCACTTTTGACCGCGTGCTCCTCACAGACAAAGACGGTGACGTCGCAGTTGGCGCCCCCGCGATAGACGGCCTGGCCGTCCATGCCGTCGTAGAACGGCACCTGAAAGGAGACAAGGTCCTTGTCTTCAAAAAGAAACGCCGCAAAGGCTACCGGAAGCTCAACGGCTTCCGCGCGTCATTGACCGAGATCAAGATCACAGACATCAAAAAGGCGGCGGCCAAGAAGGCAGCTCCAAAGAAGGAGGCTGCGCCCAAGGCCGATGCAGCGGACACCGCCAAGAAGCCTGCGGCCAAGAAGCCCGCAGCAAAAAAGCCCGCGGCAAAGAAGCCCGCGGCAAAGAAACCTGCAGCGAAGAAGCCTGCAGCCAAAAAGACAGAAGAATAAA
>JBELJW010000207.1:0-3366 GCA_042089975.1 Flavobacteriales bacterium | reverse complement strand
CCGGGCGGTTAGCTCAGCTGGTTCAGAGCACCTCGTTTACACCGAGGGGGTCGGGGGTTCGAGTCCCTCACCGCCCACAAAAAGCAGGCCATGTGCCTGCTTTTTTCATGCAAGCGATTGAAGGGCCTCTCCCACCACAAAAAGACTCCCCCCCACCCAAATCACATCCTGAGCCAGTGCGGCATCAAGGGCCTCGTCCAACGCGTCCTTCACCGAAGGATGCACGTTGCCCTGCAGCCCATGGTCGAGTGCAACAAGGGCCAAATCTTGGGGCGACAACGATCTGGGGAGGTCCGCAGCACACCAGTGCCATTGGGCATCTTGAGGCAGCAAAGCCAACACATCTTCAAGGGGTTTGTCCCCCACACAGCCCCACACCACATGCAGCTGTCCTCCATGATCTTGGACCAACTCCCCCACCTTTTGCGCCACCATGGCGACGCCGTCCACATTGTGGGCTCCGTCCAACACCAAGGTGGCTCCGTTGTCTCGCCGGACCACCTGCCACCTCCCTTGCTGCCCCGTGCATTCCTTGTGACGCCAGAGGCCCGCTTCGATGGCACGGTCACTGAAGACCCAACCCACGCCTTGCAAAACGCGCAAGGTCATGGCCGCTGTGGCCCTGTTCGCCTCGTCCACAGGGCTCGTCACATCCTCTAACCCTTCTGGTCGCACCACACTTTCATCGTGGCGGATCTCTTGGGCAAAGTGAACCTCGCTTGAGGACCTTAGCGCACTGGACAGCAATTCAGATTGGGCCTCAGGGCGCATGGGCCCCAAAACCACGGGCACACCATCCTTGAAGATGCCTCCTTTCTCCTTGGCAATGGCGCGGATGTTGTCGCCCAAAAACCGCTGATGGTCCATGCCAATGTTGGTCACCACACAAACTTCCGCGCGTGGAATCACATTGGTGGAATCCAAGCGCCCCCCCATGCCAGTCTCCAACACAACCACATCGCACTGGGCTGCCCGAAAATGGTCCAAAGCCAACCCGAAGGTCAACTCAAAAAAAGACGGAGAACCCCATGCCCCTTCCGCTGCTTGCCAGCGTTGGACGAAAGCTGTCACAGCTTCTTCATCGATGCAGGCCCCATTGACCCGGATGCGCTCTCGAAAATCCATCAAATGCGGAGATGTGAAAAGGCCTACGCTGTGGCCTTGGGTTTGCAGGGCAGCGGCCACCATGTGGCAAACGGTTCCCTTGCCGTTGGTCCCTGCCACGTGCACAAACCGCAAATCATTTTCAGGGCGACCCAAAGCAGCACAAACCCGCTTGGTGGCCGACAAATCGGCCTTGTAAGCTGCGGGGCCGTCCCGCTGAAACATGGGCAGCTCACGGTACAGACATTGCACCGCCACCTCGTATGTCAACTCACTCGAGGTCAAACCGAATGGTGATGTAGCCCGTGCGCCTCGGATTGGTGGGATCCCCATCAAATCGAGCCGTCTCGGCTGCGCGAATGGCCAACTTGACATGCCGCGAATCGCGAATGGTGGTCAGTGCGGATTGATAGTCGGCCGAAGCCAAAATGACCTTGCCCGTTCCGTCCACCACAATGTTGACGCGCACCGAGCCGTCCTGGGTCGGTTTCTCGTCCAGCTGGGGCTCTCCAATCATGGTGCCTCCATTCAACATCGCCTCTCCAAAGTCTCCGGACACCACCCCTTTCCCGTCAATTTTTCCCGTTTCCTCTCCCTCATTGCCCACCCCATCGCTCTCCCCCTGGCTGCCTCCTCCCCCTGAGGACGACTGCGTTGGGGATTGGAACAAATGCGCGGTTCGGTCCTCCCTCACAGGCTCAGGATCGGGCTCAGGATCGGGGTCGGGGTCGGGATCAGGCTGGGACTGCACGGCCACTTCGCTTTCTTCTTGGGTCGCCACTTCTTCTGCAACCACCGGCGTCACTGGCTCCGTTTCTGCAGCTGCCACGGCCTCCTCCACGGCCTCTTCCACAACCTCGCTGGGCACCTCAGATTCTGTGTCGCCACCGGCTTGCTCATCTGCCCCCAAATCCGCAAACCCTACCGCCACAAATTGTTCTCCGGGAGGAGGGTCTTGGATGGTGAATGCCGTCAGGAAGAAGCAAACCAAAAGGACGGCAAAGAACAGCAAAACGCTCAAGGCTGCTGCCTGACGCTGATGGCGCTTCTCTTGGTCGAGGCGCGCCTCTTCAAGGTGCTGTTGTGCCGTCATGTTCAGGTCAATCGCCTTGTGATGGATTGGACCCCAGCATGATTTTCCACTGGTTGGCCTTGGCCATGCCAATCAAGTCCACGGTCTGACCAGTGGGCACACTCTTGTCCACTTGCAGGTAAACAACCTTCTCCGTCTGCTTGTCCATTTCCAATTTCAACTTGGGCTCAAGATCCTCTCGTGAAATGGGTCGGACTTCCCCATTCAAATGGTAAGAACCATCGGCTTGGATGCTGACCGTCAGTCTGGAAGTGACAGAGGTGGTCCCTTTGGACGTGGGCAAATCCACGTTCACACCGTTGCTCACCAAGGTGGACAAAATCACGAAAAAAATGAGCAGCAAGAAGACGAGGTCCGTCATGGAAGACATGTTCCCCGTCACACTGACTTTGTTGCGTTGGCCGAGGTTCATCCGCGTGCAGGTTCTTCGAGAATGTCAATGAATTCCAAGCTGTTCGCCTCCATGCGGTGGACCACATGGCTCACCCGACTGACCAAGTGGTTGTAAGCCATGAAGGCCAAAATCCCCACAATCAACCCCACAATGGTGGTGATCATGGCCTGCTTGGTGCCCGATGAAATGTCGCTCACCTGTACCGTGCCAGCAGCTTCCATGTCCAAGAACACATTGACCATGCCAATGACTGTTCCCAAGAAGCCCACCATGGGGGCGGCACCAGCCACTGTGGCCAGGGTGCTGAGATTTTTCTCCAATCGAAAAATCTCCAGCTTCCCCACATTTTCAATGGCCACGCTGATGTCTTTCAATGGCTTGCCAATGCGGCTGATGCCCTTGTCCAACATTCGGCCCAACGGCGTGTTGCTGTCCGCACACAAATTCCTCGCGCTTGACAATTGACCTTGAGAGATGTAATCCTTGAGACGGTTCATGAAATCGGGACTCACTTTGTCAGCTTTTCGGATGGCAAAGAAGCGCTCAAAAAACACATACATCCCGATGAGGCTCATCAAGGCCAAGGGCAACATGATGTACCAACCGCCTTCCATAAGCAGCTGCAAAACGTTGACATCGACCTCCGAAACGTCGGCGGTGGACACTTCAGTGGCCGCATTGGGCACTTGGAGCAAGAAAGAAACCAGAAAGGATGACATGAGGAGAAAGGGGTTCCAGGGTTGTCCGGATGGGAATGCCATGCTGGCGTGCGGGA
>JBELJW010000206.1:0-3347 GCA_042089975.1 Flavobacteriales bacterium | reverse complement strand
GACGCGTCCTGTCATTGGATGCCCGACAGCGTCTGCTTCAAATGGTCGATGAACCGGATGTCCACGGGGTCCGTGCCCGAACGTTCGGCCAACACCAGCGACATCCAGTCGCCCACCCAAACGGCATCGAGCAACTCCCCCCACCGAGAGGCCCCATCGGGCTCCACCACCACCACGTCCGCCCCTTGGTCTTGGAAGATTTGGGCCGTGATGTCCATGCGGTGCTTCGTCCGTGGATGGTCTTTCGAGGTGCGGACCACCACGGCAACGTGCCCTTCGTCCCCACTCTCCCAACCCACCAATTCATTGTGGTTCATCTCTGGAAACACTTCGACATTCGCCAAGACCTTGCTGTTCTCGTTCAGCTGCTGCCGCCAGCGCGTCAGAAGTGCCCGCCACGGGGTGTCGGCATAGAGGAACACCTTCTTCCCTTCCATCGCCAAAGCCAGGGCTTCGCCTCGCTCTTCGGCAGAAGCGCCGTCGAGGGCATGGACCGCTTCCTTCAAACCGCTCCAATCTTGGGAGGACAGGATTTGGAGGTGCTGGAGCAATGTGGCAAGGCCCAAAAAGGAACGTCCAAACTGCGACCTCGGGGGGTGGCCTCCCGGCATGGTCACCGTGGGCCAGTTGCCTTGCTCAGCCCTGGACAGCAGTTCGCCTCCGGAGGTGACTGCAGCGAGGGTGCATCCTCGCTCCTGGGCTTGAGCCAAGGCAGCAAGGGTCTCCTCAGTGTTTCCCGAATAGCTTGACGCCACCACCAAACAATCTCCATCCACCCAATGGGGCAGGGTTTGGTCTGAAATGGCCATCACGGGCGAAGGCGACGATGCACGCAGCATGTCGGCCATCACGGCCCCTCCAATGCCACTTCCACCCATGCCAAGGACCACCACCCCACGAAAAACAGGTGGGTTCGCCACGGGCCGCAAGACTTCAGATTGAAGCGCCTCGCGCATTTGGATTCCCAACCCTTCGATCAGGGAGCGCATGTTGGGCATGTCTTCAGGTGTTGTCATCCTTCAAAGGTCGCCAATGTCATTTCATGTTGTACGCAAAGCCCAAACGGATCCAGCGCCCGGGCTGCTGCACATTGCCCAGGTCCACATAGGACTTGTCCAAGGCATTGTCCACCCGCAGATAGGCCCTGAAGTCCTCCTTGTGAAAGGCCTTGCTCAAGGTGAGGGACACCAAAGAAAACGGTGCGTATTCCACCTCTTCACCCCCCGGAGCCACGTAGCCTCCCATCCGGTCTTGGTGGCTCCACCTCGAATCCAATCTGAAACTGGCAGGACCCTCCAAGCCCACAGACGCATCCACCTTTGTCTGGATCCCATCCAAGACATAGTTGCTCTCAAATCCTGTGCTCGACTCGCTCGCCTCCATGGTGGTGAATCCCAGACGTGCATAACGAAGCTTCCAATCTCCTGTGGCACGTTCGTTTGGGACGATGGTCAGCACCGATTCCAAGCCCTTGAAGGTCACTTCACGCAAATTCACAGCTTGTGTGATGTCGCTGCCATTTTCACGCACCCAGTCGATCAAATCGTGTCCTTCTCTTTGGAAGACGGCCTGCTCCAACTGGAGCGCATACGCTGCCTTGGGGGTGAGGTTCCAACGAAAGCCAACCTCCACGTGGTCGGACCATTCTGAGGCCAAGTCTCGGCTTCCCACAGCCCCGCCAACGGTGTAGTATAGATCCGTGAAGGAGGGGTGCCTGACGGAACGGTTGGCAGAAGAAAATAGAATGGCCGAGCCGTTGCCCATGAGATTCAGGGACAGTTCCGCGCCAGGAACAAACCTCGCCCCAAACATGGTGTTGTGGTTCCAGGCCGCAGTGGCCGCCAAGGCAAATGCCCCCAGCGTGGCACGATGGCCCAATGCCACATCTGTATTTTGGCGCAGGTCGGCCCTCCGGTACACACCTGATTCATCGCCAAGACTGTCCACGCCAAGGACATTGCTTTTGACAAATTCCCGTCTCGAGTCCACCGACACAAACGTCTCCCCCAAAGAAGAGCGGAGGCTCCACCTGGCACGTGCGCCTGTCGTGTGACTGATATGTTGGTTGGGACCCGCATACCAACTGGCACCTGGGGCATAGATTCCTGCGGTGTCCCCAGTCATGACGTAAAACCCGTCCTCTGTCTGCTGGAAAAAGTCCTCCCCTTCTCTGAAAAGCTGAAAGAGATCCGTGTGGCTCCTGTGGTAAGCTGCCGCTTCGAAATGGGCATCACCCATGGTTTTTTGAAACAAAGCCTGTCCCTGAAACGTCTGGGTTTCCTCATACTGCAAAGGGAAGGTGGCTGTGTAGAAATTTTGGGCGCCAAAAGCCTTTCCGGCATACCCCACGCTTGTGCGAAGCGAACCCCAGTCCCCGGCATACCATCCAGCGTAACGGGCACGAAGCATGGAAGCGTCCGTATTGGTGCCGGCCCCCAAGGTTCCGTTCGTGCCCACCCGACTCACCGACACGCGGTGCCTTCGAACTTGGACCACATCCATGGGTGAGCCGAAATCCAAGGTCGCCTTGGCACGCATCCAAGCGTTGCTTCCTGTCTCCGCCACAATCAATGCGCCATCCTTCGTGGATGGCCCTGCCGTCAAGGCCACTGCGCCAGCCATCGCACCCGTGCCCAGCACACTGGTGGCTCCGCCGCGGAAAACCTCCACGCGTTGGATGTCTTCCACGTCCACGGGCAAGTCCATCAAGTGGTGGCCCGTTTGTGGGGCGCTCCATCGGACGCCATCCACCCACAACGCAGTTTGCTCAAAGGTTCCTCCGCGGACGCTGAGGTCGGTTTGGATGCCCATAGGACCTCGCTGCCTGACGTCCAGTCCAGGAACAGATTCCAAGACATCGCCCAAGGAAGCCGCACCCGTTTGGGCCACTTCTTCAGGCCCAAGAACCACCAGCGCACGAGGGGCGGACAATGGTGAAACTGTGGAGAAGGGTCCAGTGACAGCAGCCACTGGAATGGCTGTGGTGTCCTTTGCCAAATCGCTTTGGGCAAGGGCTTGAAAACCAGTGAAAGAGAGGGATGAGGCCAGGAGAAGGGACCAAGGGGTGCGTATCATGTTCGTTGTGTTGTAAGCGGAGCTTTTACAGTGCCAAACCTACGCGCAGAAGTCCATGCTCGGGACTGCTCAGGTGCGTACATTTGAACACATGATTCGTAGTGAACAAGAGCAGCAGCGCATTGACTCCGTCCATGCACTTCGCGCCAAAGGCATCGAACCTTATCCCGCCGCATCTTTCGAGGTCACCCACCACAGTGGACCGCTCAAAAAAGATTTCAAAGAAGGGGTCAAAGTGCGGATGGCCGGACGCTTGATGAACCGTCGGATCA
>JBELJW010000020.1:0-19586 GCA_042089975.1 Flavobacteriales bacterium | reverse complement strand
GGTGCCCAGCAAGTAGGCGGCCGTGGAAGCCACCTCCTCCGCAGACAAAACGCGCTTCAAGGGGTTGCGTTCTGCCGCAGCCTCACGTTTGGCATCGGTGCCAAGGAACGACGACGCCAATTCAGTGTCGGTGAGGGTTGGGGCCACGGCATTCACCCGAATGTCGGGCGCCCATTCCGCCGCCAAGGTCCTTGTCAAGCCTTCGACCGCACCTTTTGACGATGCCACGCTTCCATGGTATGCCATCCCAGTTTGCACCGCCACTGTGCTGAACATCACCACTGATGGACGGTCCCCCTTTTTCAGAAGACCGTGGTTGGCTTGCAGGGTTTGGACCGCCCCAAGAACATTGATTTCAAAGTCCTGAACAAACTGTTCGCGTTTCAATCCTCGAAGGGGCTTCAGCTTGATCGTGCCCGGGCAGTACACCAGCCCATCCAATTGGTCGGTGAAACCACTCAAGTCACATGGATGTGCAACGGCATCAAACACCAAACTTTGGTAGTTGTCAGCGTCTCCAGCAGCGCGTTGGACCCCTGAACGCGACACACCGATGACGCGATGGCCTTGGGCGAGGAGTTGCTCCCGAAGTGCAGCGCCGATACCACGGCTGTCTCCGACGATGCCAATGGTCCTCATGAGCCTTGGTCCTGAAGTTCCACAATGCGCGCTTCGATGTCTGCCGCTTGGGCAACCAAAGCGTCAGACTTGGTGCGGTCCACTGAGCTCATTTTGTGGGCACGTGCCAACAAATCAGCATGCTCCTTTTGAAGCTTCTCGACCGGATTTTTCTTGAAGAGTCCAAACATGTCGTCACAACACCAGAGTGACCTCATGTGTTCGACGCGGGGCCAACAGAATCAGTCCAAGTCCTGAAGCTTCTCCTCCAAGACCGCAATTTTGGCCAAAGCATCGGCTTCTTTTTTCCGCTCATTGTCCACCACAGCCTCAGGGGCTCCCTTCACAAAGTTGTCGTTGGACAATTTGCCGCGAACACTTTTCAAGAAGCCATGCTGGTAGTCGAGGTCCTTTTGGACCTTGGCCCGTTCTGCCTCCATGTCGAATCCTGAACCAAAGGGCACGGAAAAGCGGTGGGTCCCAATGACGAAGCCAAAGGCTCCTTTCACTTTGTCCTGGACATGCTCAATGTCCTGAACATTGGTGAGGTGGGCGATCCATGGCTCCAGGTGAACAGGATAGCCATCGCCCTTTTGCACCTTGAGCTCTAGGGCTTCCTTGTTGGGAATGCCGTTGTCGTTGCGAATGTTGCGGATGGCCGTCACGACTTCCTTGGCAACATCGATGTCGGTGAGGATCTCCTTGTCGTAGGAAGTCCGTTCTGGCCAGGCCGTCACGCACAAATCTTCAGAGTGACCTTGGCGCTCGCCTGTCCAATGCCACACTTCTTCTGTCAAGAATGGCATGAAAGGATGGAGCAAGGTCAACATGCGCTCAAACATGTCCAAAGTCGATTGCTTGGTCGCCCCATCAATGGGCTCTCCAAAAGGAGGCTTGATGGACTCCAGGTACCAACTGCAGTATTCCTCCCAGACCAATCGGTAAGTGGTCATCAAGGCCTCGCTCAGTCGGAAATTGGCAAACTGGCCTTCCAGATCCTCCATGGCCTGCTGGCTTCTCGCATCCATCCAAGCCACGGCGGTTGCCGCGGCAGCAGGCTGTTCTTTGGACGCATCCACTTCCCAACCTTGGACCAATCGAAAGGCATTCCAAATCTTGTTGGCAAAATTCCGTCCCTGCTCGCAGAGCTTTTCGTCGAACGGCAAGTCGTTGCCTGCCGGGGAAGTGAGCAGCATGCCCACACGGACACCATCTGCGCCATATTGCCTCATCAGCTCAATGGGATCGGGACTGTTGCCCAAGCTTTTGGACATTTTCCGGCCTTTCTTGTCCCGCACAATGCCGGTGTAGTACACATTCTTGAAGGGTGCTTCGCCCCTGTAATGGTAGCCACTCATGATCATCCTGGCCACCCAGAAAAACATGATCTCAGGCGCCGTGACGAGGTCGTTGGTGGGGTAGTAATACGCCACTTCCTCCTCCTTGTGAAGGCCATCGAACACCTGGATGGGCCAAATCCATGAACTGAACCAGGTGTCCATGACATCCTCATCCTGCTTCAACCCATCCATCGTCAAGGACGCATTGCCAGATTTTTCGCGGGCTTGCTTCAAGGCCTCCTCCTCCGTCTTGGCCACCACATAGTCGTGTTCTCCCTCTCCGTAGAACCAAGCGGGGATTTGATGTCCCCACCACAGCTGCCGACTGATGCACCAGTCCTTGACGTTTTCCATCCAATGCCTGTAGCTGTTCTTGAATTTGGGCGGATGAAATTGAACGGTGTCGTTCATCACCGCATCCAACGCCGGTTTGGACAGCTCCTCCATGGACATGAACCATTGAAGCGACAGCCTTGGCTCGATGACGGCATTGGTGCGCTCACTGCGTCCCACCTTGTTGGTGTAGTCCTCCACCTTCACCAAGTTGCCGAGGGCATCCAGCTCTTTGGGGAACGCCTTGCGGCATTCGAAGCGATCCATGCCTTTGTATTCACCGGCCTCTTCGGACATGGTGCCGTCGGCCTCGATGGTGTTGATGGTCGCCAAATCGTGCTTTTGGCCCAACTCGTAGTCGTTCACGTCATGGGCTGGGGTCACCTTGAGGCACCCTGTGCCAAACTCCATGTCGATGTAATCGTCCGCGACGATGGGAATCTCTCTGTTCACGACTGGCACCACGACCTTTTGGCCCACCAAGTCCTTGTAACGATCATCGTCAGGATGCACACAAATGGCGGTGTCCCCCATGATGGTCTCTGGACGTGTGGTGGCGACTGTGACCCAACGGTCCGATTCGCCAACAACGGCATAACGCACATAGTACAACTTCCCATGCTCTTCCGTGTGGATGACCTCCTCATCGCTCAACGCTGTCAATGCCACGGGGTCCCAGTTGACCATGCGCACCCCCCTGTAAATCAATCCGCGTTCGTGCATCTGAACGAAGGTGTCGATGACCCCCTCGTAGTACCCCTCGTCCATGGTGAAGCGCGTTCGGTTCCAATCGCAACTGGCACCAAGCTTCTTGAGTTGTTCCAAGATGATGCCACCATGCTCATGGGTCCATTCCCATGCATGTTCGAGGAAGGCCTCTCTGGAGAGGTCTGATTTTTTGATGCCCTTGTCCCGCAAACGTCGCACGACCTTGGCCTCTGTGGCAATCGAAGCATGGTCTGTGCCTGGCACCCAACAGGCATTTTTTCCTTGCATCCTGGCCCTCCTGACCAGCACATCTTGGATGGTGTTGTTCAGCATGTGGCCCATGTGGAGCACCCCGGTGACATTGGGGGGAGGGATGACCACCGTATACGGCTCCCGATCGTCGGGGACAGAATGAAAGTGTCCAGCCTCCAACCAGTGGGCGTACCACTTGTCTTCAGTCTGGGTTGGATCGTATTGTGCAGGAATGTTCATGTTGCCGTCCAGTCAGTTGGGGAACAAAAATACCCTTCATTCAACGACAAAGCCACCCAAAAGGGTGGCTTTGTAAACGTTGGTTGGAGGGGAAAGCTTATTGCTTGCCTGAGGTAGGCGCTCCGGCAGCAGGCTGCTTGACAGGAATGCCTCCACTGTTTCCGAGGTCAGAAGCTTCCACCTTGCCTTTGATGCGGATCACCTTGGTGGGCTCATTGCCTGCATTTGACGTGATGGTCACCGACTTGTTGATCGGGCCAATGCGTTTGGTGTCGTACTTGACGGTGATGGCCGATGTATTGCCTGGTGCAATGGGGGCCTTCTCGCACTGTGGAACCGTACATCCGCATGAACCTTTGCAACGCGAAAGGATTAGCGGCTCTGTGCCACTGTTGGTCACTGTGAATTCACAAGTGCCATTTGCACCTTGTTGAATGGTGCCATAGTCATGGATGTCTTTGTCCAGAGAGATGGACGGGCCAGTGACCACTTCTTGGGCGAACCCGAAGGAGACGATGCCCAGCATCAGGGCACAGGCTGCGAAAAACTGCTTCATGGGGAGAATGTTGTTCATGGTTGTTTTGAGGCTTCAAGATAAGGAAGAAAGAATTCCATTTGCGAAAGTGCATGCGCACTCTTCGCTCTCTTTCACATCGTTTCCAAAATCATGCCAAGAAAAAAGGCCACCCGAAGGTGGCCTTTTCTTCAAATCATGTTCATCGATCAGAGGCAGTTGCCACCGAAGAAGCTCAAGAAGCTGAGCAGGTCTGAAGTCGCCACGGTGCCGTCACCGTCGAGGTCGCCTACACAGTCGTTGCCACCACCGGAGAATTCGCAAGAGCCGTCGTCGTACGAAGCCACGGCGCTGTAGTTGTCAGCGTCGTCGTACGTACACCCGGCTATTGCGGCGGTTCCACATGAACCGTCGTCTGAAGCTGCAAAGGGATCGTATTCCGCAAACAAAGGATCTGTGCAACCTTCACAAGCTCCACAGCTTCCGAAGCAAGAAATGTCGCTCATGACGCCAGCACCCGTCACAACAATGGTTCGGCTGCCTGCTCCATCTGTGCAATCGCCACTGACACTTTCAGCACCAGCCAAATCGTTGCCATTGACAAAGTTGTAGGTGTTGACTCCCGCTGGCATGGACACCACCGCGGTGTAAACATCGTAAGCTTGAAGGTCAGCTGAAGTCGATGCTGGATCGTTTCCTTGGAAATCGCCCATCACCTGAACGCCCATGGCTGAAACATCTTCGTTGGCCATGTTCACGCGCAGAGTCACATCGTACGTGCATGCGAGGCTCAAGTCGCAAGGGTTTGTGAAGTTGTTGGCGGTAGGATCCCCGCACCCAATGTTGAAGTTCAACAAAGGTGCTGCCCAAAGGAATTGACCATCGCCATTCACTGGGACGGGCGACTGCCAGAATGTGCCGTTACCCACCATTGGGATGATGTTGCCAAGGGCAGCCACAGTGATGTTGTCACCACAAATGCCAAACTGCACAGTCGCAGCCAATGCCGCGAGATCCCCCAACAAACCAGTAGGATCGTTGATGCCGTCCAGACCAAGGGGTGACGTTCCGTCACCGACAATCACACCGTTGATGCTCACATTGGGGTTGACACTGCCCGATGCTTCACAGCCTCCAGCAAGCGGTTCAAAAGCTGTTCCTGTCAATGTCAGACCCACCACCCAAGTGGTTTCTGCGCCAGTAGGGATGGCGTCGCCTTCCAGGAAGCTGCAAGAACCGTCCTCCAAAGTGGCGGTGTTGTCATAGTTGCAGGCCAAAGGCTGCGTACAACCCGATGCAATGGGCTCACCCGCGCAGTTGAATCCTGCCTCAGCATAGGTGCAGGACCCATCGTCAGAGGTTGCCAAGGTGTTGTAGTTGCAGGCGTCAGAATCGGTGCAACCTGGTCCGGCTGAAGCGAGTCCGAGGATCGCAGCCATCCGTGGAGCGGTGAAACCAACAATGGTGTCGCAGTAAGCGCGGCCTTCAAGAGGCCCCATGTTGGGGTTCAAGGTCAATTGAGTCGCTGCCACGGCGGTGCCGTTCGCTGCGTCCACGGCTTCCGTTGTGGCCACATCCCACCATTGCCAAGGAGCTCCGTCATTGGGTTGAGTAGCTGTGCCCCCGACGTAATCGTTCTTCACAGGGTACAAACCGTCCATGCCATTGTTGCCATTGGCCAAGGCTTGGGCCGTAAAGACATCTGTCAAGCCCAAAGATTGGTAGGCCTCGTTGTTGTTGGGGGCCGCTTGCGCATTGATTTCTGCATGCACATCGAATGCGCCACTCACAGACACAACATTCTCACCAGTTGTAGGCACCACCAAAACTCCAGTGGTGTATGGTGCGAATTGGTCGACGGGACACTGCATTGAAATCATCGCAGGATCTCCGGCATCCAACCAGTTCAGATCGCCCAAAGCGCCTCCGAGGTTGATTTGGAACGCAACATCACTGCTGTAACCAACGTGGTTTGCGATGCAAAGCTGGACAGGGTCTGGACCGAAAACACCGGCTGGAGCAAATCCATCGGAGGTGGCTTCAGGGTTTCCGTTCACCTGCTCAATCACCATGGGGATGTAGTCCTCCGTGCCGGGAGTACCGGTCCAGAACTTCGCCAACGGAGCCCCGTTGTCGTCAAGGATGATGTCGTTGTAATCGGAGATGGTCGAGGCTGCGTAGCTCACGTATCCGCCTGTGCCCTCTCCAAGATAACCCATCTTGGAAGGGTCGATGCCATAAGGATTCATCATGGTCTGCTCCGTCATACGGAAATAACGCACGGCCGTGCGGGCATCCTGAACCCCGCGGTAAGCCGCGTTGATCAACTGGAACGTCCGGTCAGATTGAGTGGCTGCGGTAGGGTTCCAACCTTGACGGTAGTCAATGGAGGCCACAACGTACCCCATTTTGGCGTAGCGCGAACAAAGCTCGACCGCCACAGAGTCGGTTTTTGTACCCACGGCACTTCCGTTCAAGTATTGGGGAAGGAAGTTGCCTGTATGCACATAAATCAAGAGAGGACGGTCGGTTTCGACGTCGCCAGAAGGTTCATAAATGTCGCACACCAGCGGCTGGGCAGCCGGCAAGGCCCCTTGAAGCAGCGGCAAAACAGTCACGTTGCTTCCGTAGACCACATTGGAGGTCACGTCCACATCTGTAAATACCTCGTTGAGGTAGCGCACCTGTGCGTCCACTTGGCTCAAGGCCAAGAAACTAAGGGCTAGGGTCAGAAACTTTTTCATATTGAAGAATTGGTTTGAAGGCGAAGATAAGGAAAAGGTAACATAGGAGTGTATGAATGACACAATATAGCCGACCGATTGCAGTCAATGGTCGACCAATCAATTCAAATCCATGGCAAAGCTGATATAAGCGAGGCGGCCCACCGTTGGGCCTCCGTAGGTTTCAATGTGGTTGTTTCGAAGCAGGTTGGAGCCTCCTGCTTTCACTGTCAGCCCTCTGGCGTCAAAGTTGTAGTTCACCTGAGCGTCCAACAAGTCGTAGCCTGGAACCAGTCCAGTGAACTGGGGTGACCCCTCGAAGACAAAACCCTGCACCCAGCGGTAATTGGCGCCGAAGCCCCATGTGTCTTTGTTCTTGCCCTCCAGGCCCCGTGCGGTGATCCCCAAATTGAATTTGTGTTCGGGCGTGTTGAAGGCGGGAATGATGGGATCGTCCTCGTCCGTTTTGACCAACTTGTTCCAGCTGTAGTTCCCCGAGAGTGAAAACTCGTCGCTCAAGAAGTAATTGAGCCCCACGGAGGCACCTTGTGTTTCGACTTGGTTCAAACTGTTCGCGGCGTAGCGAAACACATCGACTGACTTGATGGAGTTTTCAAGCAGCCCCGACTCCCAGAACTCGACTTCCAGACCCACGATGTAGCCGATGAAGTCTTGGTACCAGCTGCGGTAGACATTCATGTCGCAGTACAACGACTCCCCAATGGTGGTTCGGTAGCCCATTTCAACTGTGCGGACTTGCTCAGGCCGAATGGCATCAATGGAAAACAGGTTGTCGTCGATGATGGACCTGTCCGCCCCGATGGAAAGACCAGCAGCGCTCGACCTGTAGTCATTGAAATCGTTGATTTCAGTCAAGCCCTCGGCGCCGTTCAAATTTCCCACAAGCGTCGCAGGCCCCACATCCAAAAACAAAAACTGATCGGCGAGGGTCGGATTTCTCAACGCCGAACTGACACTGATCCGCAAGAAGTTCTTGGCGTTGGGGGTCCAAACCAAGGAGCCCGCCGGGGAAATCACAAGCGGGAAGTTCTCATTCTTGTCTGCCCGCACGGTCGCTGTCGCAATCCACTTGTCTTCCAGAAATCTCTTTTTCACCCCAGTATAGATGCCAATCTCCTGGTTCTTGATGACGCGGCCATTGGTGTCACTGAAGATGGTGCCATCCGAATTTGGCGTGTAGCGACGTCCATTCGCCCCCACCCGCCATTCGTCCAACCACCAGGGTTTGAAAATTTTCTCTCCGTGAAGGTGGATGAGGGAAGATCTGTCAAAAAAGCGGGTGCCCCGTTCTGTGGGGTTGTTCTTGCGTGAGGTGAAATGGTTGAACAAATCGTCAAACTGCGACGACCCAGGCACTCCCCCCCCCATCGGGTCAGGGTCAATGCCAGGCACCGTAGAATATCCTGCATTCGCCCATGACTCCACTTGGTCATGCCAAACCCCCAAGTTGTGGCCGTTCTCAGCGTACCACAACTCGACTTCTTCCGGGTCATATCCTGCAGTGGGCACCCAAATGGGGAAGGTGTCGCTGCCAACATTGACAGAATCGCCTGTCAGGCCAAACACCGGATACGTCTCGTCCAAGATGGGCAAGATGCTGTCCGCCCAAAAATCGATGTACACATCCCGCCAATCGAGGCTGTTCCGCACGCTGTCTTGGATGCGCAATGCCGTGGCATAAGGGTCGTAGCTGTTGCCGGCATCCTCACTGGTGCGGTAGGCCCGAATGAACCAACTTCCTTTTTTCCTGATTTCCAGCTTGTGCTGGTAAAACTCAATGTCCCTCAAGCTGAAGCGATTGTCCCCCTGGTACACTGTCGTCCCCTTGCCCATGTTGAATCCATAGATCAACTCCGGACTTTCGTAAGTCTTCTCGGGCTGTAGTCTCCAATGGCCACTGCCGCTAAGCTTCAAGTTGTTGGTGTTGTAATCCACCAAATCGACCTCCTTGTACCCTGTGCGGAAAATCCCGCCCAGACCGCGCAATTCATTGGTCACGTCTGTGGAAAAATCCATGTTTCCAACGTATTCATCTCCGTAGATGTTGACAGCGTCGAAGCCTCCCGGATTCGAGCCATCTGCGGGCGAGCCATCGTTGAGGGTAAGACCATCAACGGGACCGTAATTCGTGGCCTCCCAATCGTAGGCCGAGAAAGCAAACGCGTTGACTTTGTAGGCAAAAAACGGATCGCCTTCTTCGTTTTCGAAAGATTCTGCCCAACGGAAGCCCCACTCGCTCAAGTTCCGTTCCCCCATGCGGTAGGATGCGCTGAGTCCCTTGAACACGAAAGGATTTTTCGTCTCCATGTTGATGACCCCGTTGAAGGCGCCAGGACCGTAATACGCAGAACTCGCACCAGCCACAATTTCAACGGTCTTGACATCCAAATCGGGCGCACCCAAGAAATTGCCCAACGAGAAATTGAGTCCCGGGCTTTGGTTGTCCACCCCATCGATCAATTGCAGCGAGCGCACTGGCGAAGTGCTATTGAAACCGCGGGTGTTCACGATTTTGAAGCCCAAGGAGGCTGAGATCAAAACCACTCCTTTCAGGTTGCCCAAACCCTCGTAAAAACTGCCTGTAGGGGCCTCTTTGATGGCCAAGGCGTCCATGGTTTCCACAGTCAGTGGGGCTTGCTTTTGTTTTTGGCTGATGCGCTCCCCCACCACCTCGGCTTCCTCAATCAAAACTTGGTCCCCCACGAGCTTGACTTGGATGCGTTGGTTGGGTCGCGTCACACGCACCTGCTGGAGCGTATACCCAATGAAACTGACATTCAGGGTCACTGGCAAAGAAGCCACATTGAGGTTGAACCGGCCGTCGAAGGACGTGGTGACCCCATTGGAGGTGCCGTCCACAATCACACTTGCCGCGAACATGGGCTCTCCTGTCTCACCGTCCAGGACGTTGCCCACAACGGAAACTTGTCCCCAAGCACCTGCGTTCAACAAGAAGAACAAAAACAACGCAACCGCCCTGAAAAACGGGGCGAACGCGGAGGCAAACAGGGCCGTGTGAACACGAATCAAATCAATCATGGATTCCAGTTTGGAAGTGCAAGATGACGAATCCTCTGCCTCGAAAAGACATCGAATGGATGAACTTGTCCACGCTCAGCGAAGGGAAATCTTCAAGAAGCCGTGGGAGACTGGGGTTGAATCACCCAGAACTCAGGAGGATCCAAGGCCACATGCACGTGGTCGCCCGCACGAAGCTTTTTGCGCCGACGGTGTTCGAGCGTTCCATTGAATAGCACCCTGCCTTCGTCGACGATGTGCTTGGCTTCTCCTCCCGTGGCGGCCATGCCGGTGGCCTTCAAAAACTGCAACAGATCGATGTATTCTGTGTGGATCTGAAAGACTTGGGGGTCCATGGAGGAAAGGTTCAACGAATCGAGGGATAAGAAGTCGGATCGACCTCGCGAAGCATGTTGTAGGCCGATTCAACAATGTCATCGACACTGGGCTTAGAGAAATAATCGCCGTCGCTGCCATACGCTGGCAAATGAGGCTTGGCCGTCAATGTCTTGGCTTGGCCATCCAGGTGGTTCCAGGCGCCTTGTCGGTTGAGCACATCGTTGAGCAGGTAGGCCGATGCGCCTCCTGGGACGTCCTCATCCACGACAAGCAACCGGTTGGTTTTGGCCACGGACTTCGCCGCCTTGTCCTCCAGATCGAAGGGCAGCAGGGTCTGGGCGTCCAACAACTCGACTTCCACGCCCAAATCACTCAAACGACCGCATGCCTCTTCACAAAGGTGAAGGGTGGAACCGTAGCTCAACAAGGTCAGGTCACTGCCTTCACGCAAGGTCTCCACATCTCCGAGTGCCACACGGAAATCCCCCAAGTTGCTCGGGCAGCGTTCTTTCTTTCGGTAGCCATTCAAACACTCGATGACAAGGGCGGGCTCCTCCGCTTCGAGCAGCGTGTTGTACATGCCCGCGGCCTGGGTCATGTCCCTCGGGACGCACACGTGGATGCCGCGCACGGAATGCACAATGGCCCCCATGGGCGAGCCGCTGTGCCAAATGCCTTCCAATCGGTGGCCTCGCGTTCGGATGATGAGCGGGGCCTTTTGGCCTCCCGCCGTGCGGTAACGCACCGTCGCCAAATCGTCCCGCATCAACTGCAGGCCATAATAGAGGTAATCGAGGTACTGGATTTCTGCAATGGGGCGGAGCCCTCGTAGCGCCATGCCAATGCCCTGGCCCAAAATCGTGCACTCTCGGATGCCGGTGTCGCTCACGCGGACATCGCCGAATTTTTCCTGCATCCCCTCCATGACCTGATTCACTCCACCGATGGCTCCGGTGTCTTCTCCAAAAGTGAGGACGCGTGGATCGCGTCGGAACATCTCTTCGAAGTTCCGCTGCAAAACCAATCTCCCGTCCACCCACTCTGCATCTCGATCGTACGAAGCTGCCACAGGATGGACGCGCAAGGCACTGTCCGATTGATCGCTGTGCAGCGTTGCGCTGTAACGTTGGTGATTGTCCCTGTCAAAGTTGTCCAACCAACCACTCAGTGCGCGTCGCTCCTCCGAGTCCTCGCCGGCCGTCGAGGCCAGAGCCATTCTGACGGCATGGGCCATGTCGGCCCGGCCGGCATCGGACATTGCCGCCAAGGCTTCTGCCCTCTCCTGGTCCACCTTCACCAGCACTGCAACCGCGGAATCTCGATCGGCATCAAGCGCATTGCGGAACGACGCCCAGGCTTCTTTTTGTTCCGATCGCACCCCTTTTTTAGACTCCTTGCGAATCGCCGCCAATTCCTCTTCAGTGGCCGCACCTTCCGCCATCAAGAACCGCTCCATTTGGTGCAAACAGTCAAACTCTTGCGCCCAAGCCAATCGCTCTTCGCTCTTGTAGCGTTCGTGCGAACCCGAGGTGCTGTGCCCTTGGGGTTGCGTGACTTCCTCCACGTGCACCAGCACCGGAACATGGTCCTCCCGGCACCGCTTGGCCGCCTCCTCGTAAGTGGCGATGAGTTGCGGGTAGTCCCAACCTCTTACGCGGTAGATGACCAACCCATTGGTCGCTTCCTCCCTTTGGAACCCTGCCAAAGCTGTGGAGATGCTCTCTTTGACTGTTTGGTACTTTTTGGGAACAGAGATGCCATAGCCATCGTCCCAAACGCTCATCAACATGGGGACCTCCAACACGCATGCCGCATTCATCGCCTCCCAAAACATCCCCTCTGAAGTGCTGGCATCGCCAATCGTTCCTACGGCGATCTCATCCCCGTTTTGGGTGAACCCCTTCATGACGTTGGCGAGTTCTGGCAACGAGCGATACACCTTGCTCGCTTGGGCCAAGCCCAACAAACGCGGCATTTGTGACGCCGTCGGCGACACATCTGCGGAACTGTTGAAATCGGCCATCAAATCCTTCCAAGAGCCGTCCTCATGCAACAGCCTCGTGGCGAAATGGCCACCCATTTGACGGCCACCTGAGGTGGGGTCTGCCTCCACATCGGCATGGGCGTAGAGCGCTGCGAAGTAGGCCTTCACGCTCAACAGGCCCCGGGCCATCATCAACGTTTGGTCACGGTAATACCCAGACCGCCAGTCCCCAGGCCGCACCACTTTGGCAAGTGCCACCTGGGCCATCTCCTTTCCATCCCCAAAAATCCCAAACTTGGCCTTGCCGGTCAGCACTTCTTTGCGTCCCAAAAGAGAAGCCTCGCGGCTGGTGCACATCAAGCGGTAATCGTCAAGCAACGTCTGACGAAAAGATTGAACGTCTTGGGAATCAATTGAAGGAGAAGTGGCCGCCATTTGGAAACAAAAGTACACAGAGGCACCCCCTCCTCAGACAGCGTCCACCATCAATGGGTCATCCCTGACCCTGGGACCTTGACCCGGCGTAGGCCACAGCAATTTGCGCGCCCACTTGTGCATTGTGTTTCACCAGGGCCACGTTCGCAGCCAAGCTCTTGCCCGCGGTCGCATCCGCGATGTGCTTCAGCAGAAAAGGGGTCAGTGCCTTTCCTTCCACGCCTTGATCGGCGGCCGCGGCCAATGCCTTCTGGGTGGCCTCCTCGGCGTCAAAACCGTGCTGGGCAGGCACGGGATTCGCCACCAACATACCACCCTTCAATCCAAGGCCCCACTTTGCCGCCATGGCAGCGGCCACTTCTGAAGGAGAATCGACGCGATGGACCAATGGCAACCCACTGTCAGGCGTGAAAAAAGCAGGCAATGCGTCCGTGCCGTAGCCCAGGACTGTGACGCCTTTGGTTTCCAAGACTTCAAGCGTCTTGGGCAAATCCAAAATGGACTTCGCTCCGGCGCTCACCACCGCCACCTTTTGCACGGCCAATTCCTCCAAATCGGCACTTACATCCCAGGTGTGTTCCGCCCCCCGGTGCACGCCACCAATGCCTCCTGTCACAAACACCGAAATCCCTGCGAGCCCTGCACCAATCAAGGTGCCACTGACTGTGGTGGCGCCGAGTTTGCCCTGGGCCAACACCAACGGAAGGTCCCTGCGCGACACTTTGGCGACCTCTTGTTCTGTGGCCAAGCGCTCCAGCATCGCTGGGGAACATCCCACTTGCAAATGGCCATCCACCGCGGCAACGGTGGCTGGAATGGCCCCTTCAGCCCTCACAATGGACTCCACCTCACGGGCCGTCTCAAGGTTCGCGGGGTAAGGCATGCCATGGGCCACAATGGTCGACTCCAGCGCGACCACGGGCAAGCCATCTTTCAAGGCATCAGCCACTTCTGGGTCCAGCCTCCACCACTTGCGCCGCGAAGAACTCATTGAAAGTGGGGGTTGTGCAACATGGGGTTCGCCTTCATGATGGCCTTCCAAACCGCATCCTTCAAGGGCTGCAAACCCTTTTGGGCGACGCTGCTGAAGAACAATGGGGCCACATCAAGGTGCTCCGCCAATTCTTCGCGCAGTTCGCGTTCCAACTCCTCGTCGAGCATGTCGGACTTGCTCACGGTCAAGATGTGCTGCTTGTCGAGCAAATCGGGATTGTATTTCTCCAATTCGCGGCGAAGGGTATGGTATTCCTGGAAAATATCATCGGCATCGGCGGGCACGAGAAACAACAACACCGGGTTCCGTTCGATGTGCCTCAAAAAGCGCAAGCCCAGGCCTTTCCCCTCCGCCGCTCCCTCGATGATGCCCGGGATGTCCGCCATCACAAAGCTTTTGCCATCGCGGTAGGACACCATGCCCAAGTTGGGCCGGAGGGTGGTGAAAGGATAATCGGCAATCTCTGGCTTGGCCGCACTGACCACGCTCAACAATGTGGACTTCCCAGCATTGGGGAACCCAACCAGCCCCACATCGGCCAACAGCTTCAGCTCAATGATTTTCCATTGCTCAAGACCGTCTTCACCGGGCTGCGCATAACGCGGCGCCTGGTTGGTGGACGACTTGAAATGGTCGTTGCCCAGCCCGCCTCGACCTCCAGGAGTGGCGATGTACTCCTGGCCTTCCTCTGTGATTTCAAATTCGGTCTCCCCCGTCTCCGCATTTTTGATCAAGGTGCCAAGGGGCACTTCAATGATGGCATCGTCGCCATCCCCGCCATGCTTTCGGTTGCCTGAACCACTCTCGCCATGGGAGGCCATGATGTGCCGCTGGTACTTCAAGTGCAACAACGTCCAAAGCTGCTCATTGCCGCGGATGATCACATGGCCTCCTCGGCCTCCATCTCCTCCATCAGGTCCGCCTTTGGACGTGGTTTTGTCCCGGTGCATGTGCGTCGAACCTGGACCGCCCTTTCCAGAGCGGCAGCAAATCTTGACGTAATCAACAAAGTTTTGACTGGCCATGGATCAAGCCCCAATGGCCTCTGTCAGGCGCTGGGTGATGTCCTCAATGGACCCCACCCCATCAATGCCTTGGTACTTTCCTGCTGCGCGGTAATGGTCGGCCACAGGAGCCGTCTCATGGTTGTAGACATCGATTCTTTTCTGGATCACCTCAGGGTTGGCATCGTCGGGACGACCCGACGTCTCCGCCCTCGCCAACAACCGCGTCTTCAACTCCGCTTCAGGGACTTCCAATGCGCACATGGACGCAATGCTTTGGCCCTTAGATTCCAAGAAAACATCCAAGGCTTGGGCCTGCGCAGTTGTGCGTGGAAAACCGTCAAAAATGAAGCCCATGGCCTGGGGGTGCTTGTTCACCTCAGATTCCAGCATGCGGATGGTGACGTCATCGGGCACCAACTTCCCCTGGTCCATGTAACTCTTGGCCAGTTGTCCGAGTTCAGTGTCCCCTTTGATGTTGGCACGGAAAATGTCCCCTGTGCTCAGGTGAACAAGCTGGTAGTGCTCGACGAGAAAGGCACTTTGTGTGCCTTTTCCCGCACCCGGAGGGCCAAACAAAATCAAGTTGCGCATCGCTCTGTTCCTTTCGTGGATTCTTTCGTGAAAACGCGAAGATAGTTGAATGCCTCGGGGCAGTACATTCGCGCTATGAAGTACGACGTGATTGTTCTAGGAAGCGGACCCGGCGGCTATGTGACTGCCATCCGTGCATCACAATTGGGTTTGAAAACCGCAGTGGTGGAGCGCGAGGCGCTCGGAGGCATTTGTTTGAATTGGGGATGCATCCCTACCAAAGCCCTCCTGAAGAGTGCGAATGTGTTCGAGTACATCGAACATGCTGAAGATTATGGCATCCAGGTGAACGCCCCGAAGGTCGATTTCACTGGGATGGTGAACCGAAGCCGTGGCGTCGCAGATGGCATGAGCAAAGGAGTGACTTTCCTCATGAAGAAGAACAACATTGACGTCATCATGGGCGAAGGCAAATTGCTGCCTGGGAAGAAACTCGAGGTGAAGGCTGCCGATGGCAAGACTTCCACACTCGAAGCCCAGCACATCATCGTCGCGACAGGCGCCCGCTCACGGCACTTGCCTTCCCTGCCTCAGGATGGGAAAAAGATTATTGGTTACCGGGAGGCCATGACGCTGAAGACGCAGCCGAAGAAAATGGTGGTCGTGGGTTCAGGTGCCATCGGTGTCGAATTCGCCTACTTCTACAACGCCATTGGCACAGAAGTTACTGTGGTGGAATACGTGGACCGCATTGTACCGGTGGAGGACAAAGAAGTCTCCAAGCAGCTCGAGCGCACCCTCAAAAAAGCTGGCATCAAGATCATGACCAGTTCTGAAGTCACAGGCGTGGACACCTCTGGCAAACATTGTAAAGTGACGGTGAAGACCAAAAAAGGAGAAGAAACCCTGGAGTGCGATGTTGTATTGAGTGCAGCAGGAGTCGTCTCGAACATTGAAAACATTGGCCTTGAGGAATGTGGCATCGTCCATGACCGCGGAAAAATCGTCGTCGACGACTACTATGCCACCAACATTCCCGGGTATTATGCCATTGGCGACTGCGTGCCCGGCCCATCCTTGGCCCACGTGGCCTCGGCAGAGGGCATCACGTGCGTGGAAAAGATTGCAGGGCAACACCCCGAACCCATCGACTATGGCAACATCCCAGGATGCACGTACTGCTTCCCCGAAGTCGCCAGTGTGGGCATGACAGAGGACGCCGCGAAGGAGGCAGGCCATGACATCAAAATTGGGAAATTCCCGTTCTCCGCATCGGGCAAAGCCAGCGCATCCGGCCACAAAGAAGGGTTTGTCAAACTCATTTTTGATGCCAAGTACGGCGAGCTTCTCGGCGGCCACATGATTGGCGCGAACGTCACGGAAATGATTGCAGAAATCGTGGCCTTGCGCAAATTGGAAACCACAGGCCACGAACTCATCAAAACCATCCATCCGCACCCTACCTTGAGCGAGGCCGTGATGGAAGCCGCAGCAGCGGCCTACGACGAGGTGATTCACCTGTGACCGGCATTTGACTTCAACGTGGCAATGGTCCACACAATTTATTGACCATGTTTCTCTCTGCCCTGCGTCTCCGCGTGATGTTGGCCCTGTTTGGCGGCATCGGACTGCCCTTTTCAACATCTGCCCAAAACGCGGAATTGCTCGAGAGCTACTCGCAATCGCAACTGGCGCTCACCGCAGCGGTCTTTGGGATCCCCAACGACTCTTATTCAGCCCAGTACGAAGTCAAGGCCTACCGCGTGACCTACGAGATGCCCTACCTCGAAGACACGATTGTGGTCAGCGGTGCACTCTTCGTCCCGCAGGGATTTGAAGACCCTTGTGGCCTGCCCATCCATCTTTACATGCACGGCACCATCTTCAAGCGCACCGACGCCCCTTCTTACCTGAGCATTGAAGGTTCCATTGGCGGTTTGATGGCCACCTTGGGGCAACTGGTGTTGATGCCGGACTACGTGGGACTGGGAACCAGCCCGCTGATGCATCCATACGTGCATGCATCTTCTGAGTCGGATGCTGGATTTTACATGATGCGGGCGGCCCAAACACTCGGACAAGAATTGGGTTACACCTTGAACGGTCAAAACTTCCTTTCTGGCTACTCCCAGGGCGGCCATGCGGCCATGGCACTTGCACGCGACCTTGCCACAACCGCATACGGCGATGAATTCCCCTTGACGGCAGCAGTGCCAGGCAGTGGACCGTATGACATCAGCGGAACGCAATTCCCTCTGACCTTCGAGTCGGCCACGTATTCCAACCCTGCCTATTTGGCCTACAACATCATCGGATGGAACAGCGTGTATGGGAACTTGTACGACGAGCTCTCCGAAGTTTTTCAAGAACCCTATGCCACCACGCTTCCTATGCTGTTTGACGGCACCAACGATGCGGGCACCATCAACAACGCTTGTCCTGCCACGCTCGAAGAATTGATGCAGCCAGGCTTGGTGGAAACGATTTTGAACGATCCTGCCCACCCCTTCATGGTGGCCGCCATGGACAACGACGTGTACCAATGGGTGCCTGAAGTTCCGTTGGAGATGTACTACTGCACACAAGACGAGCAGGTGTTCTACCAAAATGCCTTGCTGGCAGACGAGTGGATGACGGCGAACGGAAGCACCTCCCATGATGCGGTCAATCTCGGGGCATACGACCACGGCAATTGCGCTGGACTGGCCATTTTTGAAGGCACTTTGCGGATCGAAGATCAAGTCGAATCTTGTGCGACACTTCTTCAGGAAGCACCCAACAAGTCCATGCTTCGTGCCTACCCCAATCCTGCTGCCGAGCAACTCACTTTGGAAGGACTTTCAAGTTCATCTCGCTGGTCCCTGCACAACGCCATGGGACAGACTGTGGTGGCTGGTCAAGGTCGGGTCGTCGATGTCTCAAGCGTGGCCTCTGGCTTGCACATCGTGCGCGCAGAAGGACACCGACCTGTCGTGGTGATGGTCCGGCACTGATTCTCAGGGTCAGGGCTTGCGCAGGGTGACGTGCATGCAACCGCCTTCTGGAATGACGTAAATGATGCCCGCCTTCTGGTAACGATTGAGCAGGCGTTCCATCTCCCTTGTGGGCGTCCCACAGTTGGCCTTGTCGTCGAAACGGTCGACAAAGGCGATGTCAAAGCTGGCCCCATAGCTGTGTGTGCTTTTGCTGTTGGTGGCATTCAAATTCCTCCGGCGCAAACGACGTTGTTGTTTGTCGGTGCGCGTCACCGAGGTCACACGGAACACCGCGCCTTCACTTGCCGTTCCTTTCAAAGCGTCGGCAAAATCGTTGCCCATGTCCTGCAGAAGCTGGTACGTTTCAGGAAGCAACCACGCATGGCTGTGGGTCAAACGCGCAATGCGGTACCCTCTGCCGTCCTCCACCTCCACAAGCTTGCCATTTCTCTTTCCCGCATTCAACTCAATGTCGTTCTTGACAAAAAAGCTGTTGGGCAATGACCGCGCCGCCGATTGGTGCGCCGTGTATGGGTTTTTGGGCACACGCATCGTGCGCTTGCAGACACTGCAAGGCTGTATGTTCTTTTGCCGT
This sequence comes from Flavobacteriales bacterium, assembly GCA_042089975.1. Classification (GTDB taxonomy): domain Bacteria; phylum Bacteroidota; class Bacteroidia; order Flavobacteriales_D; family Sanyastnellaceae; genus UBA11663. Next base: position 959 of record JBELJW010000020.1, on the reverse strand, counting down.
TCCCTTCGAGGTTCAGGGTCCGCAACAACGGGCTCAGGCTGAGGCAGCAGTTGACGCTCTTCAGGAGCAGGGACGACAGCAGAAGACGCACTCACTTCCTCCTTGTCTGTCGCCTTGTCCCCCGACGTTGTCCGTAACAACACAGGGTGTGCCTCCCGCATGGCCAAGGCCACCACAGGTTTGGGGTGGGTCAGGCGCGTGAAGGCTTCTTGCTCTGCATCGCTGCCCCCCACCAAAGCCACCATGCCACTCGAACACCCCACCAAAATCAAGGCCACAAGCCCGAGGCGGTCCCAACGGATTCGACGCACAGAACTTGATGGATTGGAGGAGGCTTTCATGGGAGGTGAAGTTCCGGGTGGAAGACAAGCACAATGGAGACACCTGGAACCAAGTTCCCACGTTCCAATGTTGAAACGGTAGGCTTCCCACAGGAAGAACATCGCTTCCTTCGTTGCACTTTGCAACCATGGCGACACTCGGTGCAAAAATCAATCACCCTTCTTACGGAGAAGGAGTCATTTTCAACCAGGATGGGGACTTTTGGCGCGTCTACTTCCAAGAACACGGCGAAAAGGAATTCAACAAGTCCTTTGAGGGTTGGGACATCGTGGAAGAAGGTCCAGAAGACGGAGCGGTTGATTTCAGCGACATGACCTCTGCCATTGAACAGGTGTTCGAGGAGCACATTTACAGGATCGAGCAATATGTGGAACCATCTCCCATTGCATTGGGCGACCGTTGGGAAGGTGGCACGGTCACGTTGCAGCCTGCCGATCAGGACATGCAGGCGAAGGACATCCCCATGGAAACCTTTTTCCACAAAATCGTCATGGTGCGCGACCGTTTGAGGGTGATGGAGCAACAAATCAACGCCCAGGACAAGCTCAGCGACGAGGACAAAATCAACTTGCAGCAATACATCACCCGCATCTACGGGAGTTTGACCACGTTCAACG
>JBELJW010000205.1:0-3428 GCA_042089975.1 Flavobacteriales bacterium | reverse complement strand
GACCAAGAGCGTGCGTCGGTCCAGCCCCCTCTCTCCTCCAGCCAAAACGCGTTGACTCGCTGCCAAATCCCCCCCCGACACCCAAAGGACGCCCGCAAAGGCGGCCATGGCCATGAAGGTCAAGACAAGACAGCCCAGGAACACCACTTGGGCGACGGGGTGCATGGTTTGGAAGGCTCTACGTACAAAGCTCATGGGCAGGAATTCATGGTGGCAGATGGCCACGCCGTAAATTTGCGGAAACTTCGACGAACGTGGCCCAAATCGGCAACATCAATCTTGGAGATTTTCCGCTTTTGCTGGCGCCCATGGAGGACGTGAGTGATCCGCCTTTCCGCGCCCTATGCAAAGAATACGGGGCAGACATGATGTACACCGAGTTCATTTCGTCGGAAGGTCTCATTCGTGATGCAGCAAAGAGTGTTGCCAAGCTCGACATTTTTGAATACGAGAGGCCGATTGGGATCCAGATTTTTGGTGCGGAAATCCAATCGATGCGCGAGGCTGCCGCCATTGCTGAACAGGCTGGGCCGGATTTGGTGGACATCAATTATGGGTGCCCAGTGAAAAAGGTCGCTTGTCGAGGGGCGGGAGCAGGCATTCTTCAGGACATCCCCAAGATGGTCAGCATGACCAAGGAGATTGTGGACACTTGCACCCTTCCCGTGACGGTCAAAACCAGGTTGGGCTGGGACGATGGAAGCAAGCACATCGTGGAGGTGGCGGAGCGGCTGCAAGACGTCGGCATCCAAGCCATCAGCATCCATGGCAGGACACGCGCCCAGATGTACAAAGGCGAGGCCGATTGGTCCCTGATTGCCGCGGTCAAGGACAACCCTCGCATGCACATCCCCGTCTTTGGCAATGGGGACATCGACAGTCCTGAGAAGGCGTTGCGCTACAAGGACAAATACGGTGTGGACGGCATCATGATTGGCCGAGCGGCCATTGGTGCGCCTTGGTTCTTCCGTCAGGTCAAGCAGTTCTTGGCCACGGGCGATGCAGGCCCGCTCCCCGACATGCAAGAGCGCGTCAGGGCGGTCCGTTTGCACTTGCAAAAGAGCTTGGAGTGGAAGGGGGAGCGTTTGGGGGTCGTAGAAATGCGGCGGCACTACGCCAACTATTTCCGGGGATTGCCACATTTCAAGGAGCATCGTTTGGCCTTGGTGACCATGGACAATCCCTCCGACATCGAGGCCAAATTGGAAGAAATTGTCCACCATTTTGGGGACCACGTGTTTCTCTGAAAGCGGGACTCAGGCTTGCTGCCGTCGGATGAGGTGACGTACCATGGTCGACGACCCAATGCCACCGACCAGCACCACAACGGCCAAGGTGCCCATGACGTCCCACGCAGAAAGCCGAACGGGATAAGCCGGCACCACCGAGCCTTCCAGGGTCAACCAGCCAAACTGTGCCTGTCCCATCACGAGAAGGGTGCCGAGGAGGGCGCCACTGACTCCCCCCAGCACATTGATGGCCATGCCTTGGAGCCCAAAGGTCCTTTCCATCATCGCCATGGGCATGCCCATGGCCCGCAACACCTCGAGGTCCCGTTTTTTGTCCAGCAAAAGCATGGTCAGAGAGGCCATGATGTTGAAGGCCGCCACGACCAGAATGAAGCTGAGAATGGCAAACGTGGCCCATTTTTCAGCGCGGTTGGTTTGGGTGACAAACTTGTGTTTTTCATCTCTCGTGCGGATGTGCACGTCCTTCCATTCTTCCCCCAATGCCGATTGGAGGGCTGCTGCCACTGAAGCGGCCAGGGCCTCTTGGGAAACACCAGGACGCCCCTTCACCTCATACCGCGACACCTCGTGGGGTCGGCCCAGCAAGGTTTGGGCTTCCGACAAGGGGACCATCAGGTAGCGGGTGTCCAAATCGGCGTTGATGGAAAAGGTGCCACACGCGTGCATGGGGACCGTTCGAAAGGCGCGCTCTCGGAAGGAGGAGAGCCGCTTGCCTCGGATGGGAGCGGACAGCGAAAACAGAGGGGGGTCGTCGGATTGGCTTCTCAATTGAAGCTCGGAACGGACCCCAAGACCCAAACACGCACATGACACCTGTGTGGTGTCTGATCCTGCCGCAAACGCGCCTTCCACGATGGCCTCGTCAATGCTTGAAACTTCGACATAGCGTTTGTCGACCCCGAGAAGAGAAGCAACACGGACGTTGTCGTTGGCCCGCACGACACATTCGTCCTCCAACACAGGCGCCCATGCGGCCACGTCGTCGATTACCTCCAAGTGCGCGCCCCAACCCTCGGGCAGGGTTGCCCCCGATGCAGGGACCACAGCCACATCGGCGTCGAGGGTCCCGAAGAGGGTTTTGACCAAATCCTCAATCCCATTGAAAGCGGACAAAATGCAAATCATGGCCGCGGCCACGGAAGAAATGACAAGGACTGAAATACCCGAAATGACGTGCACCAACGTGCTGGACCGTCTTTGGACGATGTAGCGAAAGGCGAGACGTGCCGGAAGACGCATGTGGGGCCGTCAGGATTTGAGCGCTTGGTCGACTTCGTCCACGAAATCGAGGCTGTCGTCCAAATAGAAATTCAGCTCGGGCACCCTGCGCAATTGCTTGCCCACTTTGCCCCCCAAGGCCTTGCGTACACGCCAATTCTCAGTCTCTACAGTTTGCAAGGCTTTTTCTTTGTCGGCCACCGCCATGAAACTCAAGTAGACGCGCGCCAAGCCCAAGTCAGGACCAATGCGCACCTGCGTGACAGTGATGAACAACCCCCCAAACCAAGTGGTGGATTCGCGCTGAAAAAGAATGCTGAGTTCGCGCTTGATCAATTCTGACACGCGCTCTTGACGGATGGAAGCCATGGGCCGAAGGTAGGCAGTGCGCCCAGATTCACCGCTTCAGTAGAGGAATTGATTGTAAGGGTACCGCTTGATGTGCAGATCCTTCACACGCTCGTACATGGCGCGACGAAATTCGTCATAGCCTTCCTTCGTCTTGGCGGAAAGAAACATGGTGTCGTGGCCCAAGGCAGAGAACCTTTCTTGGATGCCCCTTTGAAGGTCTTCTTTGGACCGCTCTCCCTCTGGGTCGGACAACATGTCGACCTTGTTGAAAAGCACGACGGTGGGCTTGCTGTCGCTGCCAATGTCCGTCAGGGTGCGTTCCACAACATTCATGTGGTCTTCAAACTGGGGGTGGCTGACGTCAATGACATGGACCAGCAGGTCGCTTTCCCGCGTTTCATCCAAGGTGCTCTTGAAACTCTCGATCAATTGGGTCGGCAACTTGCGGATGAATCCGACCGTGTCACTCAGCAGGAAGGGCAGGTTGTCGATGACCACTTTGCGCACCGTGGTGTCAAGCGTGGCGAACAACTTGTTTTCTGCAAAGACATCGCTTTTGGACATCAAGGTCATCAGCGTGCTTTTGCCGGCATTCGTGTACCCCACAAG
>JBELJW010000204.1:0-3429 GCA_042089975.1 Flavobacteriales bacterium | reverse complement strand
ATGGTGGTCGTGCTTGACGCTGGGCACGGAGGCAAAGATCCCGGCAACCTTGGCACGGGTCGCTACCCCCTCACCGAGAAGGACGTTACCCTTGAAGTCACTCTGAAATTGGGCGCCTACATCGAAGAAAACCTGCCCGAAGTCAAAGTGGTGTACACCCGAAAAGACGACAGCTATCCGGGGCTTCGAGACCGCGTGAAAATCGCCAATGAAGCGCAAGCCGATTTGTTCATTTCCATCCATTGCGACGCATTTGCCGACCGAAGTGCAAGAGGTGCAGGCACCTACGTCATGGGCATGCACAAATCCGAGGAAAGCCTGCGCGTAGCCATGCGCGAAAATGCTTCCATGTTCAAGGAAGAAGGCTACGAAGCCCACTACGATGGGTTCGACCCCAATGACCCAGACACCTACATCGCCCTTTCGTTGCGTCAAAACGTCAATCTCGATGCCAGTTTGACCTTGGGCGCCGCCATTCAATCTCAATTCAAGAACCGAGTCGGACGAAAGGACAGGGGGGTCAAGCAAGCAGGTTTCTATGTCATTTCCTACACGACCATGCCCAGCACGCTGGTGGAATTGGGGTTTTTGACCAACCCCGACGAGGAAGATTTTTTGCAGTCGGAGCAGGGGAAGTCGTACATGGCGTCGGGCATTTACCGTGCCTTCCGAGACACCTACCTCGCGGGTCGCACACGGTCAGAGGATCCGGAACAGGAGGCGACCACCCCTCCCACGGAGTCCTCTGTGTCCGACAAGGACATTTGGTTTGGCATCCAGATTTTGACAACCGAGGCCAAGTTGTCCCCAGATTCTCCAGAATTGCGGGGACACTCACAAGCCAAGGCGTACATTCGTCATGGCTTGCACAAGTACGTGTTGGGACGCCACCTCCACCCTGACCAAGCTCATTCGGCGAAGCTGGCGCTGCGCGCGGAAGGATTTGAAGGGGCGTTTGTGGTGGCTTTTGACGGTGAAACCCAAATCCCCATGTCGCGTGCCCGTGACTTGTTGAATCTCCCATTGCAGTGAATACACTCCGACCAGAATTCAAAGTAGGCGTCCTCGTTGTGGCGGGCATCGTCCTGCTCGTATTAGGGGTGACCTACTTGAAGGGGTTCAACCCCTTCGCGAAGTCCAACACCTACTACGCGGTCTACGAGAACATTTCTGGTCTCGCCGTCAGCAACCCCATCCTCATCAATGGGTACCAAGTAGGCCAAGTGAGACGCATCGAGTTTTTGCCAGGCGGCGCGGGAGAACTCCTTGTCGAATTTGGCATCGAGAACCAAGACATTTTCTTTCCTTCCAACTCTGTGGCCATGATCCACAGTTCCGACTTGTTTGGCACCAAGGCCATTCGAATCGAGCAAGGCGATGCTGCCACTTACGCAGTCCCCGGTGACACGTTGCTCGACAATGTTGAGGACGACATCGCTGCCCAGGTCCAAAAGCAAATTGAACCCCTGCAACGAAAAACCACGGATTTGATCCGAGGGGTTGAAAAGGTGATTGAAAACATCGAAAGCATCTTCAACAGCGAAGCCACCAGTCAACTCCCGGCAGCGCTGGCCAGTGTGGAACGCAGTGTGCAGTCGTTGGAGAACACCGCGGCCAACTTGGACAGCACGGTGGCCGAGAACCGATACAATTTTGGCAAGGTCATGTCCAACGTCAGGTCGCTCACCAGCACCCTGAACGCAAGCAGTGGAGATTTGACCAATGTCATTGAGAATTTCTCCGACGTCAGTGATTCCTTGTCGCAGATTGAATTCGCATCGACCATGGCCAAGGCCAACCGCGCCTTGGCGGATGTGGCGGGCATCACGTCACGCATTGCCGCTGGGGAAGGTTCGCTCGGGAAATTGATCGCAAGCGACAGCTTGCACAACGGCCTCTTGGCCACCAACACAGAGTTGCAATTTCTCTTGGACGATTTGCAGATGCATCCCTGGAAGTATGTGCAAGTGAACCTCATTGGACGAAAGCCCAAGTCGGAGTTTTCGCGAAAGGACCTTCAGCGCTTGCGCAACATCATCGAAGAAGAACTCGAGAACCAAGAGAAGGGTTCTTCCCCAAACGATTGAGTCCCCCATCATGATTGCCCAAATCGTATTTGCCGTTTGTTTGGCCATTGGCATTGGCCTCTTCGCCCGAAGGGTGGGCTTCATCCGCCGCAACATCTTGCAAGGACAAGATGTCGACCGCAGCGACCGGAAATCCGACCGATGGAAGGTCATGGCACGTGTCGCCTTGGGACAAGGCAAGATGGTGACCCGGCCCGTGGCGGGCATCATGCACATCTTGATCTATGTCGGGTTTGTGGTGATCAACATCGAAATGCTCGAAATCCTGTTGGATGGATTGCTTGGGACGCACCGTGTGTTTGCCTTCCTCGGGCCCGCTTACAACTTCCTTATCGGCATGTTTGAAGTGTTGGCCGCCTTGGTGGTGCTGGCATGTGTGGTGTTTTTCGTGCGCCGCAATGGCATGGCCATCGCGCGTTTTGGTTCCCCGGAAATGGGCGGGTGGCCCTCCTTGGACGCGAACATCATTTTGGTCGCGGAAGTGCTGTTGATGTTTGCTTTTTTGAGCATGAACGCCACAGACCACCTTGCCCAAGGCAGGGGCTTGGACCACTACGTAGTGGCTGGGAGCTTCCCCGTAAGCCAATGGCTTGAACCCCTTTACTTGGGACTGGGCGACGCCTCCCTTGTCGCCGTGGAACGCGGAATGTGGTGGTTCCACATTTTGGGGGTGCTTTGCTTCTTGGTCTATGTGACTTACTCCAAGCATTTCCACATTCTTCTTGCCTTCCCCAACACCTATTACAGCGACCTCAGTGCCCAAGGGTCGATGGACAACATGGCTGCGGTCAAAAAAGAAGTGGACCTGATGATGGACCCCAATGCGGATCCTTTCGCGGCTCCTGCTCCAGATCCTGATGCTGCCCCTGTGAAGTTTGGGGCCAAAGATGCGCCGGACCTCACCTGGAAGCAGTTGATGGAGGCCTACACCTGCACCGAGTGCGGACGATGCACCAGTGAGTGCCCTGCAAACCAAACAGGCAAGCTCCTCTCCCCGCGCAAAATCATGATGGACACCCGCGACAGGATCGAGGACATCGGCAAGCAACGTGATGCCAATGGCGGCGTTTGGGAGGGCGATGGAAAGACCTTGTTGGGCGACTACATCACGGAAGAGGAACTGTGGGCATGCACCTCTTGCCAAGCCTGTGTGCAGGCATGTCCCATCAACATTTCCCCAATGGGCATCGTGTTGGACATGCGCAGAAGCCTGATCATGGAAGACAGCAAGAGTCCTGAATCCCTGACCAACATGTTCAACAACATCGAGAACAACGGAGCGCCGTGGGCATTTCCTGCCGCGAACCGTGGAGATTGGACCCAAGAATCCTGAACCATGAGT
>JBELJW010000019.1:0-19890 GCA_042089975.1 Flavobacteriales bacterium | reverse complement strand
GGCAACTACACTGTGGTACGCACCTTCACTGCAACGGACGATGCTGGCAACAGCAGCCAGGCACAGCAGACCATTACAGTTGAAGACACTACGGCGCCTGAGTTCACTTCAGTGCCTTCGGACTACACCAGCGAGTGCTCTGACGCCTTGTTCCTTGAAGAGGCCACGGCGTCTGACAACTGTGGTGAGGTCACCATCGAGGTGTCCAGCGAGACCATTGCAGGGAGTTGTGCACACGAGTACCAACTCATTCGCACCTTCACGGCAACGGATGATGCTGGCAACAGCATGGAGGCGACGCAAGTCATTTCTGTGGTCGACACCACTGGGCCAGACTTGTTTGTGCCACCGAGCTATGAAGCGGATTGTGGCGATGAACTGCTTCTTCTGGATGCGCTTGCGAGCGACGCGTGTGGATTGGCATTGGTGACACTGGAGGAGTCGTACGACTACTCTTGTGCACAAGGCTATGTTTTGACTCGGACATTCACCGCTTTGGACGAATGTTTCAACGAGACCATTGGTGTCCAAACGATCACAGTGTCAGATTCGGAGGCTCCCGTCTTCACATTTGTCCCCGAAGGTTACAGCGCAGAATGCTCGGATGAGTTGGTGCTCAACGATGCTTCCGCCACGGACAACTGTGGAGAGGCCACCATTACAGTCGTGAATGACACCATTGTCGGTGATTGTGCCAACGCCTTCACCTTGGTCCGGACATTCACAGCAGACGACGGATGTGGCAACACCACAAGTGCAACCCAAACCATTGAGGTTTCAGATACGACTGCTCCAGAATTCACGTTTGTTCCTGAAGATCAATTGATTGAATGCAATGTGAGCCTTGATGGCACCATGGCCACCGCCACCGACCAATGTGGAGAGGTGACAGTGGAGGTTGAAGAGGTGTATGAGCAGGGAGCATGTGGCGGCGCATATGTCATCACAAGAACCTTCACGGCGGTGGATGCATGCGGCAATTCCAATTCAGCCGTACAAACCATCACCCAGCAAGACACCACGTCCCCATTGTTGGACATTGCTTCTGACGTCACCATTGAATGCGATGAGCCTGCACCAGCGGCAGAATACACTGCCTCTGACGCTTGTGGAGCGGTCACGGTAGAGGTGTTGGAAGAGATTGTGCCTGGTTCATGTCCACAGTCCATGACGATTTTCAGAACGTACACGGCCACGGACGATTGTGGGAATGCCACTTCAGCGACACAAACGATCGAGGTCGTGGACACCACCGCACCGACTTTCACGTACACTCCTGAATCAACCTCCATTGTTTATGAGGCAGAGGGGGATACTTTGGCAGCGCCATTTGTGGTCGTCATTGACAACTGCGACACCGAGGCCAGCTGGTCGGTGGAGGAGACCATCTTGGTGGACTTGCCAAATGAATTGACTGTGGAGCGTGTCTACACTGCCTTTGATGCATGTGGCAATCAAACGTCGTTCACCGAAGTTGCGACTTTGGTCTTGCAGGTCCTTGGTTGCACAGACTCAGAAGCTTGCAACTATGACAGCTTCGCAAATGAAGACGATGATTCATGTTTCTACCCATTGTACGGTTACGATTGTGATGGCAACTGCTTGAACGATGACAACGACAATGGCATTTGTGATGAACTTGAAGTCAGCGGATGTACCGATCCAGACAATCCTGGTTACAATCCTGAAGCCAATGTGGAGGACGGCTCCTGTTTGACCGGAGGGTGTACCATTGAATTTGCCTGCAACTACGATGTGTCGGCAGAATTCCAAATCGCAGGAGCTTGTGAGTTTGACAGCTGCGCTGGATGTACGAGCGAAGAGGCATGCAACTATGACTCTGAGGCGACGCTCAACGATGGAAGCTGTGAATTCCCCGCTTATGGCTACGGTTGTGATGGTGAGTGCTTGAACGATGAAGATGGCGATGGCATTTGCGATGAATTCGAAATTGCAGGTTGCACCGATCCTTCTAACCCGGCCTACAACCCCGCAGCGACAGACGACGACGGGAGCTGTTTGGTGGCGGGATGTCTGTTGCCATTCGCCTGCAACTTTGAGCCCACAGCGGACTACTTGGACATTGCGTTGTGTGATTTGAACAGCTGCTCAGGTTGCACAGATCCCGAGGCTTGTACGTTTGATCCGTCAGCAACGTTGAACGCTCCTGCAGACTGTACCTATCCTGCAAGTCAATTTGTGGACTGTGATGGAGATTGCAACAACGATGCCGATGGTGACGGCATTTGTGATGAGCTCGAAATTCCGGGTTGTACAGATACAGCGGCCAGCAACTACTCTCCATTTGCCACCGATGACAATGGGACATGCATCATTGAAGTTGGCGGTTGTACACTGCCGTTTGCCTGCAACTACGACCCTTCCGCAGATTTCTATCTGCCAGGAGCTTGTGACTTCAGTTGCTTGTTTGGCATGCCGTTCGACGGCGAAGCTTGTGCGGACGACTTGGCTTGCAACTTCGGTCTCGACGAGCCTTGCATGTACTTCGATGCCAATGGCAGCTTGTGTGCTCAGGTTGGTTGCATGAATGAGGCCGCTTGCAACTTTGACGCAGATGCGCAAGTGAACAGTGGCTGTGAATACGCTTCTTGCCAAGTATTCGGTTGCACCAACGCCAATGCATGCAACTTCGACTTGTCTGCCACCACGGAAGATGGAAGCTGTGAGTACGCTTCTTGCCTGGGCTGCATGGACAGCGAGGCATCGAACTTTGACCCTGACGCGACATTGGACAACGGGCAATGCCAGTTTGATGTCATGGGTTGCACCCTGCTCATTGCGTGCAACTACAACCCAACGGCCACGGTCAACGATGGCAGCTGTGACTTCACGGGTTGCTTTGGGTGTGTGACGCCTTCAGCTTGCAACTACGATGACGGTGCGCTGTACCCTGATGGCTCTTGCGAGTTCGCCTCCAATGGTCAAGACTGCAACGGCAACTGTCTTGTAGATTCGGACGGTGATTCTGTTTGTGATGCAAGTGAGGTGGTGGGTTGTACTGATCCAGAGGCATTGAACTTCAATGCCAATGCCACGGATGAAAGTGGCACCTGCCAGTACGCTTCCTCTGGTTGCACCAACCAGACGGCGTGCAACTTTGACTTCACGGCGCAAGAAGACGATGGAACTTGCGATTTCGAGAGCTGCACAGGTTGCATCGTGTCTTGGGCATGCAATTATGACGAGGGTGCCACCCTTAGCGATGGCTCATGCGTCTTCCCTGATGCCTCTGGTGTTTGCCCATCTGTCTGTGAGTTTGATGCAGATGGTGATGGCATTTGTGATGCCAATGAGGTGTCGGGATGCACGTACTTCAATGCGGCCAACTTCAATCCATTGGCCACAGATGACAATGGCAACTGCGTATTTGAGGGCTGCATCAGTCCAGATTTCTCGAGTTACAATGCTTTGGCCAACACGAACGATGGTCAGTGCACCAACACCCCTGCCAGCGCAGACTTTACCGGAGACGGTGTTGTGCAGCTGGAGGACTTGTTGGATTTCCTTGTGGCGTACGGTACCAGCGGTCCAGAATGGGGGCTGGAGTGGATTCAGGACGGTTGTTCTGTCGTGGCAATGGGCATTGCGGACATGGATGTCAATGCAACAGGCTGCACATACCCAACAGCGGCGAACTATGACCCAACTGCAGCATTCGACTTGGGCACTTGTGTCTGGCTTGGTTGCACCGACAGTGAGGCATTGAACTTCAATGCTCTGGCAACATTGGATGACAGCAGTTGTTCGTACAACGTCTGTCCCGACTTCAACGGCGATGGCCAAGTGCAAGCGCAAGATTTGTTGGACTTCCTCATTGCATGGGGGACCGTATACGATTGATCTCCTTCCCTGAAGGACAAACCATTGAAAGGGCAGCCTGTGGGCTGCCCTTTTATCGTCCATGCCCTTTTATCGTCCATGCTTGGCATGGAGCGCTGTAACTTGGATTGGCGTGTTGTAATTTGTGTTCAAATTCATCAAAATGCGAAAGGCAAGGAACGGATTTGCTTTGGGGATTGCCGTATTGTTGACCGCCATGTTGGGGGCAGAGGCGAGATCCCAGGACGACCGGCTTTGGGTCTTGAATGAAGGCCGATACGATTACAGTGCAGGGGTGCTCGAGACACCACCGAGCTTGGGGGTGATCTCGGGAGAGCCATGGAGCTACGAGGAAGTGCTGAGCTTTCCTTCCTCGAACTTTTGCACGGACCTCAAAATCAAAGGAGACATGGCATATGTTGCCCTTGAAAACCTCCTTGTCAAAATCGATTTGAATGCTGGTATGGTCGTGGAGTCGGTGGAAGTTCTGGGGATTCAAGAGATTGCATTGGTCGGGGAGGATTGGGTGGTGGCGAGCCGTGGTGGTTTGGATCCTGAGACTTACCTGCCCTTGCCTTTGGAGAGCCATGTGGGGTGGTGGAATCAAGAAGACTTGACCTTGGAAGGGGAGCTGAGTTTGATGCAAGGCCCAAACCTGGCTTGTCAGGCCATCTTGGTCGAAGATGAAAAAGTGTTTCTCGGCATCAACAATGCTTGGGTTTGGGGAGAAGAAGTAGGAAGATTGGGGGTTTGGGACGTCGGATCCATGACCTATCAAGAATTCGAGTTGGACACCAGTGCTGTCAACCCAGTGGCATTGCATGCCAACAATGACATGGTTCTTGCCGTCAGCAATGGCGACTACACGAACACCACCCTGTCGCAATGGTCTGTGTCCGACCCAAGTTCTTCAGCGTCTGAGACGCTGTTGGGTGTTTCTGCGGGCTGCAATGCGTCAGCCATGGTCAATGGCGCTTTGGCCTTGCAAATTGACCAGGAAAACGGTTTGCGCTTGATGGACCCGCAGAGCATGATGTGGACGGGTGAATGGCTGAATCCAGAAGCAGCACCAGCTTACAGCCTGGCGGTTCACCCGCAGTGGGGATGGACCTGCAGTGGGTACACGGACTATGTGTCGACTGGTCAGGTGGTGATTCGCACCGCTTCTGGTGAGGTGTTGGCCGATGTGCCAACGGGCCTTTCACCAGGAACTTTGGTGTGGCAATTGGGGGATTCGACGTCATCCATTGAAACTCTCGGAGCCTCGCCTTCAGCAGCCTCGAAGATGTTTGACGTCTTGGGTCGTGTCACGACAGGGACCTCGTCTGATCTTGGAACGCCTGCCCTGCGCCTCGAGGTGTTGCCCTCGGGCCGTGTGGTCAAAAAGATGACATTAGGGAGGGAGTAGAGGGTCAGAGAAGGGCCAGAAACACAGTCCCCAGCGCCACTTTCAACCACGCTGAAAGAGCTTTTGTGTTCATGCCCAAGAGGGCGGAGGCACTCCCGCCCCCCCCGATGGCGAGTGCCAGGATTTGCCAATTGTCCAAGGCGCGTTCCCATGTCCACCACACGGAGAGGCTGGCGAACAACGCCAGTCCTGTCCACAAAACAACCTTGCTCCGGGCCAAGGACCATCTAGAAGCGAGGGTGCGGTGCTGTGCAACAACATCCCCTTCCATGTCTTGAATGTCCTTGACCCACTCGCGCAGGATGGTCAGCAAAAAAATCAAGAACACAAATGCAAAAAACTTATAATCAATGACTTCATCGACAAATACTAAACCAAAAGTAGATGTCCAAGCCCACAGACAAAGTCCAGCCACACAGGTGGCAATGGTCACATTGCCCAATGCTCCTCGGCCTTTGAGCCACGGCGAGTAGAGGTACAACATCAAGGAAAAGGATGCCGCGAGTACCAGTGGAAGAATGTTTCCGCTTGATCGGCTGAGCCATGCACTCCAAATCAAGGCGGCCAGGGTCAGCCCCCAATGGGTGACAATGACCACCCGCCGCTTCACGGTCCGGCCCACCCTGACGCGATGGGGCTTGTTGATGCGGTCTTCCTTGAGGTCAAAAAAGTCATTGATCAGGTTGCCAGCCGCGCCAATGATCATGGGGACCGCGATCCAGCCAAATGTGCCTAGATGGTACAATTCCTCCATTGGGAAACCCAGCCAGCGTTGGGTGATTGCCACCATGGCGCCCATGGCGAGGACATTCCAAGGTCGTGTTAGCAAAAACCAGTGTCCAAGGGAAGCGAGCCGTGACATCCTGAATCAGCCAAATGAAGAGTCGAGCATTTGCCCACCTTCCAAGTGGGTCAAGGCATAGTTGAAGCCTGAATGGATGGCATGGCCGCCATATTCTCCCGACGCGGAGAGGGCCAAATAGCCCACTTGAAGATCGGCGGTAGGCATGGACCGCATGATGCGGTGAACAGCCTCTTCACAGGCCTCTTGAGCGGGCCGTCCTTGCCTCATCAGTTCAACGACCAGGAAAGAGCCCACTGTTTTCATCACCGCTTCCCCCAGACCCGTGGCGGTGGCTCCGCCAACTTGTGGGTCCACGAAAAGTCCCGCACCAAGAATGGGGCTGTCACCTACTCGTCCGTGCATCTTGTAGGCCAATCCACTCGTGGTGCAGCCTCCTGCGAGTCTCCCGGAATCATCGAGGGCCAAGATGCCAATGGTGTCGTGGTTCTCAATGTTGATCGCGGGTTTGTAGTTGGAGGTCTTGCGCCATTCCTCCCAAGCCCTGCGTGAAGTTTCTGTCAGCAAGTCCCTTCGAGTCATGCCAAGTTCCTGGCCATACTGCTCTGCGCCTGCACCCGCCAACATGACATGTGGCGTATCTTCCATGACCTTTCGGGCCAAGGAAAGGGGGTGTGGGAGACCTTGCACAAAACAAACGGACCCTGCATTCCCGGTGTGGTCCATGCAACAGGCGTCAAGGGTCACATGGCCATCCCGATCCGGCAGTCCCCCAATCCCTACACTCAACCCTGTGGCATCAGACTCGACGATGCGTGCCCCGGCTTCGACCATGTCCATCGCTGTCCCCCCTTGTTGGAGGGCGAGAAACCCTGCTGCATTGGCCTCGATCCCGTGGTTCCAAGTGGACAACATGGTGGCCTTTCCAGAAGCACCAAGGCCTGGAGAAGCCGTTGGGCTGGTCGATGCGGAAGCTTGCAGCATGGATTCAATGCTCCAAGGGGCCAAGCCCAAGGCAGCACCTGTGGCAGCAAGTCGTTTCAAAAAGTCTCGTCGGTTGGCCTTTCCCATGTCGGGAAGTTCGTCACTTTGGCGCCCGAAACCAACGCAAGACGAGCCACGGAAGGAATGTGAGGTCTGCAAGCACTGCGAAGAGCAGGGTCAAGCTGATCAGAAGACCAATGTGGAAGGTCCCCAAAAAGGAAGATGAGGTCAGGGTAAGAAAGCCACCACATAGGATTAAGCTCGTGACCACAATGGCCTTCCCGGTGGACAAAAAGCTCCTTTTGACGGCCATTGGCAAGGATCTGCCTTGTCCCAGCTGAAGCCTGAGTTTGCTGAGGAAATGGATGGTGTCGTCCACGGCAATGCCAAAGGCGACGGTGAAGATGATGCCTGAAGTCACTTTCAAGTCCAACCCAAGAAGCACCATGATGGCCGCAATCATGGCGAGAGGGAGCACATTCGTGACCAAACAAATGACCACCATGACCCCACTGCGGAACAGAAGTCCAGCCAAGATGGCCACAGCGAGCAGGGCAAGTCCTAGGCCTCCCACCATGTCCGATGCAAGGGAAGCATTGTTGACATCAACGAGGTGTGCAGTGCCCGTGACCTTGCATTGACTTCCTTCTGGCAAATTGGAAGCGCACCAGCGCTGCAAGTCTTCATTCTTGCGCGCCAGATGCTGAGAACCGAGGTCTTCAACCTTGCCAAAAATCCTTGCTTGGCGTCCATCCTCAGAGACCACAGTGGACCACTGGCCAGACCGTGTCAGGATTTGCAGCAACTTCTTGAAGGTGCGTTTGTCCTCCGGGATGCGAAAATAGGATTCCCGGTCGCCCATGAAGCCACGGTGCGCCATGCACATGGCTGTGGCAGGTCCCATGAGGGCACCCACGTCATAGTCCGATTTCAGGTAATCTTCGAGGCTTCCAATCACCGTCAACATGTCCATTTCCGAGATGTCGACCGGCAATTTTACCGAGCATTCAAAGGGCCTGACCCCGGCGAACTCACGCTCAAAAAACACAAATTCCTGGCGAAAGGGGTCGTCTTCTCTCAAGTCTTCAATGAGCTTGTTGTCCACTTGAAGCTGGCTTCCCATCCAAGCACTGCCTCCCGCGATCACCACCCACCCCAAGGCCAAAGCTGCCTTGTGACGAAGCGTCCATCTCAGAAGAGCATGAAGCTGTCGGTTCCAGAACACGCCAGTTCCTTGGTTGGAGACGTCGGGTGGAGGGGCGAGGACCATGACACTTGGCAGGAGTGTGAAGGCCAAAACGTACGCCACGCCGACCCCCACAGCGGCGTACAAACCAAAGTCGTGCACAGGCCCAATGGAACTCGTCAACAGGGTCAAAAACCCGAGGGCGGTGGTCAGCGAAGTCAAAAAGGTCGCCAACCCCACTTCTTTGAATGCCCGTCTCATTCCTTCCGGATGAGAACTCCCTTGGCGCCGTTCGTCGTAGTATCTGGTGAGGACGTGAACCACATCGGAGATGCCCACGACAAAGAGGATGGTGGGAAGCACCACCGTCATCACGTCGACAGCCTTCCCTGTGCCCACCATGATGCCCAAGGTCCAGAGCCCGCTGACCAAGACCACGGCGAGCGGGACCAAGACTCCCCAGCTTGTGCGAAAGGCGCCCCACAAAAACCCTACGAGAAGAAGGATGCCCACCCCTACAAACCAAATGACTTCCGTCTCCATGACCCCCACGTAATAGGCTTGGGCCACCGCCCGTCCCGCCACATGGATGCCTTTGATGTACTCGCGTTGCTCCAAGGCAGTCTCCTTCCAGGCAAGCACGGCTTGGGCCAAGCTGTCACATCCCGCTTTGCTCAGCGCCTGTGTGTGTTCCAAACTCAGGGCCATGGCCCGACCGCTTGGGCTGGCCAAAGTCCCGACGATGTCGTCTCTTTCGCGAAGTCGAATCAAGTCCTGGGCCAATTGTGCACTGTCTCGCCATTGCAACAGTGGCCGCTGAAAGGCCATCCCGCTCAATGGGTCGCGAACAGGAAGCTCGAGTCGGGTAGGGGATTGGACGCTTTCAACATGAGGCAAGGCCTTCAAGGCCTCCACATGGGCATCCATTTCTGCCAAAAAATCCGCTGAGATTTCGTTCCCTTCAAAACCAACAATGAGAAAGTCGTTGTCGCTGCCAAAGTCGTCGCGGAACTCCCTGTAGAATTTGGTCTCGGGATGGTCTTTGGGAAAGAACTGCTCGAAGTCGTAGTTGAATTCCAAGGAAGTGGCCATCCAAGCCATCCAGGCGGTGACTCCGACAAGGGCCGCCAGAGTCCCCCAAGCCAAACGCCTCCAAGAGGAGGGGACTTGGTCGGACGAGGTCTTAGGAAGGGGAGGTTTCATGATGTAGAGTTGGAACACCCGTGTTCCCTTCCGGTTCATCCAAATGCAAAAAAGCCCTGCATTTTTGCAGGGCTTTTTATTTGGGGCTCGGAAGCGTGGAGATCAGCCCTCCTTCACCTCTTCAAAATCCACATCTGTCACCTCGGCATCTTCCGTCGGTGCACCTGCGTCGCCTTGGGGTTGGCCAGTTCCTTCGGTGCCTCCTTCCGCTTGCTGCGCAGCGTACATTTCCTGGCTTGCGGCTTGGAAAGCCGTGTTCAGAGCTTCGATGCCAGATTTGCAACCTTCGATGTCTTGCTCGCCGTGGGCCTTCTTGAGGGCTTCCAAGGCATCGTTGATGGGTGCTTTTTTGTCTTCTGGGAGCTTGTCTCCAAACTCGCCCAACTGCTTTTCCGTTTGGAAGACCAGCGCGTCGGCTTGGTTCAAGACGTCGGCGCGCTCTTTGGCTTGTGCGTCGGAATCTGCATTGGCCTCAGCATCTGCTTTCATTTGTGCGATTTCAGTTTCGCTCAATCCGCTTGACGCTTCGATCTTGATGCTCTGCTCCTTGCCAGTGGCCTTGTCCTTGGCCCCCACATTGATGATGCCGTTGGCGTCGATGTCGAAGGTGACCTCGATCTGTGGTACCCCGCGTGGGGCGGGTGGGATGTCGGCCAAGTGGAACCGTCCGATGGTTTTGTTGTCGTTGGCCATGGAGCGTTCTCCCTGCAGAACGTGGATTTCCACGCT
Organism: Flavobacteriales bacterium; assembly: GCA_042089975.1. GTDB lineage: Bacteria > Bacteroidota > Bacteroidia > Flavobacteriales_D > Sanyastnellaceae > UBA11663. The sequence goes on along the minus strand of JBELJW010000019.1, from coordinate 9,738 downwards.
CGGCTGGTTGTCACTGGCCGTGGAGAAGGTCTCGGACTTCTTCGTGGGGATGGTGGTGTTGGACTCGATGAGCTTGGTGAACACGCCACCCATGGTCTCAATGCCCAAGGAAAGCGGTGTCACATCCAAAAGCAGCACATCTTTCACATCGCCTGTGAGGACACCACCTTGGATGGCGGCACCCACGGCGACGACTTCGTCTGGGTTGACCCCCTTGGATGGCTCTTTGCCGAAGTACGCCTTGACGGCATCTTGAACGGCAGGAATTCGCGTCGAGCCTCCCACAATGATGACTTCATCGATGTCACTCTTCTCCAGTCCTGCGGCTTTCAATGCAGTTCTGCAAGGCTCGATGGAGCGCTTCACCAAATCGTCGACCAACTGCTCAAACTTGGCGCGTGTCAGGCTGCGGACAAGGTGTTTGGGCACTCCGTCCACCGGCATGATGTACGGAAGGTTGATTTCTGAACTCGTTGTGCTGGACAATTCGATCTTGGACTTCTCAGCGGCCTCCTTCAACCGCTGAAGGGCCATGGGGTCCTTGCTCAAGTCCAGCCCGCTGTTTTCGCTCTTGAACTCGTCCACGAGCCATTCGATGATGGCCTGGTCGAAGTCGTCTCCACCCAAGTGGGTGTCTCCATCGGTGGACAGCACTTCAAAGACGCCATCCCCAAGCTCGAGGATACTGACGTCGTGGGTTCCTCCACCCAGGTCAAAGACCACAATCTTTTGGTCGGTGGATTTTTTGTCCATGCCGTAAGCAAGGGCTGCGGCGGTGGGCTCGTTGATGATGCGCTTGACCTCGAGACCGGCGATTTCGCCTGCTTCTTTGGTGGCTTGACGCTGGCTGTCGTTGAAATACGCTGGCACGGTGATCACTGCGCCAGTGACTTCTTGGCCCAAGTATTCTTCTGCTGTGCGCTTCATCTTCTGAAGCACCATGGCAGAGATTTCTTGTGGGGTGTATTTGCGGTCGTCGATGGCCACGCGTGGAGTGTTGTTGTCTCCTTTGACCACGTTGTAGGCCACCCGACCGGCTTCCTTCTCCACTTCACTGAAGGTGGATCCCATGAATCGCTTGATGCTGGAGATCGTTTTGGTGGGGTTGGTGATGGCTTGACGCTTGGCGGGTTCACCCACCTTTCGTTCGCCTCCATCGATGAAGGCCACCACCGATGGGGTGGTACGCTTGCCTTCGCTGTTGTTGATGACCACAGGTTCGTTTCCTTCCATCACTGCGACGCAGCTGTTGGTGGTCCCGAGGTCGATGCCAATGATTTTGCTCATGTTGAGGGGTTGATTGTTGTTTTGATTTGTCCTCCTTAGGTCAAACCTGGTGCCAACTGCTTTGGAAGCACCGCCAACCTGTCAACCTGTCAACGTTCTCACCTTTGGCCTGTCAGAAGCGACATGTCCGGACCCTATGGGCTGACAGGCTGTCGGCATTCAGGAGGCAGGGGAGCATTTCGCCACCCAGTCCGCCACCTCTTGCAAATGGGCCGCCACATGGAGCATTCGGGAGCCATACCAAGAGAACGCTTCGCCGTCCACCAATCGTAAGGCTGTCAAGGGGTGTTCTTCTTGCAGCGCGGCCAAATGCTTTTGTTGAAAGGGGAAGGGTTCAGACGGCAGGAGCCAAAGGGGAGCATGAGGAACACCGCGACTGGATTCCTCCGCCAAGGATGGGTACCTGGACGTCCCTTCCAAAGCATTGCCAATCCCCCAATGTTGCATAACGTGGTGGATGAAGGTGTCCGTTCCTGCGGCCATCCAAGGCTTCGACCAAACGGCATAACCAGCCTTGCCCACCAATGGCTTGGCTTCTCCCCAGCGTTCTTGGATTTGAGCGACCATTTGGTTCGTCTCTTGCCTTTTCCCCAGAGATTCTCCCAGTTGGTGCATGGCACGCCAAACCGAGTCGAGGGATTTGACGTCGGTTACAACGACGTCACAATGTGCAGGACATCGGGCCATCAGTTGCTGCACTTGTTCCCTGTTGTTTTCCTCCTTGTTGGCCACCACCAAATCGGGCTGAAGGGTCAGGACCTTCTCCACATCAATGGTCTTGGTTCCTCCGATGCGGTCCACCGAACGGAAGGCCGACCTGGGCCGAACACAAAATTTGGTTTGGCCCACGACATGGCTGTCCAAGTCGTGCAAAAACTCCGTCCAGCTGGGCACCAGAGAAACAACGCGCATGGGACGAAGGTAGTGGTCTACCTTTGCGCCATGCGCGCGCCAGTCAGATTTGCAGTGGTGGGATGCGGTCACATTGGCCGCCGACATGTCGCCATGGTCCAAGGCCACCCTGAATCCATCGTGCAAGTGGTGGTCGATGCACAATGGGAAGACAAGGGAGATGGCCGCGCATTGCCTGCTTCATTCGCCCCCGAGGCAAAGTCCTTTGTGGGACTCCCCGAAGCCCTCAACGGTTGTGGGGATGAGATTGATGTCGTTGCCATTTGCACGCCCAACGGCACCCATGTTGATCTGGCAGCTTGCGCTGTGGCCGCAGGCAAGCACGTCGTGGTCGAAAAGCCCATGGGGTTGACGGTGGCTTCCGTGGAGTCCTTGGCCTCCCAAGCGAGCGCCCGAGGTGTGCATGTGTTCGGGGTCATGCAAAACCGGTATGCCCCGGCGGCGCAATGGTTGAAGCAAGCTTCGATGGACAGGCTCTTTGGGGAAGTGTTGCAGGTCCATGTCAAGTGCCTTTGGAACCGTGATGGCCGCTATTATACGCCTGGTTCATGGCGGGGGACAATGGCCTTGGATGGGGGGCCGTTGTTCACCCAATTCTCACATTTTCTGGACATTTTGATGTGGGTGTTTGGCGATCTCGATGTTCAGAGTGCCCATTTTGTGCATGAAACCCACCTGGACTCTACAGAATTTGAAGATGGTGGTTTGGTCAGGTTTGCGTTGCGCAATGGAGGTTGGGGAACCTTGGTGTTCAGCACCTCGGCCGCCCAAGCGAATTTTGAAAGCAGCATGACGGTCATGGGCAGCCAAGGCACAGTGCGAATAGGTGGACAATACATGGACAAGCTTGAGGCCTTCGAGGTGGCGGGGAAGGAGCTCCCCAAAATGCCGCCGGCCCCGCCCGCGAACGATTACGGAGGCTACAAAGGATCTGCGAACAACCACCACCACGTGTATGCGAATGTCATGGATGTGCTCTTGCACGGCGGGAAGGTGGCGACCCCCATCTCAGAGGGGTTGGCCGTGGTGAGGGCCATTGAAGTTATGCACAGGTTGGGCAGAAAGGACCCTTGACCGTCCCTCAATGGTTCAATGCGCGGGACGTCCGGGTCCAAGTGCGCCAAAGCGTGGGGAAGCACCACTGGAAGAGGAGAGGGGCTTTGACCCATCGACGCCGAGGAACGGCCTGTCCGCCAAATTCTTTGTAGAACCTGTCGACCCCAAGGTCTTGGCTTCCCCCAAAATCAAAGGTGTGACATCCCATGGATTGCGCCTTTCGCACGGCCGCACAGATCATGGCCACTGAGGCACGTCCTGACATGGGGCCTCGTTGTTGCCCCCCAAACGCGTAGACGCAAGTGCCATCCGCGAGCACCACGAACCCCCCTGATGCCAAGGCATTCCCTTCTTCATCGAGCGCCACTGAAGCAAAGGTCCATGGGGCCTTGGCAATGCGGCGGAGCAGGCTCGACAATTGGGAGGTAGGCATGCGGAGGCCTTTGCGCTCCCGAGAGAGACGGTGGAGGCGTTCAACCGCCCCCCATGTTGCTGGGTCGTGGCCCACATCGACCATGACTGTGCCACCTTCTTTGAGAAAACGCCTCTCCTGTTTCTCCCTTGTTTTGGGGAGCGCCACGGCCTGAGGCGCGGCTGGAAGCGGCATGGTGCGAGAATGACGAAGGACCTCTGTCCAGCCATCGGGTGCGCGCAGCTCTGCATGGGCTTCAGGCCCCAGGTCAACCACGGCGATCATGGGCGCCTCTGACTCCAGCCGATCGCGAAGGGCTTCCTGGCTTTGGGGTGGCCCTGTCAATTCAGCATGCAAAGCCCACGGGCGTGTGCTCAACAAGGGAAAAAAACGGGCAATTCGTCCTCTTGAAAGGGCCATGCGGCCCGAGGACTCTTCCCACAACACACCTTGCCCTGAGGCCCATTCATGGGCAGAAAATCCCTGTAGTTGAGGGCTCATGAGCAGGCGATGTGGGTCAGGCGAAGAAAATCAGCCGCCAATGGAGCGTTTGACCGCCTCGTATTCACGGTCGCCTCCGATCAGGTCGTCTCCAATGCTGATCCATTCCCTGGCTGCAGCGGGGTCACCCAATGCATCCAGACGTTCCAGCGTGGTGACAAAGGCGTATTGCAGGAGATCTCTCTGGCCCTCCGTCAACCCGCGGCCTTGTTGGTCCAGCAGAAGATTTTTGGCAGTTTCCCAAGCTTTGTCTGCGTCCCGTCGCGCTTTCAGGGTCAAGTAGACTGTGCCAAACATCATCCAAGCGCCGGGGTCCTCTTTGTCCAAGGTCGTGAGGTACTTGTAGTAGGACTTGGCCTTGGTGTACTTCTCATTGTCCATCTCCGTTTCCGCAGCAATGATGGTCTCCTTGCGCAGTTCCTCCATGAAGTCCAAATCCTTTGGAACGTATTCCTGCTCCTTGTCTTTCTTGACAAACTTGCCAGCGTACTTCAAGGCGTTCTTCAAGGCCTTCAACTTGTCCACTTCGTAAGATTCCCGCAAATCAGGATCGTCGCTGTTGTGAACCCCGAGGTAGGCTTTGGCCATGTAGAGGTAAGGCAAGGGGTGCTTTTTTTGTTCGTCGTCTTCGGTGTACCGAATGGCTTTGTACAGCACCTTTTCATATTTCCCGTCCACATGCCACATCAGGAGCTGGTTGAGCTCGCTTTCTTTGATGAGGATGGGCTCTTCCTCTTCGTCCTCACGGATTTGGCCAAAGGCAGAAGAGACAGGTATGGAGAAAAGGATGCCGAGCAACAAGGCGAGGGACATCCAAGAGGGGCGTAAGGAGAATTTGTTCATGTGGTCATCGATTCTTGTTGGCCTGGGGTGCATATACCGTGCCGAAAGATACAGGACGCCCCCATAACAGACGTTGAACTTGGGGTGGATGTTGTTTGAACCGTGTGTCCACGTGGATGTTTCAAGGAGAGAGATGCCTGCTCCCAGACCCCATATCCCAGATGTCCACCTGCCCTTGCAAAAGTGGTTTTCTGGCCAAGGCTGGGTGCCGCAAGACTTTCAAAAGGAGGTGTGGAACGCCTGTGCTCAAGGGGAGAGCGGGCTTCTTCAGGCGCCAACAGGCAGTGGCAAGACGTACGCAGCCATGGGCCATGTGATGTCGGAAGCAGCGGCTCAGCTCCGCAGCGGACAACCACATCAGAAGGGACTGAAGTTGCTCTGGGTCGCTCCTTTGCGGGCTTTGTCTGCCGACATTGCCTCCGCGGCAGAGCGCATGGCTGAAGGCCTGGGCCTGTCTTGGGAGGTGGGGCTTCGGACGGGGGACACCTCGGCCAAAAAAAAGGCGCAACAGCGGACCCAATTGCCAGACGTGCTCATCACAACGCCTGAGTCCATCCATATTTTGTTGGCCCAAAAGGGAGGTTCCCAAAGGCTCGGCAATGTGGGCATGGTGGTGGTCGACGAATGGCACGAATTGTTGGGCTCCAAACGTGGGGTCCAAGTGGAATTGGCGTTGTCATGGCTCCGGCATCAACACACAAAAAGCGGCGGGCAATGCCCTTCGATTTGGGGCATCAGTGCGACTTTGGCCGATCCCGATGTGGCCTTGAAGTCTTTGTTGGGAGGGGGCGAGGGTCGTCTGGTCAAGGCAGACATCCGCAAAGAAGTGTCCATTGTCAGCACCATGCCCAAGGCGTTTGCCAAATTGCCTTGGGCAGGCCACATCGGTCTCCAGCTCGTCGACGAGGTGGTGGATGTGATCGAAGGACACGCCTCGACTTTGGTCTTCACCAACACCAGACGGCAGGCAGAGGTTTGGTACCAGGCCTTGCTCGCAGCCCAGCCTGAATGGGCCGGTGCCATCGCCATGCACCATGGATCCATTGCCCGCGAGTTGCGCACCTGGGTGGAGGGGGCGTTGCACGACGGGAAACTGAAGGCCGTCGTGTGCACGGCATCGCTGGACTTGGGGGTGGACTTTCACCCAGTGGATGCGGTGGTCCAAATTGGTGGTCCCAAGGGGGTGGCCAGGATGATGCAGCGCGCAGGCCGTTCAGGCCACCGTCCGGGCGCCGCCAGCCGTGTGCATTTTGTGCCCACTCATGGGTTGGAGTTGGTCGAGGCTGTGGCCCTCCGTGAGGCCATCGAGCATGGAGAGATGGAGCCCAAGGTTCCTGTCATTCTCTGCTGGGATGTGCTTGTCCAGTGGCTTTGCACCTTGGCGGTCGGCGACGGTTTTGTACCTCGCGAGGTCCTCCTTTCGGTCAAGGACACATGGGCTTACCAAGACATCGAGCCAGAAGATTGGCGGCAATGCTTGGACATCATTTCCACTGGCGGGGCCGCTTTGAGGGCCTACACCGAGCACCGCAGGGTCGAGGAGCAAGAAGATGGGCTGTGGAAAATGACCGACCGCACCAAGATGCGCAGGCACCGCATGAGCATGGGGGCCATTGTCAGTGCCACGATGGCCTCAGTTCATTTGAGAGGCCATGGCCGGATTGGCCATGTGGAAGAGAGTTTTGTGGCTTCGCTAAAGGAAGGCGATGCCTTCGTGTTTGCGGGCCATGTCGTATCGTTGGTTTCCTTTCAGGGTTTGGTGGCAAAGGTGAAAAAGTCGAAGTCCCAAACGGCAAGGACACCGGCTTGGATGGGGGGGAGGATGTCCTTTTCCTCGGAATTGTCCCACAGGCTGAGGATGGCCTGGGACAGGATGGCGACCCCTGATGCGGAGTGGGAGCCTGAACTCCAGCGTTTGGCCCCAATGATTCAAATCCAATCGGAACGCAGCCACATCCCACGGGCGCATCAGGTGCTGGTGGAGTCCCTGACGGATGGAGATGGCCATCATCTGTTCGTGTACCCTTTCGAAGGCAGGAAGGTCCATGAGGCTTTGGCCTCCCTGTTGGCTTACCGGCTGAGCTTGCTTTCCCCCCAAACGTTCAATTGGGCGTGTAACGACGACGGTCTGGAACTTCTTTCTGACCAACCCATTGATTGGTCCGCCATTCTTGATGCGGATCTTTTTGACCCTTCGCACTTGATGGATGATTTGGGGGCAGGCTTCAATGCTTCGGAGTTGGTGAAGCGAAAATTCCGGGATGTGGCCACCATTTCTGGATTGGTGTTCACGGGTTTTCCTGGCGCGGTGGTCAAGGAGCGTCATCTGTTGACTTCGACCTCCTTGTTGCTCCAAGTCTTCAAAGACCACGATCCGGACAATTTGTTGCTGCGGCAGGCGCAAGACGAGATGCTTGCCGACCAACTGGAGTTTGGCCGTTTGTTGCGCTGGCTGCAATCGTTGCCAGAGAAAGAATGGGTCCATGTCTCCTTGTCCAAACCTTCTCCCTTGGCCTTTCCCTTGTTCGTGGACCGTTTGAGAGAAAGGTTGAGCTCTGAATCTTTGGAAGACCGCTTGAAACGCATGGCATGGGAATAACATGCACCGAGCCGTCTTTCATGTGCTATTTTTGACCTCTAATTATGCAAGAAATTTCTTTTCCATTGGTGTCCTTTTTTGGCTTGAGGACTGCTCGATCTTTTTGGTTGGCGTGGATGCTGTTGGCCACCCCCATGTTGTGGTCGCAAGGCACGGTGAAGGGGTTTTTGAAGTCGGAAGACTCCGGAGAGGCCGTCATGTTTGCATCGGTGACCTTGGAAGGGACGACCTATGGGGTCAGCAGTGATTTGGACGGGTACTACACGTTGAGTCGGGTTCCTGCGGGCCAATATACCCTCGTGGTCACCAGCTTGGAGTACGACGACCACAGGGCGCCTGTCACCATCAAGAATGGCAAGGTGGTCAGCGTCAATGTGCTATTGACCCCGAAGGTGGTGACCTTGGGAAGTGCCACGGTGTCTTCTGAGAGAGAGGAGCAAACCACCCAGGTCCGAACTTCCGTGGAGACCATCCGTCCCGCAGACATCAAACGCATTCCGAGTTTTGGAGGGGCACCTGATTTGGTCCAGGCCCTGCAGGTGTTGCCAGGATTTGTTTCTACAGGGGACCAAGGTGGGCAGTTGTACATCCGAGGAGGTTCCCCCATCCAGAACAAAGTGCTTCTGGACGGAATGCTCATCTACAACGCCTTCCACAGCATTGGCTTGTTCAGCGTCTTTGATTCCGACGCCCTGGCCAATGCGGATGTCTACACAGGCGCATTCTCTGCCAAATACGGAGGCCGCATCAGTTCTGTCATGGACATCCGAACGCGCGATGGGAACATGCGCAAGACAGAAGGAAAAGTGGGGGCCAGTCCCTTTGGCGCGAAGCTGTTGGTCCACGGTCCGCTCCGCCCCATGACCAAGGACCGCTCCGGCGGAGTCAGTTATCTCTTGAGCGTCAAGCACAGCTACCTCGAGCAGAGCTCTCAGCTTTTTTACCCATACATCGACGATGGCCGTTTGCCGTTTGGGTTCACCGATGCCTACGGCAAATTGACGTTTGGCGGTGGTGACGGGTCCAAGCTGAGTCTTTTTGGATTCAACTTCAATGACAACGCCAGCGTGTTGGACGACAGCACCGGGGTGGCTTTTGCCAACTATGGATGGCGGAATGTCGGAGGCGGGGGCACCTTCACGGTGGTGCCGCCAGGCAGCTCCACGCTTCTCAATGGACACTTTGCCGTCAGCAACTACCGCATCAATTTTGACGAGGAAGGTTCCCAACCGCGCTTCAGCGACGTGCAGGGCTTCAATTTTGGATTGGATTTCAAATATGTCATCGGAGAGGACAATGTGGAGTACGGTTTGGAGGTGGTGGGCCTGCGCACGGACTTCCAGACTTTCAATTCCTTGGATGTGTCAGTGGACCAACAAGAGAACAATACTGAGTTGGGCGGCTACTTGGACTACACCTTGACAAGGGGGCAATGGATCTTGCAGCCCAGCTTGCGGATGCAGTACTACAGTTCTTTGGCCAAAATGCGTCCCGAGCCAAGGATTGGCATGAAGTTCAAGGCCTCTGAGCGGCTTCGGCTCAAGGCAGCGGCAGGGATGTATTCCCAGAATGTCATTTCGGCGAATTCAGACAGGGACATTGTCAATTTGTTCTATGGCTTCTTGGCGGGCCCTCAAAACCTTCAAGATGACCTCCAACTGCCCAATGGAGAGCAAAGGGAAGTGGTGCACAGCCTCCAAACCGCCAACCACCTTGTGGCCGGCTTTGAATTCGATTTGACGGAGCGCCTCAATGTCAATGCAGAAGGCTACATCAAGCACTTCACGCAACTGAGCAATTTCAACAGAAACAAGTTGTTCCCTGACAACATCACGTATGTCAACGAGCCAGATGCCTTCAAGAAGGACTTTCTGGTGGAGACGGGGCGTGCCTTTGGGGCAGATGTGGTGGTCAAGTACGAAGAGAGGGAGACCTATCTCTGGTTCGTTTACGGCCTTGGCAATGTCGACCGTTGGGATGGACTGCGCTGGTACGATCCGGTTTTCGACCGCCGCCACAATGTGAACCTGGTCGCCAGCCAAGGATTCAACAATGGGGAATGGATGCTGTCGGCGAGATGGAATTTGGGCTCTGGCCTTCCCTTCACCCAGAGTCAAGGCTATTACCA
>JBELJW010000203.1:0-3460 GCA_042089975.1 Flavobacteriales bacterium | reverse complement strand
ACCATGGTGTTCAAGGTGGGCGGCAAAATGTTTTGCTTGGTGGACGTGATGGAGTTTGCCGGTTGTGGGTTGAAGTGTGATCCAGACCAAGTGCCTGAATTGAGGGCCTCTTATGAAGGCATCACCACTGGGCCTTATTTGCACCCCAAGCATTGGAACAGTGTCCATCCCCAACCCATGGGAGATGTGCCTTGGGATGTCTTTCTGTCCTTGGTCGACCATAGTTATGACCTCGTCTGGAAAGGCCTGACCCAAAAGGTCAAGATGGCCCTTTCCTCTTCATGAGGAGGCCCGCTCGGGATTCTGTCTTCAGTCCACAATCGTGACGATTCCGCTCCGTCGGATCCATTCAGGTGGTCCTTCCAACGGGCTTCCAAATGGCAAGACTTCAAGCATGTAGGTGAATGTCGCATTTTGGACATCTTCCAATCTGTCTTCTCGCCGCGAATTGGAAGCGTCCCAACCTTCGCTTGGCTGGGTGGTGTCGAACAAAACCTGACCAGCTCGGCTCAATACTTGCAAGTGGTATTGGTCGATGCGGCTGCTGCCGGCAATCACAGGGATCCAAACATCGTTGATGTTGTCGCGGTTGGGCGTGAATGCAGTGGGCACATGGATGGCCAATTCATCGATGATTTCAAAGCGATAGGTCATTGTGTCTTGGCACCCGTATGCATTCAGAACATGCTGATTCAAAGCATAAATGCCAGGGTCTTGGTAGAAGAAATTCAAAATGGCTTCATCCACGATCGTACTGTCTCCTATGGTCCAAGTCGTTGAGTCGCTGCCAACACTGATGTCATTGAATACAAACTCATTGCCATCAAAACTCCAAGGAAGTTGTGCAGGCTGGTTGGCCCAGATTCCAGCATACGGAGAGGGCAGGATTTCCAAGACGTCAGGGACAAAAATGCTGTCCCTGCATCCGCCCAATCCTTGGGCAACCCAGGACAGCCCATAAGAACCCGAATCTGTCAGGATGATGTTGGCTGTTGTTCCAGGCAAAATGAGTCCACCGACATGGTCGACATGCCACGCCACATTTTGGGCATCGAGGCTCAAGTCGAGAAGGCTGAACAATCCAGGTGCGCAAACTGCTGAATCAGAGACAAGTTCAAACTGTGCCACAGGCTGTGCCTGGAGTTCGATGTCCATGGAAAGGGTGGAGGCACAAGTTGCAACGGGGTGGTCAGTGGTCACCACCAGGTCGAGCTGGGTGATGCCATATTCGTTGATGGACCAGAATTCAGGGAATGTTTCTGGCAAATCTCCCCCGGACCAAAACCACTCGTAGGTGCCGTTCTGTGCAGAAAACTCAACACCTGGTTGCATTTGCTCGCCACAGTATTGGTTGACATTCGCTTCCAGTTCACCAGAAGGTCCGGGAATGACCGTCACTTGCCAAGTTGTGGGGTTTGAACAAAGGCTGCCAAGCAGGCCCGCCTGTACACTCAAGTCAAAGACAGTGATTTCTTCCACGTCATCGAGAACCAATGAGGCAGATGAGGGATTGTCCGGATCCTCTGTCAATGCGTTGGACCAAATCCACACCTCTGCTCCTGGCACTCCATTGGCCTCAAATGCAATGTCGATGGGGGTGCAAACCAACGTGTCAGGGAAGGAGGATGGGTTGATGTTGAAGGTAGGATTGACCACCACCGAAGCCTGGTCTGACGACGACCCACAAAGGTTGGTGCCCACCACGGAGACGTCCACCAAAGACGGCGAAGACCCTTCATTGACGGCAACCCATGGCGTGTCGGGGGCGGGGAATGTCCCTTCTTCATTGGCCCACTCCCAAGCGAAGCTGAGGTTGCCCCCATACCCTGCGACATTCACGCCAAGTTCTTGTCCTGCACAAACCACAGAATCTTCCAGCGTCAATTCGATGCTGGGCAAGTCCAGCACCAGGATTTCCCTTTGGGATTCTACGGGACAGCCAAAGCAATCATGGTATTCGAGCGTGACCCAATGGAGACCCACGGTGTCGGCGTTCAACACGCCGTCGTCCATCATCAAATCACCCGTCCATGTCAATTCTGTGGCACATGATGGGACGATTTGGCCATCCAGCACGTCGCTGTCTCCCATGCAGTACACCTCTGGGGGACCAGGATAGGAAGGGACTGGCAAGGGGACGATCACGGTCATGGCGTCGAAGCCAAAACACCCATATTCGTTCTCCACCATCAGCGTGAAATCACAAGTGGAAGTGGGGGCAAAGGTGAACGAAGGAAATTGGCCAGTGAGCCCTTCACAACCGAACCCAAGCCCTGAAACAATCCCTTGCTCCGCAATCATTTGATCTGTGAATTCAATGTCGATGGGTGTGCCTGCACAAAGGATCGTGTCGACAGGCAAAGCCACCTGTGGGGGTGCAATGAAGGTGATGTCCACTGAATCGTGGGCGAGGCAGGACCCGACCCCACTGGTGAGCATGTAGGTGTAAACGCCTGCCTGGGACTGGTAGATGCTGCCAGACTGATCGATCCCCGTCCCACTCCAGACGCCTTCGTCGGCACTGAGCAGAGAGAAGGGGGTTCCAAGACAAACATTGGTGGGGGGCGTGGCGATGCTCGGAGCCGGGACAGGAGTGACGACAACGACCATGCTGTCCGTGTCGATGCAATTGGAGGCATTGACGTAGGAATAGTGCATGGTGAACGTTCCTGTTTGCCCAGCAAAAAACACCCCATTGGGGGTCACATTGGTGCCTTCCCATTGACCTCCCAAGGGTGTGGACCCCTCGAGGATGTGGTACCCCAAATCAAGACAATAGATGGCTGAATCCGGCAAAATCACTTCCGGAGAAGGGGCCAAGCTGATGGGGAAGTTGTCCTCTGCCTGACAGCCATTGGCATCGGTCACAAGAGTGGTGACATTCAAGGCATCGGCGTTCGTCAATTCCAAGCAAAAAGTCGTGCACGTGTCCACCTCTTCCACACTGGGGTAGGAGGACCAATCGATGTTCCAAGGGAACGCTCCCTCCGATGGCTCTTCCACACACATGGAATATGCCTCCCCTTGGCAAGGCCAGGGACCAAATCCGTTGAGATCCACGACGGGATTTGGATGGATGGACACTTCGACCGTGTCTGACATGGCGCAGGAGCCTTCGCCGACGCCCACCACCCATTCGAAGGTGCCCTCTCCGGCCACTTGTGGGTCAAAGACGTAATCTGGAGAAAGACCTGGGCCAATCCAACATGCTCCAGGTTGATCCGTCACAAGGCCAACAGGATCGTTCAGACAGAAAGTCAGGTCAGGCACCAAAGGGGCCACCGGTTCCACCACGCTGATGTTGACCGTGTCGGATGCTTGACAGCCATGGCAATCCACCACACTCCAAACCCATTCGAAATCGCCCAATTCTGAGGGCGTAAAGACCCAAAGACTGTCGGTCCAAGGTTCGGATGGTGCGATGCAATTGCCATCCTGCCAAACCTCTGCAAAGAACTCA
>JBELJW010000202.1:0-3460 GCA_042089975.1 Flavobacteriales bacterium | reverse complement strand
GGGGAGATCGTCTTCACGCAGGTGTTCAGCGACCTGGCCAGCGCCTACCGATTGCTTCGGGAGGATTGACGTAAATTTGTTTTCCCCATAGGAATTGTGGGAAACTGTTTGGATCTGCGGATTTGCGTTGAAGGCTTTGGGACATATTCGTGGCGAATTCCAAATCCAATTCAAATGAAACATTTTGTTACACTTTGCGCAGCCGCCCTTGTATTGGGCTTTTCTGCCTTCGCCCAAGAGGATGGTTCTGACTTCGCCGAATACGGTGTCGGTCTGGGCCTCAGTCCCTTTGGACCTTCCGTCCAGTTCGTGCACAACTTCACGCCGAAAACCAGCATTTTCGTGAGCGTCGGAGCCTTCTCAGGAGACAACCCCGTCGCGCCTGAAATCGGAGGGTCTACATTTGACGCGACAGGCGAAACACAGTGGGTCGGCTTTTTCCTCAACCACCGTCCTTTTGAAGATGCGGACTGGTTCCGTTTCAATGCAGGCATTGGCATCGGTGGCATCGAAGGCGACCTCACCGACCAAGATGACGAAACACACACCTACAACGTGCGCTACCAAAACAACCCTGTCGGATACGTTGGCGTAGGTGTTGGTTCACGCGCCAAGCAAGGCATCACCGTTGGTTTTGACCTCGGAATGCTCCACACAGGAGGGCCCACCATCACAGGCACAGGCGATCTCGCCGAAGAGGTGGGAGACACCTTCGGCTACGGCCGTGTGCTCCCCAACTTGCAGCTCTCTGTTGGGTACGGCTTCTGAAGACCTTGAACTCCTTGAAAAAGCCTGCACTTCGGTGCGGGCTTTTTTATTTTGGGACCATGCAAAAACACACGAGATGGTGGTGGTGGACGCTTGTGGTTCTCTTCCTCATGTACCTCTGGGCAGAGCTCTCCGTGGGGTTGTTGTTCCAAGGCAGTTGGGGCGGTCAATAGGCGGCGGCCAAGGGGAAAGAAAAAAGCCCACTCGTGGAGTGGGCTTTTTAAAGTGGGCAATACTGGGCTCGAACCAGTGACCTCTCGCGTGTGAGGCGAACGCTCTGAACCAGCTGAGCTAATTGCCCAGAGCTCCGATTCCTAGGAAACGGACCGCGAAGATACGCAAGGACTTGCGTTCTGCAAGCCCGTATGCACTCCGACTTGTGCGCCCTGCAGGGCTTGAACCTGCGACCAAGAGATTATGAGTCTCCTGCTCTGACCAACTGAGCTAAGGGCGCGTGTTGAAAGCGAAGGTACAGCGCATGGGGCCTCGCCCCGAAGTCATTCGGCGAGCTCGGCTCCATCCTCAAGCCATTCGAATTCAAGTTGACGTTTGGCCATGTCGGCGGACACCACCCGCACCGCGATCCTGTCCCCAATCCCCACGCGGGTGCCAGAACGGAGCCCTTCAAAGAGCATTTGGTCTTCGTCGAACATCCATTGGTCCCAAGGGAAGGACTGTTTGGGCACAAATCCCTCGCATTTGTTCTCCTCCAATTCGACAAAGAGCCCCCTGCCAATGGTACCATTCACCAGGCCAGAAAAGGTTTCGCCAATTCTGGTGGACATGAACTCCACTTGCTTGTATTTGATGCTCGCCCGCTCCGCCTCGGAGGCCCGCTTCTCCATCGTTGAACTGTGGTGGCACCGCCCGCCCAAAGGCCCGGCATCGGCACTCGACTGACCGTCCAAGTAGCGTTGCAGCAAACGGTGCACCATCACATCGGGGTACCTCCGTATGGGACTGGTGAAGTGGGTGTAATACGGGAACGCCAAACCGTAGTGGCCAATGTTCTCCGTGTTGTATTCCGCCTTGGCCATGGTGCGGATGGCCATCGTTTTGACCGTGTTTTCCTCTGGCGTTCCTGCCGTGGCTGCAATCAAATCCCTCAACAACGACTCAGCGTTGCCCGGCGTTGGCTTGGGCATTTCATGGCCAAACCGACGAACGAACACCCGCAACTGTTTGAGCTTTTCCGGGTCTGGACGGTCGTGCACACGGTACACTGCGGTCCGCGTAGGGACGCGCTTCTCGGGATGGACTTTGGCCAAAAAACGGGCCACCTCCACATTGGCGAGCAACATGAAGTCCTCGATGAGCTTGTTCGCCTCCTTCATGCGCTTGATCACCACGCGCAGCGGCTTTCCGGCATCGTCCAATTCAAATCGCACCTCCTCCGAGTTGAAATCAATGCCCCCTCGACGGAAGCGTTGTGCCCTGAGTTTTTGGGCCAAATCGCCGAGCACTTTCAACTCCTCTGCCCTGTCCCCTTGTCCAGAGTCCAGTCGTTCTTGGGCCTCTTCGTACGCGAACCTTCGGTCGGAATGGATGACGGTCCTGCCAAACCAGCGGCCCACCACCTCGGCAGACTCGGTCATCTCAAACACTGCGCTGAATGCAAAGCGATCTTCGTGGGGCCTCAACGAGCACAAGTCATTGGACAAGACTTCGGGCAACATGGGAATGGTCCGGTCCACGAGGTACACGCTCGTGGCGCGCTTGACAGCTTCGCGGTCCAAATCAGACCCCGGCGTGAGGTAATGGGTCACATCGGCAATGTGCACCCCCACTTCCCAGTGCCCATTCTTCAGCTTTTTCAGGCTCAGGGCATCGTCAAAATCCTTGGCGTCGGCAGGGTCAATCGTCATGGTCAACACGTCGCGGAAATCCCTACGTCGCGCCACTTCCTTTGGATCCAGGCCATGGGGGTTGTTGGGATCGCTCGGCGAAAAGACCTTCGCCGCTTCGGCCACCTCTGGTGGGAAGGCATAGGGCAGCCCAAATTCGGCCAGGATGGCGTGCATTTCCACCTCGTGCTCGCCCCCTTGGCCCAACACCTCAACCACTTTCCCCATGGGTTGGTCCTTGGGGTCGTCCCACGCCTCCAATGCAACAAGCACCTTGTCCCCTTCCACGGCACCTCCGAGGTTGCGCGCCGGAATGAAAAAGTCGGTGTGGATGCGGTGGTCGGACGACTTTCCAAATCCGTACTCCTTGACCAAGGTCACGGTCACGACGTAATGCTCTCGCAACCTCTGCGTCACGCGCTTCACCCTCGGTGCAGTCCTGTTTCCACGCTTCCACCACTCAATTTCCACGGTGTCCCCCCAAAAGGCGTCGCCTGTTTGATGCTTGGGGACTTTGATCTCATTGCCGTCGGGCATCCTCACGTAGCCCGTGCCCATGCGGGAGATTTGAATGGTACCCTCGTTGCCCCCAGCCTGTTCCATTTGTGCCGCCGCCATGGCATAGCGACCTCGGCCCAGGTCCTCGAGTTGGCCTTTCTCCGCCAAATCCTCCATGAGGGCCATCACCGCACGTCGCACGTCGTGGTTCAAAATGCCCAGTGCCCCTGAAATCTGTTTGTGGTTCAGGGCCTTGCCGGGCCGCTGTCTAAAGACACCCAAGACCGCCTTACGCAGGTCCTTGGGCGCGCCCCCGTCTTCCCCTCCATGCCTGCCGCGCTGGCCTTTGC
>JBELJW010000201.1:0-3488 GCA_042089975.1 Flavobacteriales bacterium | reverse complement strand
GAAGGCAGGCGCCAAGATGGTCCCATTTGCGGGCCACAACATGCCTGTGCAATACCAGGGACTCAAGCTCGAACACCAAGCAGTACGACAGGACGTCGGCATGTTTGATGTCAGCCACATGGGGGAATTCATGGTGGAAGGACCCGACGCTGAAAAGCTGATTCAATGGATCAGCACCAACGATGCTTCGACATTGGAAGACGGAAAGGTCCAATACAGTTGCATGCCCAATGCTGCAGGAGGGATTGTGGACGACATGCTGGTGTACCGTTTGGCCTCTGACCGTTTCATGCTCGTGGTCAACGCAAGCAACCGAGAAAAAGACTGGAATTGGATCCAGGAGCAAGTCACGCTGCATGCATGGGACGCCACGGTTCGCGACGAAAGCGATCGCTACGCGCTGCTGGCCGTGCAAGGTCCCAATGCCCAGGGCCTGGTGCAACGTTTGGGGCCTGCCCGGGCGGATGGTTTGCCCTGGTCAGAACTGGCCTATTACACCTTCACATTGGGCAAACTGATGGGCCATGAGGTGATCTTGTCCGCCACAGGCTATACCGGATCTGGAGGATTGGAGATTTACATGCCCATAGAGGCCGCTGAGTCGGTGTGGGATGCGCTGCTGGCTGAAGGGGCGGTTCCCTGTGGTTTGGGCGCAAGAGACACCCTGCGCATGGAAATGGGGTATTGCCTTTACGGAAATGACCTGAGGGACGACACCTCGCCCATTTCCGCTGGCCTGGGATGGATCACCAAGTTCACCAAAGACTTTGTCGCCAAACCGACTTTGCAGCACGAAAAGGCACAAGGCCCCTCCACCAAGCTTGTGGGTCTTGTGATGGATGAGCGGGGAATCCCGAGACAAGACTACGTGGTCAAAAATGCCGACGGAGCGGTGGTCGGGAAAGTGACGAGTGGCACGATGTCTCCCTCACTAGGTCATGGCATTGGAATGGCGTACATTGACGCCTCACACGCCCAACCAGGGACTTCGTTGTTGGTGGAGATTCGGAACAAAAGCCTGGCTTGCCATGTGGTCCGATTCCCATTCTACAAAGGCTGAGACACCCTAAAAGGACCGCGTCACACCCCAATTGACCCCCAACCTACGTTCCCCAGGAACCATGAACCGAATCGAAGTTTGTTTTTCACCGGGTGAATACCACCTCTACCAAGAGAGTTTTGACCTTGTGGTGGTATTGGATGTCCTTCGAGCCACCTCTGCCATCTGCACCGCGATCGAGCATGGTGTCAAAGAGATCATTCCAGTGGCCACAGTGGAAGAAGCCAGGGAGCTTCAGGCAAAAGGCTACATCGCGGCGGCCGAACGCGGAGGACAAATCGTGGAAGGGTTTGACCTGGGCAATTCGCCTTACAGTTACATGGATCCCCAACTGAAAGGGAAATCCGTGGTGTTGACCACCACCAATGGGACCAAGGCCATTGACATGGCCCGGTCCAAGGATACGGTGGTCGTGGGCGCCCTGAACAACCTCAATGCCTTATGCGATTGGCTGATTGAACAGGAACGCGACATATTGGTCCTTGGATCAGGATGGAAAGACAAATTCAACTTGGAGGACACCATTTGTGGCGGAGCCATTGCAGACCAATGTTTGGCCTCTGGAAAGTTCTATGCCGACGAGGACAGC
This sequence comes from Flavobacteriales bacterium, assembly GCA_042089975.1. Classification (GTDB taxonomy): domain Bacteria; phylum Bacteroidota; class Bacteroidia; order Flavobacteriales_D; family Sanyastnellaceae; genus UBA11663. The sequence continues at coordinate 1,839 of JBELJW010000201.1, read as the reverse complement.
ACCGTCGCGGCGAAATTCATTTTCAGGTCCTCCCGTGACAACATGTTTGCCTTCTTGAAGGCTTCCTCCCATCGACGAAGGCTCAGGGCGCTGGATTTGAATGAGGACGTGAAGTACTGCCTCACGCCCAACAATTGCACGGCCATCCCTGTGCTCAAAAATGGTTCCTTGGTTCAGCTGAACCATGAACACCTCTCCTCCTCCTGATCCAAGGTCCTCTCAAGCCTTTCTTGCCAAAAGCCCTCTGCCCCTCCAATTCGCTGGACTCCTCCTCTTGACCGTATTGACGGGTTGGGGATTTTCACCACACCGTCATCTGCATGCCTTGGCATGGACCCACTTGCCTCAAGACATGAAAGAAGCTTGGGGCGGTTCGCCAGAGCGATTGGTGCGATGGGCGATCCAAGCCGATGCCCGCAAGCATCTGGACAGCTTGGAAGGGGCTCGACATTATCTGGACCTCGACGATTTGGACACCCTGTTCACCTCTCACGGCAAGCCTTCAGTGTGGGGCATGTCTTGGGGAACCTACAAGCAGTCCATCTTTGAGATCGATTCCCTCACATCGCCCAGAACCCATGGCGTTCTTCCTTGGCAACTTGAATGGTCGTACCGAAGGCTGGTGAAGGCCATGACATCGAACGACTCCACAACCTGTGAATTGGACAACGTGATCCGCGCCGCTGCCGACTTCGGGCATTATCTCGCCGATGCCCACGTGCCATTGCACACCTCAGGCAATTACGACGGCCAACGCTCCGGCCAACGAGGCATCCACGCACTTTGGGAAACGCAAGCCGTTGAAGCCCAGCTGCACACCCGCACCTGTCCCTGCCTTCATTTGAAGCCATTTGAAGCCGTGGAGGGCATGCCATACGATCCAGTTTGGACTCCTTGGGACATCTTGAAAGACAGCCACGCCTTGGTGGAGGACGTGTTCCAAGCAGAAAGAGAATGGCAGAACATGGTGGCCAACAACGGCTGGCAGATGAGGACGCGTGGCCGCACCTTGGCGATGCTTCCCTCCCTTCCTGCCCTCGCCGCTTGGGACAGCTTGACACATGGCCACACATGGCCTCGGTTTTGCACAACTGCAGACCACATTGCCAAGGCCTGGCATGCCGCTTGGATGGAAGCTGGGCAGCCGCATATGGCTGCCGCCAAAGAAAGGGACATCGGGCTCCCTCGATGGCTTTTGTACCTTCAGAGGCGCTGGAAGCGCGGCAAGGTTGCCGGGCCAGACCTTGAACGCAAAAGCAAGCATGCAACGTCCTCTCTCCATTTGGATCCTTGACCCTTACCATGCTGGCTCCCATGCTGCGTGGGCCAATGGCTGCGTCAAGGCCTTGGGAAACGCCGGTCACAATGTCATCCTCCACGCGCTTCCTGGACGGCACTGGAAGTGGCGGATGCATGGTGCGGCTGCGGTTTGGGCACAAAATTGGGATGCGGCAACCCAACCTCCTGACCTCATTTTGACCACAGACATGTGCGATGTTGCCCAGCTCAAAGGTCTGATGCCACGTCACTGGACACAGGTGAAGGTGGCGGTGATGTTCCATGAGAACCAATTGACCTTTCCATGGTCGCCCACGGATCATGACCCAAAACATGGACGTGACAACCATTATGCCTATCTGAATCTGTCCACGGGGCTCGCAGCAGACCAAGTTTGGTTCAATTCCGCGCACCACCGCACTGTTTTTTTGGAGGCGTCCAAACAGTGGATGGAACGCATGCCCAAGCCGAAGCCGAAGGGCATGGTGGAGAAGGTGAAAGCAAAATCAAAGGTTCTTCCCCTCGGCCTTCATTTGGAGGACTGGAACCAGTTCAAGCCCC
>JBELJW010000200.1:0-3521 GCA_042089975.1 Flavobacteriales bacterium | reverse complement strand
GGCCATGCTGCAACGCTCCAACCAATTGCACGATCCCCGTTACATGGGCCATCAAGTCGCTGTGCCTCTGCCCCAAGAAGCGTGGGTTGGGGCCATGACCGACTTGATGAACAATGGACAGGCCATCTTTGAAATGGGGCCAAGCAACGCCGCACTTGAGGAGCTTTTGATGCAGGAAATCGGCCAAATGTTGGGCCTTCCTGAAGACTGTGGAGGCATCTTATGCCACGGCGGAACCTTGGGGAATTTGGTGGCATTGCTTGCTGCCCAGCGCCATGCCTCTCTCCGACAAGGGGGAGACTCTTGGACGGAAGGCATCCAGCCTGGCACAATGGCCATCCTCGTGTCGGAACAAGCCCATTATTGCATCGACCGCGCGGTCCGCATTTTGGGTTGGGGCGCAGAGGCAATTGTCCTTGTCGAGACCGATGACCACCACCGCATGGACCTTGACGACCTTGCGCACAAAGCCCAAGCATTGACGTCCCAAGGCAAATCCATCTTGGCCCTCGTCGGAAGCGCCTGCACCACAAGCACAGGAGCCTTCGACCCGCTGCAAGGCATGGCCGAATGGGCCGAAGCCCATGATGTTTGGTTTCATGTGGACGGCGCGCACGGAGCGCCTGTGGCCTTCAGTGAAACGCACCGCCACCTGGTCCAAGGCATGGACCGGGCCCAAAGTGTGGTCATGGATTTCCACAAATTGTGTGGCCTGCCAGCGCTTTGCACAGGGGTGTTCTACCGCGACCGAGGCCAGAGCTTCCTCCCCTTCCTCCAAGAGGCAGAATACCTCTGGTCAGATGCCGCGCAAAAGGACTGGTGGGACACTGGAAAGCGGACCTTGGAATGCACCAAACGCATGTTGAGCACACGGCTCATGTCCCTGCGGTCTGGGCCTGGGTATGACATTTGGGGGACACTGGTGGACAGACTGTGGGAGGTGGCCAGCTTTTTTGCCTCGGAAGTCAGACACCGGGAAGGATGGGAATTGGCCATGACACCTCAAGCGAACATTGTGTGCTTCCGACCGAAGGCCTTTCAAAAAATGACCGCCACTGAAATCCAAGCGCACCGGGCGACCTATTTGCGCAATGGATCGGGCTATGTTGTCTCCACGAGCATCCATGGCGAGCGCTGGCTGCGATGCACCTTCATGAACCCATTGACAGAGGCCCGGGACTTGCGAGAGATGCTGGCGCAATGGGATGATATTTTGGCAGCGGACTGAGTCCCAAAAATTTATGCCCTGCCTTCCGTCGGCTGTCCGAAGGGATGTTCGACCTTTGCGCCCGCAAAACCATCCCTCATGAGCGGCATTCGCAACGTGGCCATCATCGCCCACGTCGACCACGGCAAAACGACCTTGGTGGACAAAATCATTCACCAGTGCAATGTGGTCGACGACCGCAAAGACACAGGAGAACTCATTCTGGACAACAACGATCTGGAACGAGAGCGGGGCATCACGATTTTGGCCAAAAATGTCAGCGCCAACTGGAAGGGCGTCAAAATCAACTTGATCGACACCCCAGGCCACGCCGACTTCGGAGGAGAGGTGGAGCGGGTGTTGAAAATGGCGGATGCGGTGCTGTTGCTGGTGGATGCCTTTGAAGGCCCCATGCCCCAGACTCGATTTGTCTTGGGCAAAGCCATTGAATTGGGGCTCAAGCCAATCGTGGTGGTCAACAAAGTGGACAAAGAAAATTGCACCCCGGACTTGGTGCAAGAGCAAGTCTTTGACCTGATGTTCAACCTCGATGCCGAGGAAGAACAGCTCGACTTTCCCACCGTCTATGGCTCCGCCAAGCATGGATGGATGGCAGAAGATTGGAACAAGCCGACGGACGATGTCTCCTACTTGCTCGATGTCATTTTGGAGCACGTGCCAGAAGCCCCTTACGTGGAGGGCACACCTCAGCTCCAAATCACGTCGCTGGATTACAGCAAATACACAGGCCGTATTGCCATCGGACGACTCTACCGAGGCGACTTGCATGCCAACCAAGATTACATGCTGTGCACGGCGGACGGCAACAAAAAAGTCCGGGCCAAAGAACTGTATGTCTTCTCAGGGCTGGGCAAAGAAAAAGTGGACCACGTACGCAGCGGTGACCTCTGTGCCGTCACTGGAATGGATGGCTTCGAGATTGGCGACACCATTGCCGACTTGGAACAACCCGATGCCATTGAACGCATCGCCGTGGATGAACCCACCATGAGTCTCCTCTTCACCATCAACACCTCCCCATTCTTGGGCAAAGACGGGGACTTCTTGACCAGCCGCCACATCCGTGAGCGCCTAGACGCAGAACTTCAAAAAAACCTCGCCCTCAGAGTGGAAGCGACCGACAGCGAGGACAAATGGAACGTCTACGGACGAGGGATTTTGCACTTGAGCGTCTTGATTGAAACGATGCGACGCGAGGGCTACGAGATGCAAATCGGCAAGCCACAAGTCCTGTTCAAGGAAGTTGACGGCGTGACGCACGAGCCGTTTGAGCAGCTCGTGATCGATGTCCCTGAAGGAAATGCAGGCAAGGCGACGGAGCTGGTCATGATGCGCAAAGGCATGCTGTTGGTGATGGAGGCCAAAGGTGATTTGCAGCATATGGAATTCCGCATTCCCTCACGCGGTTTGATCGGGCTGCGGAACCAAATCTTGACAGCCACCGCTGGCGAAGCGGTGATGACCCACCGCTTTGATGGCTATGAACCCTTTGCCGGGGACTTGGCCACGCGCAGCACAGGGTCGCTCGTCAGCATGGAAACTGGACAGGCACGCGCCTATGAAATTGACCGCTTGCAAGACCGCGGGATTTTCTTCATCGATCCTGGAGAAGACATCTACATGGGCCAGGTCGTGGGTGAATCCGTCCGTGACACGGACATGGAACTCAATTTGATCAAGGGCAAGAAGTTGACCAACATGCGCGCCTCTGGCTCCGACAAAGGATTGAGGATTGCCCCGGCCAAAAAAATGTCGTTGGAGGAGCTGATGGAATTCATCAACGACGACGAATACCTCGAAGTGACCCCCAAGTCGCTTCGTGTGCGCAAGATCCCCAAGCCCAAGTCTCCATTTGGCTGAGTTGTGAAGAACTCTGTTTGCATCCTGTACCAAAGCCGCAACCCCTCCTCGACCCCCTTGGCTACCTTCGGTCCATGCAAATTCCTGCCATTCGCTTCCGAAGAGACAACACCGACTTCACCAAGACCCTGAGACGCAGGGTGGATGAATACTTCAAGGAAAAGAACCTGAGCCGCAAAGGCGACTGGAGACTTCATGTCAAATCCTTTATGATGATCGCCCTTTACTTCGTTCCATGGGCCCTAATCACTTGGGGATTCGCAGGGCAAGGCTGGGGGTTCTGGGCTGCTGAATTCATCATGGGTTTGGGATTGGCTGGCATTGGAATGAACGTCATGCACGACGCCAACCACGACGCCTACAGCAACAACAAAAAGGTGAACCTTTGGGTGGGGCGCACCAACCACCACCACCAACCACCACCACCAACCAC
>JBELJW010000199.1:0-3538 GCA_042089975.1 Flavobacteriales bacterium | reverse complement strand
CAGGGGCATTCACAATCAAGTTCGCTTGGTCGTTGCCAAACACCGCACTCATGCGATCCGAAGCATCCTGCATGTCGACATAGAACCGATAAACAGATCCCGGAGTTGCGGCACCAGCTGGAGCCGATGACTCTACTGTCAGTGTGAACTGACCATAACTAAGTGTACTGAAAATCAATGTGGTGCAACAGCAAGCTGCGATTGCAAGAAAGGTGCGGAGACAATTCATACCTAATTTTTTTGACGGTTGTTTACGGGCAAAAGATAGTCCAAATTCGAGAAAAACACGACAAATAAAGACCTTTGTTCGACCAAAGGGACGGGGCGGGACATATGAACTTCATGTCCATGGCTCTCTGTGAAATAAGTTTTTCCGTTTTGGAACAAATGCAAGCCGTTGAACATTCCTATTGGAGGCGCACATCTGAAAAGTCCAATCTGCCATGACCAACAAGCACTCACGAAAACCCCAAAAATGATTCACTCGCTTTCGAACGGGTGGTCACAATTGATTTTGCTGATGGTGATCATGCACCATGGAAATCTCGCCGCTCAGCAGTTTCCTGAGGTACCCCAAGCCGTCAGCGCAACGGGTGCCGCACTCCACCTTGAGCCCATTCCTCCCTCTCCCAACTACGAGCGCTGGGAATGTTGGGCACTTTCCCCAACCAGTCAGGGCATTTCCCATCCCAAGGGAAGGTCGTCCCGTGGGTTGTCGACGATGGCCCATGGAGCGGATGTTTTCTACCTGCACCCCACCCTCTTGCTCGAAGGACCTGAGTGGAATGCCGACGTGTACGATGAGGAAATGAACAGTGAGGTCGACAAATGGCCCATTCGCCATCAGGCCTCGGCATTTGCGGGGGCGGGGCGTGTGTTTGCACCACGGTACAGACAGGCCCATGTTCGGATTTTTGACCTCGGAGATTCCTTGAGCTACGCAGCCGCCGCCATTGCCTATGGAGACATCCGGGAGGCCTTCCTGCATTTCATGAAGCATTGGAACGATGGTCGTCCGATCATCATTGCAGGGCACAGCCAAGGATCTTACCATGGACGAACGTTGTTGAAGGAGTTTTTTGACAACGAGGAGGCCAAGGCCCAACTTGTGGCGGCCTATTTGCCTGGTATGGACATGTACCTCAATGACTTTGACACCCTTCGCTCGTGCGAGGGGCCAGAGGACACGGGTTGCCTCTGCACCTGGATGACCTACCATGACGGTTACCTGCCTCCATGGCTCGTCAAAAAGAAGGAAAAGGATCCCCCAGAAACCTCTGCTGTGCCGTTGTGCATCAACCCCATCACTTGGACGACGGACAAAAGTTGGTCCCCGAAGGACCAGCATATGGGGCTCGTTCGGCCCGGATTTTGGCTTTCTCGGCCCCGCTCCCTGCAAGGCCGTGTTTCAGAAGATGGCGTCTTTCATGTCCAACGGCCCAAAGTGTTTGGTGCCCGGTGGTTTCAGCGGAACGATTGGCACTCTGGGGACATCAACTTGGTCTGGGCCAACGTGCATGAAAACGTTCAGCACAGGACGCTCATGTGGCACAAAAAACACAGCCACTGAACCCCACCTAAGCCTCCTCCAACCCCTCCTACCTTTCACTCGTCGACAATTCCGTATCTTTCAACCAACCTGTCCTGACCAGCCAAACCACTTCCCATGCGTTCATTCATCCTTCTTGCCTTTTGCCTTGGTGCCTCTTCCTGGGCCCAAGCTCAAGTCCCTGCACAGGGGCTGTTCTCCAAATCCAAGGCTCCTGTTGAGCAGGCCACCGTCAAAGCGGAGGACACCCAGGGTCTCGTGATGGATGCCAGCGCCCACCAAGCGGTTTTGGACCATCGACCCGGGACCTTGACATGGACATTGGATGCTCCTGGAGTGGGCTTGGTCGATTTGGAATGGCATGCGTTTTGCAACATCAGCGACGACTTTCAAATTTCACGCACCACAGCATCAGGAACGCGAACGGAGAACTACATCCCCAATCTTGTGACCTATGAATTGACCGAGGTTCGGGACGTACGGGGCACGCATGAGCGAGTGTCAGGAACAGTGGTGTTTTTCCGTGACGAATTGAGGGCGACGCTACAATGGGCAGGAAGACAGTGGGAAGTCCGCCCCGTCACCGAGCGCGAAGAGCGCCAAGGCATGGAATTGGACTACGTCCTCTTTGACGTTGCCAAAAGTGCAGGCACGAACTCCTTCACTTGCGCCGTGGAAGACCAGGAGCGCGAATTGCAGAGGATGCAGTCCAATGCGCAACGAAGCATGGTGCCCCAATGTGTGGAAATCGGCTTGGACGTCGACAACTTCACGTACAACACCTTTGCCGATTGCTACGGTGCCATCGATTGGGCACTTGGGGTGTTGGCTGGAGTCGACCAAGTGTACCGCACTGAATTGAACGACCTGGTGACCCTGCAGGCCTCTTACGTGAACGTTTGGGAAATCCCCGAACCTTGGGCTGGAACGGTCAATGACGCGGGCACCATGCTCGACCAATTCAGGCTCGAGTGGAGCGCCAACAATGCCGTGTTGGCCAACGCCAACTGGGACATGGTGCACTTGATGTCCAAGCGCGGCAACACCGGAACAGGCGGGATTGCCTACCTCAGCGTGGTGTGCAGCCCGACTTACGGGTTTGGATTCAGCAGTGCCATGGACAACCAAAGCAACTTCCCCGTCATCCCAAGTTTCACTTGGAACCTTTATGTGGTCGCCCACGAATTGGGACACAACTTTGGATCCAACCACACCCACTGGTGCGGCTGGCCGGGGGGACCGGATCACCCCGATGCTGCCGCCGGAGAAACAGGCACCATCCACGACTGCTTCGACTCCGAAGGCTCTTGCGCGGAGACAGTCATCAATGAGCAGGGCACCATTATGAGTTACTGCCACTTGCAACCTGCAGGAGCCATTTTGCAGTTCCACCCCGTGGTGGAACAGGCGGCCCTCTTCCCCACCATCAATGCCAATGGATTTTGCCATGGCAATTGCGCTGGGATTGAGACGTCATGCGGATCCTACGGATGCACGGACCCATCGGCTTGCAACTATGACGCGGAGGCTGTGCAAGACGACGGTTCTTGCGGTGTGGTCGACGAATGCGGCATCTGTGCAGGGCTGGGAGCGAGCTGCACAGGGTGCACCGATCCTTCAGCCTGCAATTTCTTTGCCGACGCCATCTTTGACGATGGCTCTTGCATCTTCCCTCCGTTGGGGTACCCATGCGATTGCGCCACGGATTTGTCCATCGTGACTCAATTGGGCGCACAAGCCGCCGCCGACACATCTGTGGAAGCCACAGGGAACTTGAACGCCCTCAACATCACCTTGAACTGGACCAACACCGCAGGAGATGGCTCATGGGCCGGAGATGTGTTGATTGAGCTCAGTGCGCCCGATGGTTCTTGCGTCGGGATTGGTGGATACGATGTGGGCACTGGCTGTTCTCTGGGCTCCTTGGCATGGCCATCGGAATGGAACGTCTCGGCTTCTGGCACCTACACCCACGTGGTCGACTTGACC
>JBELJW010000198.1:0-3559 GCA_042089975.1 Flavobacteriales bacterium | reverse complement strand
AGACGAGCACATGACGAGGGAGCACTTGACAGTGCAAGGTCCCTCCTCGTGCCGAGCGTTGTTGTGCCACGAGTTGGGTTTGGCCCAAACGCTCCGCCCAATAGGGAGCTGAGGTGCAGTGTGCAGAGCCTGTGACGGGATCTTCCAAGATGGTGGCTTGCGGGGTGAAAAAGCGAGAAACGAAATCGCAGCCTTCTCCAGGGGCGGTCACGATGACGCCTCCGGTGCCCAACTGGATGCGGTCGAACAGGTCCCGTTGGATTTGCAAATTCGCCACTTCAGAGGCATGGTTGTAGACCAAAAGGTAGTCCCTTGATTTGTGCACTTCAACGGGTTTTGTGCTCAATGATTCTTCCAATTCAACCGGCAAAATCGCGTGTTCAGGAGCCCGGTTGGGCAAGGTCATCTCGTAGCCGTGCGTCGACCGTGTCACGACAAGTGGACCGCTGAGTGAGTCGAATGTCACTTCGTTGAGTTCAGGATGAAGATGATGCAAAACGACATGGGCAGAGGCCAAGGTGGCGTGTCCACAAAGGTCCATCTCAAGGTCGGGGGTGAACCATCTCAAATGAAAACCCTGGGCTTGAGGCACCAAAAAAGCGGTTTCAGCCACCGCATTTTCTTGGGCGATGGCCAGCAAAACGTCTTCTTCCAGCCAATCGTCCAATAGCATCACACAGGCGGGATTGCCCTTGAAGACTTCGTCAGTGAAAGCGTCCACTTGGTAAAGGGGAATGTGCATGCTTGGAAGGTACCAACTTCCAGTCAAACGTCAATCGAGTCAAGGCATCCAGCGTGCCGCACGCACCATAAAATTGGTGTCGTTCAACGCCGCCGAGAACGCCAGCAAATCGCTGTGTTCGGCAGAAATCAAGTCGATGGGGAACACCCTTGGATCTTGGTTGGGGTGCCCCATTCCCCTTTCGCGTAATGGTCCAAGACTTCGTCCAAGGTCGACAGCGAGCCATCGAACATGCAGGGCGCCGAGAAGGCAAGGTTGCGCAGGCTAGGCGTTTTGAACTTACCGAGGTCGGCAGAGTCTAGGGTGAGTCGATAGGCCCCTGGGTCGGGGTTGTCCTGATAGAGGCCAATGTTGTGGTTGGCAAAATCAGTCAGCCACAGCCCGCTGTGGCAGCTCCGGCATTCAGTGGGTTGTCAGCTGGTTCCTCAAAGGCTGGGAAATGCGCAGGAAGCTCCACCAATTCCGACAAGGAGAATGGGGCTGTTTCATTCACGTCTGGCGCGCTGCATCCTGCCGAGGCAAGTCGGGAAGGTGCAAAACAGAGGGGCTCATGTTTGGCAAGATGGCAAGAATCAGGTGCAGGTTGCACCGGGTTGTATTTTTGTCCCCAACATTCAGCCCATGTCATCTTCCAAAGCCCATGCCATCTTGTATGTGTTCCAAGTGAACAAAGGCCAGGAAACCGCCTTCGAAGAAGCGTGGTGCGAGGTCACCCAAGAAATCCATCGATTGTGTGGCAGCAACGGTTCCCGGTTGCATGCTTGGGTGGGAGGGACCTATTGGGCATATGCCCAGTGGCCCAGCCGTGAGGCCCTCGAAAATGCCGAGATTGAGGGGCATCCGACGCTGATGGAGGCCCGAAAAAAAATGGTGGCCGCTTGCGAAAGCATGGAGGTGTTTGGCGAGGGCAACGTTGTCCACGATTTGTTTGTGAACTAAAGGGTCGCGGAGGGAGGCCCATCCAAAAGGCGGAACTACCTTTGCCGCTTCTTTTTGACCCCCCTTTCCATGCGCATCGCCCTCTTTGATTTTCGGCAAACTGTCGACTACCGCCTCGAAGTTCTCAGTGGTTTGACAGTGGCGATGGCCCTCATTCCCGAGGCGGTGGCCTTCGCGCTGATTGCCGGACTGAGCCCACTCACCGGACTGTATGCCGCATTTGTGGTGGGCCTGGTGGCGAGTGTCTTTGGCGGGCGACCGGGCATGATCAGCGGCGCCACCGGTGCTGTGGCGGTGGTGGTGGCCGCGTTGGCCATTTCCCACGGTCCTGAATACATCTTCGCAACGGTGGTGCTTGCCGGGGTCCTGCAGCTTCTCGCAGGACTGTTGAAGCTCGGAAAACTCATGCGTTTGGTCCCACAGCCAGTGATTTTTGGATTTGTGAATGGCTTGGCCATCATCATCGGCGGAAGCCAATTGGCCCAATTCAAAGACGACAGTGGTGCATGGCTTGGGCGTGAAGAGCTTCTTGTCTTTGGCGGCCTGACCTTGCTTTCCATGGCCATCATTGCCTTCCTGCCCAAATGGACCAAGAAAGTGCCTGCCGGATTGACGGCAATCGTGGTGGTGTTTGGCTTGGCCGCAGCTTTGGGCATTGACACCAAAACGGTGGGGGATTTGGCGTCCATCCAAGGAGGCTTTCCACCTTTTCACTTGCCGGCTGTTCCCTTGACGTTGGAAACCCTGACCATCATTTTCCCCTATGCGGCGGTGGTCGCTGGTGTGGGGTTGATCGAGAGCTTGCTCACGTTGAACATTTTGGATGAAATCACAGGAACGCGCGGCCATGGCAACAGGGAGTGTGTGGCCCAAGGAGCAGCCAACGTGTTGAGTGGGCTGTTCAGCGGGATGGGTGGATGTGCCATGATTGGCCAAAGCCTCATCAATGTCAGTTCAGGGGCACGGGCGAGACTGAGCGGCATTGTGGCTGCTGTCATGCTGTTGGTCTTCATTGTGTTTGGGGCCCCTTTGATCGAGAGACTGCCCATGGCGGCATTGACGGGATTGATGATCATGGTGGCCATTGGAACGTTTGAGTGGGCCTCGTTGAGAACCTTCCGTCGGATGCCCGCGTCGGACGTCTTCATCATGGTGCTCGTCACCTTGGTGACGGCATTCCTGCACAATTTGGCCTTGGCGGTGTTGATTGGTGTGGTCGTGGCCGCCTTGGTGTTTGCGTGGGACAACGCCATCCGCATCCGTGCACGCAAGCGCATCGACGAGAACGGCTGGAAGCACTACGAGTTGTACGGGCCTCTGTTCTTTGGATCGACAACAGTTTTTGCAGAGAAGTTTGACGTCCAAGGGGACCCAGAGCACGTGGTCCTCGATTTTGCAGAGAGCCGTGTGGTGGACATGTCCGCCATCGAGGCCCTCAACCGGGTGACTTCGCGGTATGCCCAAGCGGGCAAAAAAGTGCATTTGCGTCATCTCAGCGGGGACTGCCGGGCCCTTGTGGACAAGGCGCAGTCCATCATTGAGGTCAACCACTACGAGGACCCTACCTACAAGGTGGTCTCGGATGCATTGTGACTCAAGGTGGTGACTCCGTAGTTTTGAGACTCAATCCCAAGCGATGATTCACTACAATCCCAAGAGCTGGTTTTCTCTGATTTTTCAGGCTTACAGCCGCCAGGTCTTCCGCCGTTTGTTCCCTCTTCTGCTCGCCGTGGGGGTCTTGACGGCCTTGGTGTGCTACATTGAATTGGAGTTCATCAAAAAGCCCTTGGAACTGAGCAATGTCGTGCATTCGTTGTTGGGTTTTGTATTGTCGTTGTTTTTGGTGTTTCGCACGAATACGGCCTATGACCGTTGGTG
>JBELJW010000197.1:0-3575 GCA_042089975.1 Flavobacteriales bacterium | reverse complement strand
TCCCGCGGCCCACTGGAACAAAAATGCCCAAATAGTGCTGGTTGCTGGGTTGAATGGCGAATGGTTGGACCTCTTGGGCCTCCTCTTGTTCTTTTTTGGGCGGTGCTTCTCCCAGGTCCACACCGAGGGTGCGCATGAGTTCGGAGGCAAAGGCGGACTCCTCTGTGTCGGGACAAGACGCCACGATGCCTTGCAACGCCTCGAAGTAAGGGGTGCGGTCACCGGTATAGCTCGTCAACCCCCCAACGCACTGCGCCCGGAGCAAGGTGTACTTGCACGCGAAGAAATTCACAGAGTCTCGGGCCACGACGTCGTCGATGTCAAGCAACACATTTTGGTAGTCCCTCCTGTAGTAGCGTCCCAAAAGGTCTTCGTACACTTCACGTTGTGCCTCGCGGAGAACCTCTTCTTCGTCCAAGAATTCAGGATCCAGAATCAGCTTTGCCCATTCACTTCCAGGATAAAGGCGCACGATTTCATCTGCCCAATACGCGCTGTTGCAATCGTCGCAAAAAGGGTTTTGGTAGTTCTCCTCAACCTCTCTCTCCAGATAGGTTCTGAAGAGCTGATAGTGGGCCGTCGGATGAAAAAAGGAGCTGTCGAGTTGGTCAATGAGTTCTGCCCATGTTTCAATGGCTTTCTCGTTGTCGTTGAGTTTTTCACGGTAGTCCAGGCCTGCGTTGTAGTAGGCTTCTGCCATGCGCTCTTCTTGCAACACCCTGGTGTCGGGCTCACAAGGGAGGGATGCCAAAAGTTCCTCAAATGTGGGAAGGTTGGCAGGATCCAAGGGGTCCAAAACTTCATCCTCTCCCCCCTGCTCTCCCTCCTCCGTCACATCGTCATCCTCTGAGAACAAGTTGGCCATTTTGTTGGACCTGCGCCAATCGTCCTCCAACACCCGGTCCCCCCAAAACGACAAAAATTGTTGCTGCCCGGACGCCCGAAGCTGGCCATTGTAGGGCCAAAACATGCCCACACCCGTGTTGTCTGCAGCGGCGGCGGCAGCAGCGGCCTCGAGCGCAGCTTCGCGGTCCTCGCGCATTCTCTTCAACTCCAATTCCATGTTGCGAAGCACCCGGTCCACGGCCCTCAAACGAAGGTCTTCGTCCATGTCGCAAAGCGCAAGCATGCTGTCCACTTCTTGGATGATGTCCAAGTTTCCCACCAAACTGTTCAAGTCTGAGGCCAAGGCACTCACCTCCTCCATCCGTTCGTCGTCTTCCTCAATGTAAGCCAAGGCACTGTCGTAATAAGCCTGTGCGGTTGGGTACACCAAATCCTCCATGTAAAGGTCTGCGAGCTTCAGGTAGCCTTTGCCGAGTTGACGATCGTCGTCGGTGTGTGCCGCAACGCTCTGCTTGAACAGTCCAAACGACTCGTCCCTCCTTCGGTCTTCCAACGCCACCTCTCCCAGCGCAAAAAACACTTGGTCCAAGTAGGGTTCGTTTTTGTGGTCCTCGAGCATGGCTTCCAAAAGCTCCACAATGGCTTCGCTGTTGCCGTTGCGGCGCTCGTAAGTCATGGCTTGTTGAATGTTGCCCTGGAACACCCACTCGTAATCTGCCCAACGCATGCTGGCAACCTCCTGGAACTGCTCGATGGCGCCCTCTTTGTCTTTCGCTTCTCGAAGGCATTGGGCCAACACAAAGGTCGCGCGGGTCTTTGCTTTGTCCTTTTTGCCCATGCGCGGGAGGGCGTCTTCGAGGTGCCTTGCCGCAGCTTCGTAATCGCCATTGAGGATTTTGTACTGGGCCAAAACCATCAAGGTGTGAACCATCGCTTCATCCGAGGCGTCCCGGATGCTCTCGGCCTTTGCAAGCGCGTTTTTGGCCTTGATCTCGTCGCCAGTGCGCATGTGGGTTCGGCCCAGCCATGAAAAGGACCAAGCCTCCGCGTCGTCTCCATCCACGGTTCGGGAGAGGTACGTGAAAATTTCCTCTGCCTTGGGGTAGTCGCCCTTGAGGTAATAGGATTTGCCAATGACCGTGTAGTTGTCGTCGATCCATTTGTTCATGACCGGACGGTTGAACGACTTGGTCATCCGTTTGGGCGGCGCCATGGTGTGCCTGTCCACCACGCGGGTGCACTTTTCAATGGCGCGTTCCATCAGCGGGAAAATTTGCTGTGCCGTGCTTTCGTCGCTTTCCAAAAACAAGGGAAGCACTTCGTCCCATCGCTCCTCGTGCATTTCCTCCAGCTTCCCATCTGCCTCTTCCAACGCTTCATTGGCGTAATAAAATCCGTTGTACTTGGCGGTGGTATTGTGGTACAACCTGTAGGCGCGCCCATCCCTTTTGGTCGTGCAAGACATCCAAGTCGTGGCCACAAGGAGGGTCAGGAGAATGAATGTGGTGCGGGTGGACATGGGTTGGGGAACGTAAGCGTGCCCAAAAATATTGGATGAACCGCTTCCCTGGGCGAGAAAGTTTGCACGGGTGTCGATATTCGCAACATGTCGCTTTGGAAACACCCCATGAAGGTCACCGTTTTTGACGAGAGCTCCTTCTCTGAAATCCGCGTGTTCAAGGGAACCCCGAGGGGTTGGTTGTGGATGGCCATCGCCGGGCTTTGCTCTGTGGGTGGATTGACATTTGTGTTGGTCGCGTTGACCCCGCTAAGGGAAGTGTTGGTGCCTGGATATGTGGCCACGTCCACCAGGGAAAGCATGGAGGCCACACAAGCGCTCGCCGACAGCATGGAGGAGGTGTTGCAACAAAATGCCCAAACGGTGATGGCCCTTCGCCACAGCCTTTCGGGAGACAGCGCAGCGATGGCCTTCCTCTCGGGAAAAGGATCCCACGCGGCCAACGAAAACAACCCCTTGATCCTGGATTCCGCACAGGTGTTCGAAGGGCCAGGACCAGGTGAGTTGGCGCTCAGGGAACAGGTCGCCAATGAAGACCGTTTTTCGCTCCAGCGTCGCTCCGGTGGTGGAACAACTCTTTCGCTTGGGTTCCGTTTTCCACCGGTTGTGGGCGGAGTGTCTGATGCGTTGGACAGGGGACGCGGGCACCTCGGGATCGACCTGGTGGCACCAAGAGGGTCCGCCATTCAAGCTGTCGACGACGGGTCGGTGTTGTTCAGCTCTTACACTGTGGAAACGGGATACACCATGTTGATCCAACACCGAGGAGATCGGGTTTCAGTCTACAAACACTGTTCCTCCCTGCTCAAACAACAAGGCGATTTGGTCGTTGGAGGAGAGGCTGTAGCGCTGATTGGGAACACCGGAGCCCTTACGACAGGCCCTCATCTTCACTTCGAATGGTGGGTCAAGGGCCAAGCCGTCGACCCGAGCCCGTGGCTCGCAGCTCAGCCCTGAGGCCAAGCCACGGTGCCGCAATCCGTCAATGCCCGGTAGGCAGACCATCGCTCCTTCACATCGGAGGATGTCAATTGGGCGATGCCCTCTGTGCCAAAGGCTTCGCAGGTAAAGCTCGCCATCACACTGCCCACCGTCACCGCCTGCTTCATGTGGTCCCATGTCACTTCGCCATGTGCCTTGTGCTGTGCTGCGAGGTAGCCCACAAACCCCCCGGCGAAAGTGTCCCCTGCGCCTGTGGGGTCCATCACCT
>JBELJW010000018.1:0-20720 GCA_042089975.1 Flavobacteriales bacterium | reverse complement strand
GCCGATGAGGTGGCGTCTACGGCGGCGTACTTGCTGGGAACGGGGGCGGCGGGAGTCACGGGTCAGGTCTGGAAAGTGGATGCAGGCACAAGTGCATTGAGATGACCAAAATGGCCTCCTGGAGCCGAAAGGAATGGGAAGCTTGGCCTGCCCGCAAAAGGGCCCGTGCCATGAACAGCCTTAGTGGATTCAAGAGCGCCACCCTGGTCGGCACCTCGGACACCGAGGGAGTGGACAACCTGAGCATTGTCAGCTCCGTGGTTCATTTGGGGTCGAGCCCTGCGCAGATGGGCGTGGTCTTGCGCCCCCCCGGCGCGGATGCACACACCTACAAAAACATCAAAGCCACAGGTCAATGCACCTTCAGCCATGTGCATGCCGATTGGTTGGAGAAAGCCCACCAGTGCAGTGCACGCTACCCCGCAGATGTCTCGGAGTTTGAGGAGGTGGGTCTGACCCCTTACAGGAAGACCATGGAGGAGGGCCGCACAGCTTGGAAGGCCCCTGCTGTGGCAGAGGCTAGGATCCGCATGGGCCTGACCTTGGTGGAAGACATTGCGCTCCCCAACGGCTGCAGATTTTTGGTGCTCGCAGTGGAATGGGCGCAAGTGGAGGGGACAGCATGGCGAGGGGATGGGTACCTCGACATCGCGCAAGCAGGAACGGTGACCATCAGTGGTTTGGATGGCTACCACAGGGCTGAATCTCTGGGCCGGTGGTCCTATGCCCAACCAGGTGTTGAGGTGCAAAGGTTGGAGGACGAGCAGAGAGGTTGGAGGGACGAAGAATCCGCCCACTGATGCCAGGCAGGGTTCATGTGGTTTGGTTCAAACGCGACCTGAGGACAAGGGACCACGCGCCTTTGTCCCAAGCCATAGAGGCCGCCAAAAGAGCAGGGGAGGAGGTGCTTTTGCTTCATGTGTTCGAGCCCATGCTGTTGGCGCATCCCACAACGTCGAGCCGTCACATCGCTTTTCAATGGACATGTTTGGACGACATCTCTTCCATTTTGGAGGAAGAAGATTGGGGGCTGAAACTGCACAGGTTGTCTGCCGAAGTGATGGAGGTGCTGTCCTACATCCATGAATACCGTGGCATCGCTGGGCTCTATTCGCATGAAGAAACTGGGGTGGAGGTCACCTACAAACGAGACAAATTGGTCGCCAAGTGGTGCGAATCTCAAGGCATCGCATGGCGCGAAACCCCTCAGCTTGGGGTGCAACGCGGCCGAAAGAACCGCCGCGGATGGGTGCACCAATGGCATGTCAACATGTCCCAGCCTTTGGCACAACCCGATTGGTTGGGTTGGCGCGCTGAGACGTCGAACAGGACAGTGGATGGTGAATGGTCATGGCCCGAAACTTGGAAAACAAGCGCCCCTCCCAAAGTACGGCACGCACACGATGTGCACGGCGAAGGTCCATTTCAACCTGGGGGCGAGCGCATGGCCCATCGCTATTTGAAGTCCTTTTTGGAGGAGGGAAGGATCCACTTGTACCAAAAACACATCAGCAAGCCCGAGCAAAGTCGGAGTTCTTGCAGCCGGCTCTCGCCTTTTTTTGCGTGGGGATGCATCAGTGTGCGGCAGGTGTTTCAGGCTCTCGAAGAGGAAAGTGGCCAAGGCCGAAACCACCATGCTTTTGGGAGCCGGTTGAGATGGCATTGTCATTTTGTCCAAAAGTTTGAGTCCGAGCACACCTTGGAGTGGAACAACATGAACACCGCCTACGACACCCTTGAGACTGTGCATTCTGAGGAGGCACTGTGCCGATGGGAACAAGGCCAAACGGGGGTTCCTTTGGTGGATGCATGCATGCGGGCGGTGCGTGAAACAGGCTACCTCAACTTTCGAATGCGTGCCATGTTGGTCAGCTTCCTCACCCACCACATGAACCACCGTTGGCAGGACGGGGTCGAGCATTTGGCGCGGTGCTTTTTGGACTTTGATCCGGGCATCCACTACCCGCAGTTTCAAATGCAAGCGGGGGTCACTGGCATCCACACGGTCCGGATCTACAATCCGGTGAAGCAAGGCGAAGACCACGACCCCAAGGGGGATTTCATCCGCCGATGGGTGCCTGAGTTGAAGGAGGTGCCGGCAGCTTGGATCCACGCCCCTTGGACAGCACCACCCATGGAAGCCGCGCTAGGCAACTGGAATGCGGAGAACTACCCCGACCCTATGATGGATCTTGCAGAGGCTGCGCGGGAGGCACGCGACAGGATGTGGTCTTTCAGGGAGCGTCCTGAAGTCAAGGCGCAAGGTCGGCGGATCCTTGCCCAACATGTTGTGCCACCTCGCACCCAAACCAAAGGACGAATGCGCGAACTTTGACATTGATGGCACCCACTTCGAACACCTCTGATATGCTGCACTACGAGATCGTAGGGGACAACAGCGAGGCGCCTTGGATGATTTTCATTCACGGTGCGGGAGGGTCCATTCGTACGTGGAAGTTCCAAACGGCTGCGTTTGCACCACATTTCAGGTTGCTTTTGCTCGATCTCAGGGACCATGGGGAGAGCAAGGACATCCTTCCGGAATTCCCATCGTACGACTTCGACATTGTGGCCCAAGACATTCTTGCCGTTGTGGACCACCTTGGCATCGAAAAGGCCCACTTTGTCAGCCTGAGCATTGGCAGCGTGATCCTCCAAAAAATCGACATTATTCGTCCCGAGCTTGTGGACCGAATGGTCATGGCTGGGGCCATTTTTGACGGAAGCTGGGTCATGCACATGTTCGTGAACAGCGTCAGGATTTTGAACCATGTGCTGCCGTTCAAGGCCATATATTGGATGTTCTCTTTCATCGTTCTTCCGCGACGCAACCACCGGGCGAGTCGCTGGATTTTCAGGAGGCAAAGCCAAAAATTGTCCCAAGGGGAGTACCTCAAATGGGTGGAGCTTTACAAGCCTTTTTTCAAGTTGGTGCAACAGTATTTGCGCCGGCCCGTGGGCCGACCCTCCTTGGTGGTGATGGGCGATCAGGACCACATTTTCTTCAAGGCTGCCCAACAGTTCGCGGATTTGCAGAGGAACGTCCACATGGCTGTGATTGAGAATTGTGGGCACGTATGCAGCATTGAGGCGCCCGATCTGTTCAATGACTTGGTGCTCAAGTTCTTGAAGGGGCAGGAATATCCCGATCGCGTGACGGCCACGCCTGTGCCCATGTCTTGGGCAGAATTGAAGCAATGGAAGCCTGGCTGAACCTCTTCTCCGGATGCCTCACAAAAAAACTCACCTGCCTCAAAAAATATGTGTGACGTGTGGGTTGCCATTTTCTTGGCGCAAGAAGTGGGAAAAGAATTGGGAGGAGGTTCGTTATTGCGGAGAACGGTGTAGGCGTTCTCGCGACAAAACTTAAAGGCTTCCCAGATGTTGTTTGGGCGTCATGCATGCCCCTTCAAGTTCCCCCCACGCGCCAGCCAACACCCTTCGGTTGCTTCTCGGTGACCAACTCAATGCCCAGCACAGTTGGTGGAAGGACGTGGACGAGGATGTGGTGACGGTCATTCTGGAGAGTCGTCAAGAGACGGACTATGCGCAACACCACGTGCAGAAAGTGTTGTCCTTTTTTCTGGCCATGCGGCACTTTGCGCAAGAACGTCAGCGAGAAGGCCATCGCGTGGTGTATGTGTCCATTGCCCATCCCGATGCGCAACGGCCCATGTTGGAAGTGGTGCACGATCACCTGAAGGCATGTGGTGCCCAAGCCTTCGCCTACCAAAGCCCAGACGAATGGCGGTTGGACGAATTGATTCGGACACAGACTGCCGATTGGGACGTCGAGGTGACGGAGGCGGACACGGAACATTTTCTGACACAGCGCGGGGACCTGGCCCAACACTTCGAAGGAAAGAAACAGTACTTGATGGAATCCTTCTACCGCATGATGCGCAAGCGTCATGACGTCTTGCTCGACGCTGGAGGACAGCCAGAAGGAGGCAAGTGGAATTACGACGCGAACAACCGAAAGAAATTGCCCAAGGGCCACGTTCCCCCTGCCCCCAAACTTTGGGAAAAGGATGTGACGTCCCTGCGTGATGAGCTCAATGCCGCTGGAGTGAAGACGGTGGGAAAGACATCTTGTACGGCCTTTGGGTGGCCCGTGTCAAGGGCGGAAGGGCTGGAGCTGTTGTCTTTGTTTGTCGAGGAGTTGCTTCCGCGTTTTGGCGATTTCCAAGATGCTTTGACCGAAGACAGTTGGACGGTGTACCACAGTCGTTTGAGTTTTGTGATGAATGTGAAGTTGTTGCATCCCAGGGAAGTCATTGGGGCCGTTGAGCAGAAGTGGAGGGAAGATCCAGGACACGCCAGTGTCGAGCAGGTGGAGGGGTTCATCCGGCAAATCTTGGGTTGGCGAGAGTACATGCGCGGGGTGTATTGGGCGCACATGCCCTCGTACGCCTCCATGAATTTCTTTGGCCACGATCGAAAATTGCCAGAGTGGTATTGGACGGGAAAGACGGGCATGAGGTGCCTTCAACACGCCATAGGACAAACCCTTGACCACGCCTACGCTCACCACATCCAGCGTTTGATGGTGACAGGCAATTTTGCCTTGCTTGCAGGCATCGATCCTGCCGAGGTGGATGCCTGGTACCTGGGGGTGTACATCGACGCCATCGAATGGGTGGAAATGCCCAACGCCAGGGGGATGAGTCAATTTGCCGACGGTGGGATTGTGGGCACAAAACCGTACGTATCGTCGGCCAATTACATCCACAAAATGGGTCCCCATTGCGGGGCATGCCGGTACAACAGGAAAGGTAAGACCGAGCCCGATGCTTGCCCTTTCAACAGTTTGTATTGGCATTTCCATGCCACCAACCGGTCGCTTTTGGAGCGAAACCCACGCATTGGCATGGTTTACAGAACCTGGGACAAGATGACGCCTGAAAAACAGCAAGCCCTTTTGGACCGCGGGGACCATGTCCTCGACAACCTTGAAACCCTTTGACCATGCATTCGATTCACTGGTTCCGCAACGATTTGCGTTTGGACGACAACCCAGCATTGCAAGAGGCGCTGAAGGACGGAGAGGTGCTTCCGGTTTTTGTCTTGGATCCGCGCTTGTGGGTCGAGGACCGATGGGGACATGTCAAAACAGGTCCTGTTAGGACGCAATTTCTATGGGAAAGTCTCCAAGATTTGCGCTTGGAACTGGAGGCCAGAGGGGGCGTGCTTCTGATCCGAGAAGGGCTGCCTGAAGAGGTGTTGCCAGCCTTGATGAAGGAACATGGATGCGGACGGGTTACGGCACAAGCGGAGCACACCCCAGAGGAACTGGAGGTGGAGCGCCTGGTGAGGCGCGCAGTCGAAGCGGCTGGCGGGACATGCGAATGGGTGGAAGGTTTGACGCTGTATCACCCTGAAGATTTGCCCATGCCGCTAGCCTCCTTGCCCGACATCTTCACCCAATTCAGGAAGAAGATGGAAAAAGGAAGCGAAGTGCGGGAGCCGATGCCTGCACCTTTGAAGGTCCCTTCTCCGAAAGGGATGGCTTCTGACAATCGGCCAAGCTTGCAAGGCTTTTTGGAGCGCCACGGGATGTTGATGCCTGTGGCAGATTCCCGGGCGGTCCTGCCTTTCCAAGGTGGGGCCTCTGCCGCACGCGCCCGACTCAAGCACTATTTCTGGGACTCCAAACGCCTGGCCGTTTACAAGAAGACCCGCAACGGGTTGGTGGGCGCAGATTACAGCAGCAAGTTCAGTCCGTGGCTCGCCAATGGCTGCATCAGTGCGCGTCGCATCGCGAGTGAAGTTCGTCGTTTTGAAAGGGAAGTGGAATCCAACGACAGCACGTATTGGTTGGTGTTTGAGTTGATTTGGAGGGACTATTTCCGGTTTGTGGCCATGAAGTATGGCACGAAGATGTTCCACCGAAAGGCACTGAAGCCAGACAGTCCCAACAGGGGCACCCAACGCCATCCTTTTGAGGCTTGGAAGGAAGGCCGAACCCAAGATGCCTTTGTCAACGCCAACATGCGGGAGTTGTCTCAGACGGGGTTCATGAGCAACCGTGGGCGCCAAAATGTGGCCTCTTACCTGGTTCATGACCTCGGCATTGATTGGCGGCTCGGAGCATCTTGGTTCGAGCACATGCTCCTCGACCACGATCCGGCAAGCAACACTGGCAATTGGATTTATGTGGCGGGGGTGGGCAATGATCCCAGGCCCAACCGATCCTTCAACACGAAACGGCAGGCAGAGATGTACGACGCAAATGGAACTTACCAAACCTTATGGAGCACCCATGCTATGGAACTTGACATACGCTGATCCTGGCCGTTGGAGAGAGGTGCACGCCATTTCAGGCAAGCCCTTGCCGTGGTGGAAAAAAACGGGGAGCCCTCGGCTTCGGCTGGTGGATGGTCCCGAAGAAATCAAGAGCCTTCTCGAGACCACCTCGAATGTGAAGTGGTCCAACCTTCAACGGACAACATCTGGGGCCATCCTCTACTTCCGGGTGCGCTTGGAAGTGTATGGGATGCCTTGGTCGAGGAAGGACGTGACATGGGGGGTTGAACCGCGCGAGGGAGGTACCGTGGTTTGGGTGAAAAGGGCAGATGCGGAAGTGAAACTGGTGCCCCAAAATGGCCATGTACATGCTCTGGAGGCTTTCTTTCAGGACGCATTTGGGCCCAAGAGTTGACATGGGTCGTGTCCAAAGTACACATACAATGTGTTGAAAATGTGTATATTGCACTTGGCCTAGCGCCTTTGGATCTTTCAAAATGCACACCATGAAACCACGTTCCTTGAATGAATTGCGTCAAACGCGTGACGCCGTTTACCACCCACCAGCATCGCACCAACAACGAATGGATGCCCGACGCATTGGGGACATTTACGTCATCATGGATGATGAAGGCCAACCGTCCGTGGCTTGCGACGATGTGGCATGTTTGATCGAGGCCCGACCGGAGTGGTCAGAGGCAGAATTGAATGCACATTTCACGAAGGGCGAAGATGTGTACACTGCTCCCAATGGCGAGGAAGTTCACCATGTGAGGCGCAAAAAGCAGCGCATGTAATCGAGCATCCAAACAGACCCCAGACTTGACGGATGCAAAAAGCCCTGACCCACCGTGTGGGTCAGGGCTTTTTGGTTCCAATGCCTTTCCGATCAGTGGCTCGCTAAGTAAGCGGCCACTCCATCAGTGGTCTCGCTCATGGCATCTTTTCCTTTTTCCCAGTTGGCAGGACAAACTTCGCCATGGGTTTCGTTGTGAATCCATGCGTCAAGAACGCGGATGGCTTCGGAGACACTCCGACCAATGGGCAGGGCGTTCACGAGTTGGTGTCGGACAATGCCTTCCTTGTCGATGAGGAACAACCCACGGTAAGCCACCATCTCTCCATCTGCGGTGAGGTTGCCTTCGTCGTCGTAGTCGTACTCCCCCCCCAAGACGTCAAAGTTGGTTGAAATGGTTTTGTTGGTGTCGGCCACCAAGGGGTAGGTGACACCTTGGATGCCCCCGTTGTCTTTGGCGACGCGCAGGTAGGCTTGGTGGGTTTCTGGCGTGTCGGTGGAGACCCCGATCACCGCACAATGGCGTGCCTCAAAATCCCCCAACATTTCTTGGAAGGCGTGGATTTCTGTGGGACAGACGTAGGTAAAGTCTTTGGGGTAGAAGAAGAGCACCACATACTTTTCACCGAGGTACTGGTCGAGAGAGAAATTGTGGACGATGTCGCTGCCGTTGACGACTGCCGTTTCGCTGAAATGAGGAGCCTTGCGGCCTACGAGAACTGCCATGAGGGAGTTGGGTTAATGAGTTGAGATTGGAGCACGAAGATAACAGGGGCCTGCCCATTCGACTGCCATCGGCTTGCCAAAGAATTTGAACAAATGGCCCACAATTTTGCGCAGGGCACGAATGGCGATTGGTCCTCATCTTTGCGACATGAAAAAGCGTCTGCCAGTGGACCGATACACCAACCGCGAACAAAGTTGGTTGGCGTTCAATCACAGGGTGTTGCAAGAAGCGCAGTCGGACGAAACCCCGCTGATTGAAAGGGTGCACTTTTTGGGCATCTTCTCCAACAACCTGGACGAGTTTTTTCGGGTGCGTGTGGCCTATTTGCAGCGCATGGCCGCAGTCGATCCCAATGCCAAGACGACCTTGAGGTTTTCAGTTGCAGAAACGCTGTATGCCATCCATTCGAGGATCACACAGCTGCAGGTGGAGTTTGACGATACGTTCAGACAAGTGCAAGAAGCCCTGGCGGAGGAGGGAATTCAGGTGGTTGAGCTCGCGTCGTTGAGCTCGCAGGACCTCGATTTTGTTGGGGACTATTTCAGAGACGAGGTTCGGCCTGCGCTCGTGCCCATCATGTTGAGGAGAGGCAACGACATGCCCGAATTGGAGGACGGGGCCGTTTACTTGGCCATTCGTCTGCGCATGTCTGAATCCAAGCGCAAACTGGCCCTGATCCAGCTGCCGGACCACCTGCCTCGGTTTTTGATCTTGCCAGAGCGCGAAGGGACCCAACGCGTGATGTTCCTCGACGACGTCATCCGTGCTGAATTGCCTCGGATCTTCCGGTTGTTTGAATCCGAATCCATCGAAGCCTTCGCCGTGAAGGCGACCAGGGACGCAGCCATTGACATGGACGACGACTTGTCGCGTTCGGTCGTGGCCAAGATGGAGCGAGGCTTGAAGCGTCGAAGTTCTGGCGAAGTGGTTCGCTTTCTTTTCGATGGCCAAATGCCAAGGGACATGCTGCAGTCTCTCCTTCGCAGGATGGAATTGCAACCTGGGACAAGTGTGATTCCTGGCGAACGCTACCACAACCGAAGGGACTTGATGGCGTTCCCGGATTTTGGCAGGGAGGACTTGACCCATCCGGAACAGCCGTCGTTCACCCACCCTCGGCTTCAGTCGGCCACCAGTGTGATGAACGCCATGGAGGAGGGCGACGTGTTGTTGCATTTCCCCTATCATCAGTTTGTCCATGTGGTGGACTTTTTGCGGGAAGCGGCCATTGATCCTACAGTTCGTTCCATCAAGGTCAACCTCTACAGGGTGGCCAACAACAGCCAAATCATCAATGCGTTGATCAACGCAGCCCACAATGGAAAACAAGTGGAGGTCTTGGTGGAACTGGCGGCGCGCTTTGATGAAAAGCAGAACATCCGAATCAGCAACAGTTTGAAGGAAGCAGGGGTGGTGGTTCGTTTTGGCATCCCCAAACTGAAGGTCCATTCCAAGCTCATTTTGGTCACGAGGAAGCACCAGGGAAAGTTGCGTCGCTATGCGCACCTCGGTACAGGAAATTTCCACGAGGGCAATGCGAAGCTTTACGAGGACTTGAGCTTGCTCACCGCCCATCCCGACATCACCAAAGAGGTGGCGAAGATTTTTGAATTCTTCGAGAGCAGTTTCGAACGCAAGACGTACAAGCATTTGTTCGTCAGCCCCTTCACGAACCGGCGAAGGTTCACGGCGTTGATCATGGAGGAGACGGACAGGGCCAAGACAGGCAAGGCCGCTCGAATCAGGGTGAAGCTGAACAATCTGGTCGATGCGGGCATGATCGACAAACTGTACCGCGCCTCGCAAGCCGGGGTGAAGGTCCAACTGATGGTCCGCGGGATTTGTGCATTGAAAGCAGGAGTGCCCGATTTGAGCGAGAACATTGAAGTCCGTTCTGTGGTGGGGCGGTACTTGGAGCACAGCCGATTTGCCATGTTTGGAGAGGGCAAGAAGGTGAAGGTCTTCTTAAGCAGTGCAGATTGGATGACGCGCAACATGGACCGACGTGTGGAGGTCACTGCGCCCATCTACGATGAGGCACTCAAGGCGCAACTCGAGGCTCATTTTGACATCATGTGGAAAGACAACCGAAAGTCAAGGCTCGTCGATGCAGAGGGCCAAAACTTGCCGGCTGGGGATCTCGACGCTCCAGCGTTTGTTGCCCACCAAGAACTGTACGTGTACCATTCAAGCCAAAGAGGATGAAGTTTGCCGCCATTGACATAGGGTCCAACGCCGTACGCTTGCTCATTTGCCGCGTCACGGAAAAGAAAAAAGGCAAGCCCAAGTCCCAAAAACTGGCGTACTACCGCGTGCCCATTCGGTTGGGCACGGATGTGTTCGCCACGGGAGAAATTTCCAAAAAGCGTGGCCAAGATTTGACCAAGGCGATGCGGGCCTTTTGGTACCTGATGGACATCCACGGCATTGAGTGGTTCAAGGCAAATGCCACCAGCGCCATGCGTGAAGCCACCAACGTCAAGGACATTGTCAAGCGCATCCGAAAACAGGCCAACGTCAAAGTGGACATCATCTCAGGCCAGGAAGAAGCCGATTTGATTTTTGACAATTTTGAATCGGCTGATTTTGATGCTGGAATGGACTACCTCTACATTGATGTGGGCGGGGGCAGCACGGAATTGACCTTGATCCGAGAAGGCAAAAGGATCAAAGGGAAGAGCTTCAAGTTGGGTACGGTACGGGCATTGCAACAACAAATTCCCGATGGGGAGTGGGACGCGGTTCAGGCCTACGTCGGGGAATTGCGGTCAGAGAAGCGACCGCTTTACATCATTGGCACAGGAGGCAGCGCGAACCGTCTCCAGCGCCTGTCACTGTTGCCCAGACAACAGGCCATTCCACTGTCCACATTGGAGGCGTTGTTTGGCCAGTTGGCGTCCAAAAGCCTCGAAGACAGGATCACGGCATTCCATTTGAAGCCAGACCGAGCGGAGGTCATTGTGCATGCCACTGACATATTCTTGAAGGTCATGCAAATGGCACAGGCCACCCACATGCTTGTGCCCAAAGTGGGGCTCGCAGACGGCATGATCCAAGCTCTTTACAGAGAGTGGAAGGCCTCAGAGAAGGCCTGAATGCTCTTCTGCTTCGATTCTGTTCAGAGGTTTTTGCCCAAGAACGCATCCACTTCGTAGATGCGTTTGGGCTTCAGCACAATCTTCCCTTCGCTGTCCAAAAGGAAGTAGGTGGGTGTCGCCGTGATCTTGTAATCCTTGACGATGGGCGAATCCCACCCTTGCAATTGGCTCACATTGGGATAGCTCATGCCGCGTTGTTCGATGACTCCCACCCATGTGGAGCGGGCTTGGTCCAAACTGACGCCAATGGCTTCAAATCCGCGGCTCTTGTACTTGGCGTGCACAGGGATCAAGACGGGGATTTCCTGTTCACATTTGTGGCACCATGACGCCCAAAACATCACCAAGGTGTACTTGTTGGCTTTGGCCGTTTCCATCAGGTTCACGGTGCCGCCATCCCACTTGTTCATGGTGAAATTCGGTGGGGTCTTGCCCATTTGAAGATTGATGATGCCTTGGGCCCTTTGTCGAATGACATCACTCAAATCGGCTCCGCAATCTTCGTCGTAGATGTAGTTGTCCAGGATGTATTGACAGATGTGCTCCTTGCCCGTGTTGTAAAAACCTTCGAGCATGGAATACAAGGCACTTTCCAAAGTCACCGGATTGGGCTCAAAGTGGGCTTTCACCAGGTCAATGCAAGCCAAAAATCCGGGATCATTTCCCTTGCTGAAGGCCACCATGAAGCCTTGGATGCGGTCGCTCATGGCCATGCTGCGAACCAAGCTGTTGTCCAAGGGGTCGATGTCGTCGAAGAAGTTGCCTTGCGACTTGGGGTACTTGGGGTTTTTCCACCCCAAAAATTTCGCCAAATACGTGTTGGGCTGGGCTTCCATCAACTCGTGTTGCTTGGCCACCAACTCCATCTCCTTGTCTGCAATCTGTTTCTCCACCTGCGCCCTGAAAGGGCTGTCTTTAAGCTGCTTGCGGAGGCTTCGGATTTGGTTGTTGTTGACCCTAGCGAAATTTTCATAGGTGAACCAACCTCTGTTTTCCGCGCTCTGGGGAGCAGATTTGCCACTGGTCAACTGCTTGGAACGGAATTTGAGCATGAGGTCTGCTTCGTCCGGATTGAGGATGAACTTGCAGTTGTTCTTGGCATTTTTCGTGGCCATTTGGTAGAACCCCCTGTGCACCTCGATGGCCCCAAAGTCAAAGGCCTGGTTTTGCACTTCTGCGCTGTCCATCAGGGTCAGGTTGCGGCCCTCCGTCTCGTACAGGTACAATTGGGTGCCGTTGGCGGCGGGAACGGAGCCATGCAACCTCACTTTCCCTTTTTTGTCCCCAGCGTTCTTGTCGGTCACACCGGATTTCCAGCGTGCAGACACACTGACGTCAGGCTGACTTGATGGCGCATCCTTGGGTGCAACAGTGGTCGTTTTTGGTGCCTTGTTTTCAGCAGGGCGTTCGGCGTTTCCGCAACCCCAAGCGAGGGCGGCGGCAGTGCAAAGGGTCCAAATCATGGGTTGTCTCATTGGTTCGTGGCTAACGTTGCGAAATTAAGAAGGGATGGGGGACCGTGCCACATTTCAATTCCCTGTTGTCACGTAACTTGTGTGAATGGAACCATCAAAGGCTTACGCTTTGCTCGATTTGCAAGCGGATGCGACAGAGGATCAAGTCACAGATGCTTTGGACCAAGCGGTCTTCAAGGTGCGTGATGCTTTTTTGCGCACCCCCATTGTTCCACAATTGTCCCACAAGCGGGTGGAACTTTGTGTGCAGTGGAGCGATGTGGCCCAAACCTTGGGGGTCCATGCCTTGGGCGGTCCGGTGGCCCTTCCCCATTTGCTGCCCAAAGGCGAAGGCATGGAGGGATTGGTCCGAGGGCACGTGGAGAATTTGCGAAGATGCAGGAATGCCATGGCCACGAGTTTGGATCCCGACAGCGTGGCCCAGTTGGGCAACCTCATGCTGAACCTTCAACAAGACTACATGAAGCACTTCATGAAGGTGACGGAGGACTGGTCGGACCTAGAGGAAGGCGAAGGCCATGTTCCCGCGCGTGAAGAGCCAGATTGGATGGCCTTGCTGGCCGCCATACGTGCCCATGATGAAAGCCCAGGCAGCAGTGCCTTGCTTCAGGAGATGGTGAGAAAGGAACGCAAGCGCATGCGTGCCATGCTCAGCTCCAGTTTTTCAACGTCTGGTTGAAAGTGGCAGAAGGCCGCATGACGGCCTCGCATTTTGCGGGGTCAGGACGGTAATACCCGCCAATGTCCACAGGTTGGCCTTGGACAGCAATGAGCTCTTCGACAATGGTGTCTTCTTGCGCTCGAAGCTCTCTCGCAAGGGGGGCGAATTCCTGTGCCAAGGAAAGATCCGACGTCTGGCCTGTCAAGGCTTCCGCCCAAAACAGGGCCAAGTAAAAGTGAGATCCCCTGTTGTCGATGCCTCCGAGTCTTCTTGTGGGGCTCTTGTCTTCGTCCAGAAAGCGCGTCGTGGCATCGTCCAATGCGTTCGCGAGGATCCTGGCACGGGCGTTGCCTGTGCGTTCGGCGATGTGCTCTAGGCTGGGGGCCAATGCCATGAATTCTCCCAAACTGTCCCAGCGCAAATAATTGTCGTTCACCAACTGCTGGACGTGCTTGGGGGCAGAGCCACCCGCACCCGTTTCAAAGAGTCCTCCGCCGTTCATCAGAGGGACAATGCTCAACATCTTGGCCGAAGTCCCCACTTCGAGGATGGGGAAGAGATCGGTCAGGTAATCGCGAAGCACGTTCCCGGTCACTGAAATGGTGTTCAACCCTTTCACAATGCGTTCCAACGAGAAGGTGGTCGCTGCCGAGGGGTCGAGGATGCGCAAGTCCAGTCCATCGGTGTTGTGGTCCTTGAGATAGGTGTTCACCTTGGCGATAAGTTGGGCATCGTGCGCCCGCTCTGCATTGAGCCAAAAAACAGCGGGATCGCCCGTTGCCCTGGCACGTCCCACCGCCAACTTGACCCAATCTTGGATGGGGGCGTCCTTCACTTGACACATGCGGAAGAGATCTCCAGCTTCAATGTCTTGTTTCAAAAGCACTGCACCTTCAGGATCCACCACTTCAACATGACCCCCAGCAGACATTTGGAAGGTCTTGTCATGGGAGCCATATTCTTCAGCCTTTTGTGCCATGAGGCCCACATTGGGCACCGTGCCCATGGTGGCAGGGTCCAGGGCCCCATTGGCCTTGCAAAAGTCTATGGTCGCTTGGTAAATGCCGGCGTAGGATCGATCTGGTATGACGGCCACGGCGTCTTGGGTTTCACCGGCGGCGTTCCACATTTTGCCACCTTCGCGGATCATGGCAGGCATGGAGGCATCGATGATGACGTCTGAAGGGACATGCAAGTTGGTGATGCCTTTGTCGGAGTTCACCATGGCCACGTCTGGACGCGCCTTCATGGACTCCTCCAGGGTCGCCTCAATTGCCGCACGGTCATGTGGAGGCATGTCAGGAAGTTTGGCGATCAAATCGCCCAACCCATTGTTGAAGTTCACCCCAGCTTTTTCCAAGGCCTCTGCGTGCTGTGCGACGACTTGCTTGAAGAAAACGCGGACGGCAGCCCCAAAAAGGATGGGGTCGGACACCTTCATCATGGTGGCCTTCATGTGCAACGAGAACAAAGCGCCTTCCTCATGGATGATGTCCAGTTCGTTCTCGAGAAAGGCCTCCATCGTGGAGAGAGACAAGCTCGCAGCATCGAGGATTTCACCTGCTTTTAAGGCCAGACCTTGCTTGAGCATGTGACGCTGTCCATCGGGTGTCAAATGCACCACATCGACGGAGGTCGCCTCCGGCAAGGTGATGCTCTGCTCGGACCCAAAGAAGTCGCCATGGCTCATGCTGGCCACTCGGGCCTTGCTGTGGCCCTCCCATGTGCCCATGCGATGAGGGTGTTTTTGGGCATACGTCTTCACGGCTTTGGGCGCACGGCGGTCGCTGTTGCCTTCACGTAGCACAGGATTGACGGCGGAGCCCTTCACCTTGTCGTAGCGTTGCTTGATGTCCAATTCTTCCGCTGTCGAGGCCTCAGTGGGGTAATGGGGAAGTTGAAACCCCAAGGCTTGAAGCTCCGCGATGGCCGCTTTCAGCTGTGGAATGGAGGCGCTGATGTTCGGAAGCTTCACGATGTTGGCCTCCGGCGTTTGTGCCAATGCACCAAGCTCAGAAAGCGCATCGTGTTGGGCCTGTTCTGGGGGCAGAAGGTCTGCAAATGCCGCCAAAATGCGGCCGCTCAACGAAATGTCGCGCGTCTCCACAGTGACATTTGCCTTGCCTGCAAAAGACTGAACGACAGGAAGAAAGCTGTATGTCGCCAAGGCAGGAGCCTCGTCGGTAAGGGTGTACAAAATGTTTGACATGGGGGCGCAAAGGTCGCAAATTGGTTCTGCCCATGCCAATCCTATGGGCCCTAAGTGATGCCCTAAGGAAGGAGGTGTGTTCCGCTGCCTTTTCGGGGTGGCTTTTACTCTCGGCCCAAGGCCACGATGGGGTCCAATTTGGACGCCAGCCTGGCAGGGTAGTAGCCTGATGCAAGGCTGGTCACAAGGCAAAGCAACACTCCGGTCACGACCCATGCCCAAGGCACGATGAAGGGGGTGTCAAATGCATTGGCAATCAAGTTGCCCACCACGAGGCCCAGCGAAATGCCTACGATGCCTCCCAGCTGCCCAATGACCAAAACTTCTGCCAGAAACTGGGTCCGAATGGCGGCCCCTGTCGCCCCCAAACTTTTGCGTGTGCCTATTTCCCTTGTCCTTTCGCTCACCGAAACGAGCATGATGTTCATCAGCCCGATGCCCGCGCCAAACAAGGTGATCAATCCAATGAAGACCGCCGCCATGGTGATGCCGTCGGTGGCTTCGAGGAGGGTGTCGACCAGGCGGTTGCTTTGCCGAATCATAAAGGAGTTGGGCTTGCCCGGGGCATCTCCTCTGACCACGCGCATCCAACCTGTGGCTTGCTCTATGGCCTCGGGCATGTCTTCGGTTTGGGCCACCGTGCATGTCAAATTGTAGCTCCGTCCTTCGTCGGAATATTGCCGCCTGACCCCTTGGATCGGCATGAGGATTTGGTTGTCTTGCGAACGGCCAAACGACGTGCCCCTCGCCTCAAGAATGCCGGCGATGTGGTAACGTTGGGATCCCACCAAAACATGTTGTCCCACTGGATCTTCCCAGGATTCAAAAAGGCGGTCGACCACCGACTGACCCACCATGACAATCGATGCGCCGCTTTGCACTTCTGCCAAGATGAAGTTCCGGCCTTGGGCCACGGAGAGTCCACTGACGTCGAGGTACAACTCGTCCACACCCAGGACGCTTACATTCGGGTCTGTTCGTTGGTTGCCCCTTGTGACGGAGGCCATCCCAGTGCCAAACACTGAAGTGGCCACTTTGAATGCGCCCGCCGCCTCATTCTTGAACTGGGAAGCCTGCCTGAAGTCAATGGGTGGACTTGGCAGCACCCGCTTTCCTTGGAACATCCCGCCGCTGCGCATTTGGTCGATGGAGAAGCTTTGTGTGCCCAGGGATGAAAACTCTTGCGTCACATTCGCCTTCAACGATTCTGTGGCCGTCACCATGGCGATCAGCGCCATGATGCCCATGCCAATGATGCCAATGGTCAAGGTGGTCCGAAGGGCCTGCCCTCGAATCGACCGCAGCGCCACCAGGGTCATTTCCCGCCACAAAGAAGCAGGTTGCCTCATGTCGTTGGGGCCTTCATCTTGATCGCTCCCCGAGAGGTCAGTAAGAGAGCAAGTGTCCAGGTCCTGATCCGGCGCCCGAAGTGAGCTTTTTCAGAGGGGGAGCGAATTTGGTCAATTCTATGCCTTCCACAGAATCCTCGTATTCCTCCATGGTTGGCGTCCGTCCCAAAATGGCCGCCAGCACCACCACAGGGGTGGACGCAAGGAGAGATTCGCCTTTCTTCCGGTCTGAATCCTTGACCACACGTCCTTGGAAAAGTCGGGTCGAGGTGGCCAACACTGTGTCGCCCTTGGCTGCTTTTTCCTGGTTGCCCATGCAGAGGTTGCACCCGGGGCGCTCCAAATACATCATGTTGTCGTATTCCGTTCGTGCCGCAGTTTTTGGCGCTGCATCGTCAAACTCAAAACCGGAGTACTTCTGCAAGACATCCCAGTCTCCCTCCGCCTTCAATTCATCGATGATGTTGTAGGTGGGTGCCGTGACCACCAAGGGAGCTTGGAAAGTGACATCCCCGTTTTGGTCTTCGAGGTTTTTCAGCATTTGGGCGACAATCTTCAAATCCCCTTTGTGGACCATGCAGGAGCCTACAAACCCCAAGTCCACGTGTTTTTCACCTCCGTAATAAGACAGGGGGCGAATGGTGTCGTGGGTGTAACGCTTCGAGACGTCCTCGTTGTGCACATCTGGATCGGCAATCATGGGCTCCGCAATGATGTCGAGGTCCACTTCAAACTCGGCGTAATACTTGGCGTTGTCGTCTGGCGCCAATGGGGGCTTTTCCCCAGATTCAACCTCGCGAATCCTTCGGTTGGCTTGGTCGACAAGGCCTTGAAGCACACCTTTCGCATTGTCCATGCCCTTGTCGATCATGACTTGGATCCTGCCCTTTGCGATTTCCAAAGATTCAATCAGGGTATCGTCTTGGGAGATGCAAATGGAGGCCTTGGCCTTCATCTCTGCCGTCCAGTCGGTGAACGTGAAGGCTTGGTCGGCAGGCAAGGTGCCAATGTGCACCTCAATGACCCTGCCCTGGAAGACATTCTCTCCGCCAAAGTGCTGCAACATTTGGGCTTGCGTGGCATGCACCACATCGCGGAAATCCATGTATTCCCTCATCTCTCCTTTGAAGGTGACCTTGACCGATTCCGGAATCGGCATGGATGCTTCCCCGGTGGCAAGGGCCAAGGCCACGGTGCCGGAGTCGGCACCAAAAGCCACGCCCTTGGACATTCTCGTATGGGAGTCGCCGCCAATGATGATGGCCCAGTCGTCCACCGTGAGGTCGTTGAGGACCTTGTGGATGACGTCGGTCATGGCATGGTATTCCCCCTCCGGGTCCCGCCCTGTGATGAGCCCGAAGTCGTTCATGAACCTCATCAATCTTGGCGTGTTTTCCTGCGCTTTGAGGTCCCAAACGGAAGCCGTGTGACAACCTGATTGGTAAGCGCCATCCACGATGGGAGAGATGACGGTGGCCGCCATCATTTCCAACTCTTGAGAGGTCATTAGGCCTGTGGTGTCTTGCGACCCAACAATGTTGACTTGGGCGCGGACATAGGATCCAGCGTGCAAGGTTTGGCCGGATGTGCCCACGGCATTCTTGTTGAAGATTTTTTCCACCGCCGTCAACCCTTGTCCTTCGTGGCTGACCTCCTTGGAGGGGGCAAACACGGGAGGGAGGTCGATGCCTAGGGCCTTTGCTGCGAAGGTTTGAAGCTTCTTGCCAAACACAATGGCGTACGATCCACCGGCCCTCATGAACTCCATCTTTTGAGGCGTGAACGCAGAGGAGATGTCCTTGAGCTCTTGGGTGCCTTGGTAGAGTTTTTTGGCCTTGGTGTCAATGGTCAAGACCGTACCAGTGTCGATGGAGAAAGCTTGCTCCAGCACGGGTTCACCTTCGTCGTCGACAATCAAGTTGCCATGGGCATCGTAGGTCTTGACCCAGTTTTGCAAATCCAGACCAATGCCGCCAGTCACCCCCACGGTCGTCAAGAAAATAGGGGAAACGCCATTGGTGCCTGCCACAACAGGGGCATAGTTGATGAAGGGGACAAACGGACTGGCTTGTTCCCCAATCCACAAGGCGACATTGTTGACGCCTGACATGCGCGAGGATCCGACACCCATCGTGCCTTTTTCAGCAATGAGCATGACCCTTTTGTCGGGGTGCTTTTCTTTCAAAGCAAGCAGTTCGTTTTGGCGCTCCTTGTTGTGCTCGAACATGCATTGCCCATGCAATTCTCTGTCGGAACGTGAGTGGGCATCGCTTCCTGGGGTCAAGAGGTCGGTGGAAATGTCGCCAATGCCAGCGACGTAGGTGACCACCTCAATCTTTTCTTGCACCTCGGGCAGTTGTGTGAAAAATTCCGCTTGTGCATAGCTTTTCAGCACATCTGTGGCCAAGGCATGTCCTTCCTTGTGGGCCGCCCCCAATCGGTCCATGTCAGCCTCGTAAAGGAAGACTTGCATCTTCAGGATTTGAGCGGCCTCTTTTGCGATTTCCTCATCCTTGCCCAAGGTCAAGTCGAGCAGCACCCTGATGGAGGGACCTCCCTTCATGTGCGAAAGTTGCTCCAAGGCGGAGCTGCGGGTGATTTCAGGCACATCAGCATGGCCCAGAATGATGTCTTTGAGGAACTGGGCCTTGACCCCGGCAGCGCTGGTGGTTCCGGGCAGGACATTGTAGATGAAGAATGCCAACGACGCCTCTCTCTGGGGGTGGTCCGGTGCTTTGATCTGTCCAATGACTTCGCTCAGCAGAGCTGCATCGTCAATGGGTTTGGCGTGCAGGCCTAGGCCTTTTCGTTCTTCAATCTCTTGGAGATATGCTGCATATCCGCTCATCGTGACCTGGAGTTGTGGTTTGTGGGAAGGCGTAAGGGACCTTCCGGGCCCAAAAATACGACAAGGCCAACTATGCCAAGCTGTGACGTCGAGGAGCGAGCGGGCGCGTTTTTGTCCGACTTTTGAAGAACCATTCCCCCAACCATTGTCTTCTCTTCCACCTTCCGGATCTGTCGCATGGCGTTTTGAGGGCCACGACATGTGGTTGCTCCCTCAAAAGGGGGTGTGGTGGCCGGCCGAATCGATGTTGATTGTGAGTGACCTGCATTTGGCCAAGGCAGAACACTTTCGTTCCCAAGGACTTGCAGTCCCTCCCACCGTCGACTTTCAAACGCTCTCCACCCTGACGGCCCTGATTCAACAATGCCAGCCCAAGCAATTGATGCTGCTGGGGGACCTGTTCCACAGCGCGCCCAACCGCGCGTGGGCCGACTTCAAGGCATGGTTGAAGGACGAATTGTCGGTAGGACTGGAGGAGGCCATGCTCGTCCGAGGGAACCATGACAAGGCCCAGGACGAAGTGTACCGAGACATGGGGGTTTGGGTGCTGGACATGTGGGAAAACCAAGGGGTGGTGTTGACCCATGAGCCCGATGATCCGATTCCGTCAGATGCACGGATTCACCTCTGTGGCCACATCCATCCAGCGGCCATGATGCGCGGCAAGGGACGGCAATCCGAGCGGGTGCCGTGCTTTGTGCAAACCTCCACGGGATGCAATGCAGGCAGGCGTTTGATTTTGCCGGCCTTTGGCGCCTTCACGGGCATGCACACCGTCGAGCCCAAGAGAGGGATGGAGGTGTACGTTGCAACGGACAAAGAAGTGATGGGCCCCTGGCGCGCAGCACCCGATGCCCGCGTCAATCGGGGATGTCGAAGTTGAAGTTTCCGTTTGCGGAGACGGTGTTTCCGCCAAGGGTGGCGGTGAGCGTGCCCAAGGCCAAGGTGTGTCTGCCCTCTTCGATCGCAATGTTCAATGAAGCGCCCGCCATGCCCCAGTCGATTCCTGTCCCTGGAGCATCGACCTCTTGAAGGGTCAATCGACCATCCCCGGAGGCCAAATTCAATGCCGCGCTGTTCCCCTGGACGGCTGTCGTCAAGGTCAGAACAAGATCGCGCGAATCTTCCCTCGCGTCCACTTCTGCTTGGGTCCGGAGATCGGCAATGACATGGTAACGGAAGGTGGTGGAATCCAAGGCTTCGACTTCTGCCATCCGAAGGTTCAATGTGCGGCTCGCCCAGGTCATGTCCCCGCATTCACAATCGAAGAATTCGCCGTTGTAAGGCGTGAGCTTTGTGCAGCCGGTCCAG
>JBELJW010000196.1:0-3644 GCA_042089975.1 Flavobacteriales bacterium | reverse complement strand
CAAAGTTCAACACAAGTCGTCTGCCCATACGGCGCAAGACAGCCTGCTCGCCGAGCACGAGATCTTCCTGTCCCTCGCTTTGGATGCAGTCAGGGCCGATGGTCATGACGTCTGCATTTTCATCGTCGGCTGCTCCGTCATTCATCGCCCTCCAATCGCCTTGCCAAGATTTGGGAAAGGACTTGAGGTCCCGACGATGCATGGGCATGGGTTCGGGAAAGGTTACAGTGACACATCCTGTGGCACAAAGCAAAAGGGCCAGGGGAAGGAGGAGGAGCGAGGATGTGAGTTTGTACATGTTGGTTGGTGTCATTAACCTAAAATAAGTGCAAGAATGCCAACAACAGCACAGTACAACCCAAAGCCAGCAAGGTTGCTTTTTTGGACCAATCGAATCATCCAAGTGCAGGCCAGCCAGCCACTGAAGAATGCGGCGGCG
Source organism: Flavobacteriales bacterium (assembly GCA_042089975.1). Lineage (GTDB taxonomy): Bacteria > Bacteroidota > Bacteroidia > Flavobacteriales_D > Sanyastnellaceae > UBA11663. The sequence goes on along the minus strand of JBELJW010000196.1, from coordinate 3,205 downwards.
GTTCCTAAGGCGTAGCCCCATATTGGTCCGCCAGCAAGGGCCTCTGTCGCGGGGCGTTCAAGGAGATCTTTCACCGTGAGCAATGTGGCGCCCCCAATGGGCACAAGGGCCATCAAAAAAGAGAACCGCGCAGCCTCTTTTCGAGAGACGCCAAGAAGCAAGGCGGCACCAATGGTGCTTCCCGATCGGCTGATGCCTGGAAGGATGGCCAAGGCTTGCGCAAGCCCGATGGTCAAGGCCCGTCCTGATTGCAGTGGACGATCTCCACTTTGGGCCTTTTGGGAAAAAAAGAGGATGCCTGCCGTGATGCAGAGCATGCCTCCCACGAATTGGGGACTGGCAAGAGCTTCGATGGAATCCTTAAACCCCAGTCCCACCACGGCCGCCGGGACTGCGCTCAACAAGATCCAACCGATGTAGGTTCGCGCCCTTCGTCCTTCCTTGCCTCTCCCAAAGGCACCTTGCACCAGTGCCTGGATGTCGTCGCGGAACACCACCAGGGTGCTGAGCGCGGTGGCACCATGGACCAACACCGTGAAGGTCAAGTCTTCTTGTTCAAGGCCCAACAATGCCTGTCCGAGGGTCAAGTGTCCTGAACTCGACACGGGGAGGAATTCGGTCAGTCCTTGGACCAAGCCGAGGAGGAGGTAGGACAGGGCCTCCAAATCAACGCTTCTTCAGAATGGCGTAGAAAATGATGCCATAGCCTGCCAGCACCACGGTGGGTGCAAGGGTGATTCGGCGAAAGCTGAAAATGCTTTCATCGAACACATTGGGATCATCGGACCCACCGCCACTCATGAGGATGTAACCAACGATCAGGACGGCGATGCCGATGCCAAGCCAACGAAAGTTGCTGGGGCCAAACGCAAAAGGAGTCTTGGGAGCGTCGTTCATGAAGCGAAAGTAAGCTTCGCAGCCGTATTCACAGTCAGTGCAGCTTGGCGAGGTCAGCCTTGAGGTACCGATTGACGGCCACGCCACTGAAGCCGGCCCCAAGCGCCCCTCCCAACAAAACGAAGGCGCCAGCAAGTCCCAACAACCAAACCATGGGCACATGGCCCACCGCCTCTTTCAACCAAGTCAGAGTCCCAGCCGTGCCCGCAAAAGCCAGCATGCCCGAAGTCATCCCCAGCACCAAACCCTGGACGATGAAGGGCCTCCGGATCAACCGCGGCCGTGCACCCACCAATTGCATGTTGCGGATGAGGAATCGGCGGGCGAAGACTGTGAGTCGAATGGTGTTGTTCAACAAGGCAAGGGCCACGAACAACCCCAACACAGCGGCGCCCAAAAGCATGGGGGTCCATCGGTCCAAGGCACGTTGGATGGCGGTGAGCAAATCGTTGTGCCACACCACATCTGCAACCCCTGGTATCGCCTCCATCCGCCCGGCAACCTCTTCGAGCAACAGAGGCTCAGCGCTCTCGGGTTGCATCATCACGTCCACCACGGGAGGAAGGGGGACGTAGCCCAAGAAAGAGACAAAGGACTCCCCCAATTCTTCCTCCAACTGGGTGGCGGCCTCTGTAGGATCGAGATAAACGGCTTGTGCCACAGCAGGGTCAGCAGTGATGGCCAGTCGGGCGGCGTCCAGCTGGTGGGAGGAGAGTTCGCGCTGCAAGTACACCTGCACGTGGACCTGTTGGCGCAGTGCCCCGGTGGCCCAATGCCCCATCCATGCCACCATGCCGAGTCCCCCGAGCAAAAACAGGGTCAAGGACATGCCCACCACTGTGGTGAACTGCGTGGTGAGCTGGGCTTGAGAGGTTTTGGGTCGAGGAGCGTTCGTCGCCATGTCCCAAAGATGCGACGCAGGCGTCGGAATTGGGTCCATTGGCTTATTTGGAACGCGTCCAAACAACCTATCTTTGCATCCCCCAAAAGGGGTATTTTTGCCCCAGTTTTTCCACACATCATGATCAAAGTGAACGACAGCGCACGTGAGCAGGTGCAAAAGTTGCTGGCCGAGGAAGGCCGGCCCGAGGGCAGTTTTGTGCGTGTGGGCGTGAAAGGCGGCGGCTGCAGCGGCCTGATGTACCAGCTTGATTTTGACCATCAGACACAGGACGACGACCAATCGTTTGATGACAACGGTGTAAGGGTGGTCGTGGACAAAAAGAGTTTTCTCTACTTGGTGGGCACGGAGCTTCGCTACAGTGGAGGCCTGAATGGCAAGGGTTTTGAATTTCACAACCCCAACGCCAATCGAACTTGTGGCTGCGGCGAGAGTTTCTCCCTCTGAAGAGCAAAGCAATGAAGATGGCGAACGAAGAAGACAAGATATTGGAGGAGGTCACGGGCAAGGCCTATGAGTTTGGGTTCACGACAGACATCGACTCGGACAAGGCCCCTGTGGGCCTGAACGAAGACATCATTCGTTTGATCAGCTCGAAGAAGAACGAACCCTCTTGGTTGCTGGATTGGCGCTTGAAGGCCTATGAGACGTGGAAGGGCATGACGGAGCCGGAGTGGCCGCACTTGTCCTATGCAAAACCTGATTTCCAGGCCATTTCCTACTACGCAGCCCCGAAGGCAAAGAAGGAACTCACCTCGATGGATGAAGTCGACCCAGAGTTGCGGAAGACGATGGAGAAATTGGGCATCTCTTTGGAAGAACAAAAGAGGTTGAGCGGGGTCGCCGTTGATTTTGTCATGGACAGTGTCAGCGTGGCCACGTCGTTCAAAGACAAGTTGGCTGAACTGGGCATCATTTTTTGCAGCATGAGCGAAGCGGTGCAGGAGCATCCCGACCTGGTCCAGAAATACCTCGGTTCTGTGGTGCCCGTGCGCGACAACTTCTACGGCGCACTGAATTCGGCGGTGTTCACGGACGGCTCATTCTGCTACATTCCCAAAGGGGTCAAGTGCCCCATGGAACTCAGCACCTACTTCCGCATCAACGAGGCAGGTACGGGGCAATTTGAACGCACCCTTTTGGTGGCGGACGAAGCCAGCTACGTTAGTTACTTGGAAGGCTGCACCGCCCCGCAACGCGACGAAAACCAGCTGCATGCCGCAGTTGTGGAGTTGGTTGCCTTGGACGACGCAGAGATCAAGTACAGCACCGTCCAGAATTGGTACCCAGGCGACGCCGAGGGAAAGGGTGGGGTGTTCAACTTTGTGACCAAGCGAGGCATTGCACATGAACGGTCCAAAATCAGCTGGACCCAAGTGGAAACAGGGAGTGCAGTGACGTGGAAGT
>JBELJW010000195.1:0-3729 GCA_042089975.1 Flavobacteriales bacterium | reverse complement strand
ATTTCATTTGCAGTCACACTGAACTCGGCGCCCAAGCCTGTGCAGACAGTGGGGGCTTCCTCGTCTGTGGGGTTGCACGAAGTCATGACCAAAAGACTGGCGACCAAGGCCGCAAAAAATGTTGAATGAAACTTGTTCATCTTGAAGTGTTGTTTTGTTTGAAATGCTTCAACGTCGTGTTGAAGCGGATTTGTGCCCACCGACCTTGGGCGACAAGCCCAAGCGCCCGATAGGCACTGGTGTGGTCGAGCCATTCCGTGTTGAACACGTTGTGGACATCAAGGGACCACGTCCCGTACGAGGCAACATGGGACCACCCGCCTCCGAAGAGGACGGTCCCTGGTGTAGAGGGTTCATTGCGCGCGGTTTGTTGGGCAGAAGCCAAGGCACGGGCCGCCACATGAACATGCGATTTGGGGCGAAGGGCCCAGCGCCATTGCACACGGCTTTGGGCTGGGGTGGTGAATGGCAGCCCCAATCCAGTGGGCCATTCCCATTGGCCCAGCAAGGACCCTGTCAAGGACACCTCGTGGGCCCCAACCTTCTGGGCACACCACCCTTCCATCCCTGTTCTCAATGCATCTGTTTGTTCAAAACGGTACATCAACCCCGCGTGGGAGATGGGCGCAAAGAAAGCGCTGGGCGAGAGCACAATGAAGTCCTTGTGCGCGGCCAAAAAGGATTGTATGCGCCACGAGAAACTGCTGTTTTGGCGTTGGGATTCCAGTTGGACCCTGATCTCAAGTGTTTTCTCAGAGCGCAAGTCGGGGTTCCCCTGTTCAAAGCGGAAGGTCCCATGATGGATGCCATTGGCTCCGAGCTCGTAACTGCTGGGTGCACGGGAATGAACAGCCAAGGTGGACACGCCAGACCACTTGCCAGAGGAAGGTGACCAAAGGCGTTGCCAAGAGGCCATCCCCCCCATCCAAAACTTGGAAAAAAACTCGGCCCGAGTGTCCGTCCCAACGACCAGCCCCTCAGCATTGTAAGCAGGTTCTTCATGGCCATCCTGGACCCCCCAAACCGCATCCCAACGCCATCCAATGCGGTGAACCCCAGTCATGGCTTCCCCCAAAAGGGAGCCACGAAGCCTTTGGTGTCGGGGCACCAAAAATTCCCAGCCGCCGGTCTCTGTGGTCCATCCCTCCAATTGCACACCCGCATTGCCATGTGCCGCAGAGCGCTTGACCTCCAGAAATCCGGTGGTCTCGACAAGGGACAAGCTGAGTGTAGAAGTTGGCTCCGGACCCCAGCCATGGGCATGAGGTGGTGCCAACTCCCTTCGCCGGTTCCAGGATCCTGACATTTTGGCTTCCCAAAAAGGACCTGCCCCAGAGCCACGACCAGTCCATGTCGCTGTGCCTTGCAAGCGACTGGCATGTTGTTGGGGAATGTCCACTTCGTACCGGGCATCGGCAGGCGACAAATCTCCTTGCCGCGGCACCCCGACAATGCCAGAGAAAATTCCCTGCACCACATCCGAGGCTCGGCAGGTCCAAGAAAAAGTCCCAGCAGACTCTGATTGAAACCCTGCACCCAAAGTGGCGTGGAGAAAGCTCCCTCCAGTATTGGGAAGGCTGGCCTCCTCCAATTCATAGGTTCTTCCCACATAGGCAAAGGACGTTTGAGGGATGTTCTGAGGACCAAAAGCGCCAATGGACACTCCTGCATGCCCGTGCCTCTTGCCCTTGGTCCAACGCTGGAGCACATGGGCTTTCGCCCGGCCATCTCCGCTTCGGAATTGGGAGCCTGCGGAGGTGACGTTGCCGTCCTGCGGGAGCCGCCCGGGTCCAATCAAACGAATGCCTCCACCCATGGCCTCAGGGCCCATCCAAACATGACCTCCCCCCAAGGCGGAATTGGCACTGGCATATAGGTCGGGATCGGCCAAAATGCCATGGTCCGTGCCCCATCGTGCGCCTTGCTGAGGAACGCCGTCTTCCATGACCGTCACACGTGACCCCACAAGTCCCCTCATGACAGGCTGAACCATGGCCGCGCCAAGGTCGAGTCCCTGCATTCCAGGGGTCTTGTCCAAGGAAGTCGTCCAAGCCTCCAGTTTGAGGGGTTGGGCTTCTTGCTCTGGTGCTTGGACCACGGTGACCGTCGCCTCAGAAACCATGACCTCCAGGGGCTGGAGCCACACATCGATGTGGGCCATGCCTTTCACAACCACCGTCTGGGCCTTGCAGCCTTGGGCATGCACAGTCAACGAGTCGAGCCCGTGAGGACAAGACGCGTCAAAGGCACCTGAAGCATTGGCGGGGTACGCCAAACCGCAGGGCCAAGCCATGATGAGTGCATCCGGCAATGGTTGTTGTGTCGCTCCATGAAGAACGTGCCCGTGCAACGTTGAGGGAGGCAAGGTTTGGGCATGCATGGCATTCCATGCACCCCCAACTTGGGCCACCAGCCACCATGCCAAAAGCACGATGGACTTCCCGGTCACACCAAAGTTCTTCAGAGAGCGCACGCTGAAAGGCTTGCGCATGAATTGGTTGTAGAGGAGAAAAAAAGAAGGTTTCAGCTCCTTCGGGGCGGGCCTCTTCGGCTCCCCATGCCCTCCTGCCAAGGGGCAGCATGTCCCCAGGAAGTTTGGCCCACAGTCCACAAGGACCACCAAACATGGTACTCTCTTGTCAAGCCATGAGGCTCGAACGATTCTTCAGGGGTCCAATTGGAGTCGCAGACTTCGCAAACGTGGAGGTGTGCCTTCCACTGAACCTCTTCATGAGGTCCATTCCATTTGTGGGCTTTGTCGTGTTCTGCACCGCAACCATGGTGGTGATGATGCGCTGTGTGGGCACAACCCGACACCATGTGACCCCACTGGTGGCTCCACTGCATTCCCCACCCCCATGCGAGAAGCAGAAGCATGGCCATCGCTGTTGCGAAGGGCTTTGTGCAACGAAAACCTAACACTGTGCGAATATACACCAACGGATGAGAAGGTTGGATGGCCAGATGCTCAGGATGCAGCGGCTCCCCTTGTCAATAAATCATCTTCCAGCGCGTCCATTTTTGGAACGTATCTGACTTACTTTGGAGGAAATCTTTGACCCATGAAAAATTATTTTTACCTCGCGGCCATCGCCATTGGATTGTCTTCTTGCTACTCCCATACGTATACGATGGGAAGCGGAGCTCAAACAGGCATCACCATGAAAGACAAAAATGTGTACGTCATCGGTGGCTTGGTCAACCTGAAAACAGCTGATCCACAGGCCATGGCAGGGGATGCTCCCGATTTCACCGTGAACACAAAAACCTCTTTCGTGGACGGTCTGATTCAAGGTCTCACCTTTGGCATTGTCCAGTTGCAAACCGTGACGGTTCAGAAATAAGGTCCGTCCTAGACTGGTAACCTGCCGATTCTGATGGGCGTTTTGAAAAAGCTGTCCTTGGCAGCCGGTTGTGTCCTCTGCGGCGTCAGTGCACTTTCGCTCTTGTCACTTTGGGCCACAAGCGTGACGTGGACGGCCTATGAGTGGGGCCAAACCATTGGCACAGGCTTGGTGTTTGTCATTGGAGCGGCACTCATTTTCCTCGGGAAAAAGTGAACCGCACACCTGAATTTGAAAAGGGAACCACGTGGTTCCCTTTTTTGTGCCCTCTCCCCTCCAAGTTGCCTTCAATGGCTTTGAAGTTGAAGGTCATCCTGGGCCAGAGTAATTCCAAGAAAAAGACCACCCACTTCCCGCAGCTGCATCCACAGCGGCTGAGAAGCCC
>JBELJW010000194.1:0-3756 GCA_042089975.1 Flavobacteriales bacterium | reverse complement strand
CCCTTGTCCTCAATGCTGAAGGTCCGTTGAGGGGAGAACGCATTCGAGTTTTGGATGCCATGGGCAGACTCGTGCCATGCCAATGGCGCCAAGAAAGCCAAGGCTGGCAATTGGACACGGACCTTGCTCCTGGGATGTACACTCTCGTCAGTCCCGACCTTCTGGGCAGCTTGAGGGTGTTGGCGGAGTGAACGCGGGGCCGGTCACGAAGCAGGCCAGCGGGCGTCCCCGAGCCTCTCACAAGCTTCTTCCAATTGGGCGGCAAGGACGTCGAGATGGGTGACGAGGCGGACCTTGTCAGGACCGAATGCGAAGCATGCAATGCCCTGCTGGGACAGTGCTGCCACAGCTTGATCGGCGTGGGGGCCATAGAGGTTGAAAATCACAATATTGCTCTCCACGGGGTCCACAGACTGCACGTCAGGGTGAAGGTTCAGGGCCTTCTCTAGCATCGTGGCGTGATGGTGGTCGATGGCCAAACGGGACACGTGACGGTCCAAGGCATGCAGGCCTGCCGCGGCGAGGATCCCAGCCTGCCGCATGCCGCCGCCCATGGCCTTTCTGGACCGATGGGCTTCGGCGATGAAGTCATGGGAACCCACAAGTACGGACCCTACAGGGCATCCCAGGCCTTTGCTAAAGCACAAAGACATGCTGTCAAAAAGCTGTCCATACGAGGACATGGCCTTTCGGTCCTCCCACTGCCCACGAACGACAAAGGCATTCCAAGCCCGGGCCCCGTCCAGATGGAACGCCAGTCCTCGGCTTCGCGCGGCTTGAGCAACATTGGAAAGGGCGTCGATGTCCCAAACAGAGCCACCTCCTTTGTTGCAGGTATCTTCCACCGCGACAAGAGAAGTGCGGGCATAATGGCTGTCACTGGGGTTGATGTTGGAAAGACACTCGTCCACATCGAACCGTCCACGGTCCCCGTGCAGCAAGCGCACAGACGCTCCTGAATTCCTGGCGATCCCGCCACCTTCATAATTGTAGATGTGGGAGAGGCGGTCACATATCACCTCATCCCCCGGCTGGGTGTGCACTTGAATGGCGATTTGATTGGTCATGGTTCCCGAAGGACAAAAGAGCGCGGCCTCATGCCCCATCAATGCAGCACATCGCGATTGGAGTTCCTGAACGCTCGGGTCCTCGCCAAACACATCGTCGCCGACAGGAGCCTCCGACATGGCCACCATCATCTCCTTCGTGGGGACGGTGACCGTGTCGCTTCGCAGGTCCACAAGCAGGTTGTCTGGTGGGGGCTGCAGTTGGTTGTCCGAGTTGGAGTTTGCCATGTTGCGAAGGTAGGGGAGTGGCCCCAGCTGGGGTATCTTGTGCGCATGAAGACATGGACAATTCAAAGGACGTTGTTGCTCGTGATGGCAGGACTCCTTGGTGGTGCAATGCAGGCAAAAGAAGGGATGTGGATTCCGACCCTGCTCGACGTGATTGAAGGCGACATGCAGGCCCTGGGCCTCAAGCTGACGGCCGAAGACATTTACAGCATCAACCAGAGCAGTTTGAAAGACGCCGTGGTGCATTTCAACGGAGGTTGCACGGCGGAGATGGTCAGTTCGGAAGGCCTGTTATTGACCAATCACCATTGCGGCTATGGCCAAATCCAGCAGCACAGCAGTGTGGAGAATGATCTTTTGGCCGATGGATTTTGGGCCATGACCCGTGCGGAAGAATTGCCCAATCCGAATTTGACATGCACCTTCATCGACCGCATTGAGGACGTCACAAGGCGTTTGGCCAGAGCGTGTGTTGGGTTGTCAGGCGAGGCAAGGGAAAAGAAGATGGAAGAGGAAATGGACGCGATCGTGCTCGAGGCAACAGAGGGCAAGGGGCTGGAAGGCAAAGTGGTGGCTTTTGACTTTGGCAACAGCCACTTTTTGATCACGAGCCGCGTGTTCAGGGATGTGCGTCTTGTCGGTGCGCCCCCCTCTGCGGTAGGGAAGTTCGGGGGCGACACAGACAATTGGGTTTGGCCACGTCATACGGGAGATTTCAGTGTCTTCAGGATCTATGCCGATGCGAACAATGCTCCTGCCGACTTTGCCCAGGACAATGTGCCCTACGTGCCCAAGCATCACTTCCCAGTCAATGTGGATGGGGTCAAGGATGGAGACTTCACCATGGTGTTTGGGTTTCCCGGCCGCACTGAGCAATACCTGACCTCGGATGCGGTGGAACACGTGATCAATCGCTTGAACCCCATGCGCATTGCCATGCGGGATCAAGGGCTTGCCGTGATCAATGCTGCCCGCGCCTCTTCGGACGCCTTGCGCATCGCCTATGCCGCCAAGCAAAGTGGCGTGGCAAATGCTTGGAAAAAGTGGAAGGGCCAAAACCGCGGGCTGACCGAGCTCCATGCCTTGGACAAAAAGCGTGCGATGGAGTTGCGACTGAACCAAGCCACAGGCACCACGGTCATCAAGGACATTGCCGCCCTGAATGCCCAGTACTTCCCTTTTTTGGAGGCTCGGGCTTTGTTCATCGAGTGGCTTTATTACGGCCCAGAAATCTTCAATTATGCCCACAGCTTCTCCGATCTTGTCCAAGGAGGGCTTTCAGAGGAGGAACGGACTTCCCTGATCGAGCGTTTGCGCGCAGACGAACCGGGCTTCCGTCGTGACTACGATGCCGGTGTGGATGCTCAAATGATGGGGCGTTTGGTCACTGAATATTTGAAGTGGATCCGCCCTGAAATGGAGCCAGAAGGCCTTCGCGAGGAGGTGGCTAAGGCCGGTGGCGGCGAGGCCTGGGCCGACAAAATGTTTGGCAAAAGTGTGTTCGACAATGCAGACGCCATGGACAAACTCCTGGCCAACAGTTCTGCAAAGGCTTGGTCCAAGCTTGAGAAAGACCCTGCCTACCGTTGGGTGGAACAAATGCGTGTCCATTATTTCAGCACCGTTGCCCCGGAGTACGGCCGGCTTCGGTCAGAAATCGAACAGGCTTCGGGCCTCTACACCAAAGCATTGCGACGGGCCTTTCCTCAGGAAGTCTTCCCCGTGGACGCCAACAGCACCCTTCGACTGACGTATGGGAAGGTGGAGGGAAGCGCCCCTTATGACGGCATGCAGTACAACCCGTTGAGTACGGCGAATGGCATCCTTCAGAAATACATTCCAGAAGATCCTGATTTTGACATGCCCTTGAGGCTTGTGGAACTGTTGGAACAGAAGTCTTATGGCGATTACGCCAATGAGGACGGAGAACTCGTCGTTTGTTTCACAGGGAGCAACCATACGACGGGTGGGAATTCGGGGTCACCGGCCTTGGACGCCTCGGGGAACCTCGTGGGCATCAACTTTGACAGAAGCTGGGAGAGCACGATGAGCGACATCCTCTTCGATGACACCCGTTGCAGAAACATCATGGTGGACATGCGGTATGTCCTTTGGGTCATGGACGTCTATGCCGGGGCGGGCCACTTGGTCGAGGAAATGACCTTGGTGCGTCAAGATTGAGGGGAGCCCTCAGGAGGCCATCATGCCAATGGCAATGACGGCAATGGCAAAGAGAAACAAAGCAAAGACGACGGGGCCGCCAATTTCATTTTGCTCGGGCTCGTGGGAGTCGTGGTGGTCGTTTGACATGTCACAAAATTAAGAAGGAAAGTTCCGGTTTTGTGCAACGTATGCAGACCTTGATGCGTCCCCCTTGGGGATGTGGTACCTTCGCGTGGCCTGCCCTGAATTGAAAACCGACAATGATTGTTGCCCCATGAGCCTTTTCAGCCGCCATACG